>JBDGTS010000007.1:0-109456 GCA_042216675.1 Halobacteriaceae archaeon | reverse complement strand
CGACGCCGCCGGTCGCCCACGCTTCCGCGCCTCGATAGTTCGGGTCCACGTCGGCGACCATCGCGCGGCCGGTGTCCGACCCCTCGGCGGCCCAGATGTACTCGCCCGTCTCGGCGTCGCGCATCGATGCGCTCGGGGCGCCCTCGGGCGGATACTCGGAGGGAACGAAGATTTCCAGACCCTCTCGGTCGGGAACGAAGTCGCCGCAGTGCTGGGCGTCGGGGTTGACCATCGTCGTCGTGTGCAGACCGGTGCCGTCGTGGTCGATGACGGCGCCGCCGAACACGATTTCGTCTTTCCCGTCGGCGTCGACGTCGGCGGTGGCGAGGCTGTGTGCGCCCTTGCCCTCGTAGGCCTCGTTCCCGTCGTCGCTGTCGAAGATCCAACGCAGTTCGAGTTCCCCCTCCCGCAAGTCCCACGCGGCGAGCATGGACTTCGCGTAGTAGCCCCGCGTGAACACGATGCTCGGTCGCTCGCCGTCGACGTACGCGGCCCCGGCGAGGAACCGGTCGACGCGGTTTCCGTAGCAGTCACCCCAATCACACACGTCGCCGCGTGCGGGCTGGAAGTTCTGCGTCGCGAGTTCCGCGCCCGTTTCGCCGTCGAAGACGGTGAGATACTCCGGGCCCTCGAGGATGTAGCCGGACGGGTTCGTCCAGTCGGCGTCCGGGTCCCCGATGACGTTCCCGACCCCGTCCTCCGTTCCGTCTGCCGTCCGCACCACGAACTCCGATTTGCCGTCGCCGTCGAAGTCGTAGACGAGGAACGGCGCGTAGTGCGCGCCGGCCCGGACGTTCTGGCCGAGGTTGATTCGCCAGAGATGCTCGCCCGCCAGCGTGTACGCGTCGAACAGGACGTCGCTCGTGTGTCCGCTCTGCGCGTTGTCCTTCGCGTCCGAGGGAGTCCACTTCTGGACGATGATGTGAGTGTCCCGTCGCCCGTCAGGTCGCCCATGCTCGCGTCGTTCGCGTGGTACGTGACCGTCTCGCCGTCCTCGCCCTCCACGGGGTCGGGCTTGTTCAGTGGAATCTCCTTGTCCCGCTGGTCCCACACCTCGACGGACTCGGACGTGCCGGGCTTTCGGTCGCCGTCTCCCTCGGCGTCGGCCCGCCCGTTGCCCACCGGTCGGACCGCGTACGTCGAGTCGGAGGTGCCCGCCGGGTCGAGGTAGTTCGTGCTGTCGGTGATGGGTTCGTCGGTCACCCGTTCGCCGTCGCGATAGAGGTGGAAACCGAGGTCGAGGGGTTCGGTCCCGAGCAGTCGCAATCTGACCAACACCCCGTCGTCCGTCGGAACGGCGACGAGTCCCCGGTCGAGGGACTCCATCTGTCGCGTCCCGCCCCCGTCTGGTGTGTTTCGGTCCGCCCGCCGTGCCGTCGCTGTGCCGATACCGCCCGTCCCCAGCAGTGCTGTGCCCGCCGTGAGTCCGCCGAGGAACTCCCGCCGGTTCTGTGGTAGCCGCCGTTCGCTTTCGTCCTCATTATTCATGGGTACAACGTCAACAAAAATTTGTATCAACTGTTGTAAATATTTGGGGCGTGATAGCGGATACCAATCGAGCGCCCGCACCGAACCGTCTCCGTGACGGTACGCGTGGGTGGGCGCAGACTGGACACGGCTCCGGAGGGGGGACCCCCGACGCGGAAGCAGGAATCGCCCAACGCCTACGGTGGCGTCGGCACCCAGACCCGCATCGCGCCGTTCTCCCGGTTGTCCCACGCGTAGTACGGCACCGCCGTGAGCGACGCGTCGTCGTACGCGAGGTCGGCCACGTCGCGGTAGAGGTCGCCGTCCCAGTCGGCCGGGACGCGGGCCTGCCCCGAGAGGGTCGTCACGCCGCCGAGCAGGTCCGGGCGGCGTTCGGCGTTCAGGTCGGCGTCGACCGACAGGCGGAGGCGGTCCACCGGAACGTCGTGGTCGGCGGCTTCGAGGCAGTACACGACCGGACCGCGCGCCATCGCGACGCGGCCGACGTCGGCCTCGACAGCGGGGTGGGCCGCAACGAGTCGGGGCGACATCTCGAAGGTCGCGGTGACCGTCTCGCCGCCGGTCCACTCCCGCGACAGGACGGCGAACTCGCCCGCTGTGGCGTCGACCGGGTCGCCGTCGACGGCGACGCGAGCGTCCGCGCACCACTCGGGCACGCGGAGCGCCAGATCGAAGGTTGCCGGTTCGGCCGTGTCGACGGTCAGGGTCACCTCGCCGTCCCAGGGGAAGTCCGACGCCACGTCCACCGTGACCTCGGTTCCGCCGAGGGTCGCTTCGGCCGTGCTCCCGACGTACTGGGTCACGTAGAGGGTGTCGCCGTCGCTAGCGTACAGGTGACGCTCGAGGCCGGCGACGAGGCGCGCGAAGTTCGGTGGACAGCAGGCACACTCGAACCAGCCGCTCCGGTGGACGTCGCCATCCGACGCGAGGCGATTGTCGTAGAAGTACTCGGTGCCGTCGAGGGACGTGCCGACGAGGACGCCGTTGTAGAGCGTCCGCTCGGACAGGTCGGCGTAGCGCGCCGCCCCGGTGTGCTCGAACAGCCGGCGGTTCCAGAACACGCTCCCGATTGCGGCACAGGTCTCGGCGTAGGCGGTGTCGTTCGGCAGGTCGTAGTCCTCGGTGAAGCGCTCGCCGTGTTCGGTGGAGCCGATGCCGCCCGTGACGTAGGTCCGCTTCTCGGTCATGTTCTCCCAGAGGCCCTCGAGTGCGGCGAACAGCTCCTCGTCGCCGGTCTCGGCGGCGACGTCGGCGGCGCCGCAGTAGAGGTACATCGCGCGCACCGAGTGGCCCTCGACGGCCTCCTGCTCCCGGACCGGTGCCTGGCTCTGGTAGTACGTCGGGTCCCAGTCGGTCGCGACGTGCCAGGTGTCGGGGAGGCCCGCGATTTCCTCGGGGTGGTCGGTCTCCCAGTCGAAGCGGTCGTTGCGGCCCCGGACCTCCACGAAGAACTCGGCGAGGTCGAGGTAGCGGTCCTCGCCGGTCTCGCGGTACAGTTTCACGAGGGCGAGTTCGATCTCCTGATGGCCCGGCGCGGCCTCGACGCCGTCGGGGCCGAACACGTCGTCGACGTGGTCGGCGAATGCCGTCGCCACGTCGAGGAGCGCCCGGTCGCCCGTCGCGCGGTGGTGCGCGACGGCGGCCTCGATCAGGTGGCCGGCACAGTACAGTTCGTGGACCATCCTGATGTTCGTCCAGCGCCGGTCCGGTTGCCGCAACTGGACGAAGGTGTTCAGGTAGCCGTCGTCGGCCTGCGCCGACGCGACGAGGTCCACGACCCGGTCCACGCGCTCGCGGAGCGCGGGGTCCTCCCGGCTCGCGAGGACGTAGCTCGCGGCCTCGAGCCACTTGTAGGCGTCCGAGTCCTCGAACACCATACCCCGAAAGCCGCCCGTCTCGCCGTCGCGCACGCGGCGGAAGTTCTCGAGACAGCCGCCCTCGTCGATGCGCTCGTACTGGTGGCTGATGGTCTCCTCGCGGTTCGTCTCGCGGATCGGGCTCCAGAACTCGTCATCCACCTCGACGGCCGAGACGTCGAGGGGTCGCAATGGCTGCTCGCGCATGGACGCTCCTTGGCGCACCGACACAAAAATGTGGACCATCTCGACGCAAGTCGGGCCTCAGACGTCCAGACGCTCCTCCCACGCCGGGGCGCGCATCGACTCCCCGGTGACGCCGTCGGGGCCCTGCGCGAGAAGCGCGGTCACGGCGTCGTTCAGCACGTCCGGCGACTGCACCTCGTCGCGGGCCGAAGGGCGCAGGTGCGACAGTTTCTCCTCGGTGTCCCAGAAGCCCGTCTCGACGCTCCCGCCCGGCAGGATGGCGTTGGCGGTGACGCCCTCGTCCTCGTTTTCGAGCGCCACCGTCTCGGTGAGGCCCTCCAGCCCGTGCTTGGAACTGACGTAGGGCGCCCATCCCGCCGCGCCGCGGCGTCCGTAGCCCGACGAGACGTTGACGACGTGGCCGCCGTCGCCGTCGCGGAGGGCGGGGAGCGCGTGTTTCGTGAACAGGAACGGGCCGGTGAGGTTCGTCTCGACGACTGTCTGCCACTCCTCGCGGCTGATTTCCTCGACGTCCTTCAGTTCGGATTGCAGCGAGAGGAGGCCCACGGCGGCGTTGTTCACGAGGCCGTCGAGACGGCCGAAGCGGTCGACGGCGCTCTCGACGACGCGTTGCACGTCGTCCTCGTCGCGCACGTCGGCGGTAACAGGGAGCATCTCCGTCGCCGCCTCGGCGGCGAGTTCCTCGATGGCGTCACGACTCCGAGCCGTCGGGACCACGTGGGCGCCCTCGCGGGCGAAGCGCGCGGCCATCGAGCGTCCGAGGCCGCGACTGGCGCCGGTGACGACGACGACCCGACCGCCGAGAGCGGTCATCGGCCACCCTCGTTCCACGGCGCGCCGTCGGGGTCGACGACGCGTTCTTCGCGTTCGATGCCGGCGATGCACTCGCGGTCCTCGTCGTCGAGAGCGACGTCCAGCGCCGCGAGGTTCGAGCGCTGGTGGTCGGGGTCCAGCGACTTCGGGATGGGGACGACGTTGTCGCGGTCCGCCAGCCACGCGATGCAGACTTCGGCCGCCGAGATACCGTGTTTCTCGGCCACGGCTTCGAGTTCGGGCACGTCCCCGAAGCGACCGGCCATCAGCGGCGAGTACGCGACGTGGAAGATGTCGTTCGCCTGCGCGTAGCTCACGAGTTCGTCCTGTTGGAGGAGCGGATGCGTCTCGACCTGATGGGCGAAAATCGGCGCGTCGAGGTGCTCGCGGGCCTCGTCCAGCAGTTCGACGGAGAAGTTCGAGAGGCCGACGTGCTCTATGACGCCCTCCTCGCGGAGTTCGTCGAGGGCCGGCAGGGTCACCTCGGGGTCGTAGACGCCCATCGGCCAGTGGACGTAGCAGAGGTCGATGGTGTTCGCCCCGAGTTTCGCGGCGCTCTCGTAGACGCTCTCCTTCAGTGCCTCACGACCCGGGTCGATGTTGTCGATGTGAGCTGTCTTCGTCGCCAGAAACACGTCCTCGCGAGCCACGTCGGCGCGGTCGATTGCCTCACCGACCTGCGCCTCGGTGCCGTAGACCTGTGCGGTGTCGACGTGGCGGTAGCCCGCGTCGAGGGCGCTCTCGACGGCGGCCACGACTGCCTCGTCGTCCGCGTCGAACGCGGTGCCGAGTCCGATGGGGGGAGAGAACGGTGGCTCCATAGGGGTCGTTCGGCGGCCGTCTCGAAAAGACGCGGGGTCCCGGCAAGGCCAAGGCGCTAAGTGGGCGGCGCGAATCGGGCGGAGCATGACCGAACGAGCCTTCGGCCAGCACCTCCCGCCCGAGGCGGAGGCACGGGTCGAGCGCATCGTCGCGGAGATGACGGTCCCCGAACTCGTCGGCCAGATGGTCGGCACGCCGCCGCACGCCGACGTGGACCGCCTCGTCGCCGAGGTCGCGGACCACCACCTCGGCTCCGTCCACTTCGGCGACACGCCGCACAACACGCCGCGCGCGAAGGCCGAAGTCGCGAACCGCGTCCAGCGAGCGGCGATGGACGCCTCGCGCTTCGACGTGCCCGTGTTCCTGCGCGCGATGGCCGAACACGGCCACGCGGCCGTGGCCGGATCGACCGTCTTCCCCCAGCAACTCGGTCTGGCGGCGACCCGCGACCCGGACCTGTGCCGGCGGATCGGCGAGGTGGCCGCGGCGGAGATGCGGGCGACTGGCGTCCAGTCCACGAGCAGCCCCATCGGCGACGTGGCCCGCGACGCGCGGTGGGGTCGCATCCCGGAGACGTTCGGCGAGAGCCCCCGTCTCTGTGGCACTCTCGCGGCCGCGATGGTCGACGGCTATCAGGGTGCCGACGACCCGGTGGTGGCCGTCACGAAGCACTTCCCCGCGTACAGCGAGGGCGTCCGCGGCGAGGACCAAGCACCCAACGACGTGTCGCGGTACACGCTCCGTCGCGTCCACGTCCCGCCCTACGCCGACGCCATCGACGCCGGCACGGGCGGCGTGATGCCCTGCTACAACGCCATCGACGGCGAACCGGTCCACGGCTCCGAGCGCTTCTTGCGGGACTTGCTCCGCGAGGAACTGGGCTTCGACGGCTTCGTCCTCGCCGACTACGCCGCGCCCTCGGACCTCCACGGTGGCCACGGCGTCACCGCGGGCTTGGAGGAGTCGCTGTTCCGGATGGTCCGGGCCGGCGTCGACGTGTTCCCCTCCGGCGGCGCGCGCTTCACCGACCCCCTCGTCTCGCTGGTGAGAGACGGCGAACTCTCCGTCGAACGCGTCCGCGGGAGCGCGCGTCGCGTGCTCCGGCTGAAGATGGCGCTCGGCCTGTTCGAGGACCCGTTCGTGGACCCCGACGAGGCGGCCGAGACGCTGGGCAACCCCGACCACCGCGCGGTGGCCCGCGAGGCGGCCCGCGAGTCGATGACCCTCCTCACGAACGACGGCCTGTTGCCCCTCGACGACCCGGACTCGGTGTTCGTCACCGGGCCGAACGCGGACGCCATCGCCCACCAGCACGGCGGATGGGGCAACGTCGCGGATCCGGAACCGCTCGGCGAGACGGTGCTGGAGGGTCTCCGCGACGTGGCGCCCGCCGGGACCGAAGTGGCCTACGAACCCGGCGCGACGATACACGAGACGCTGGACCTCGACGCCGTGCGCGCGGGCGCCGCAGACGCCGACGTGGCGGTGGTCGTCCTCGGTGAACCGGACTACGTTCACGAGTTCCGCGAAGGGACGACCGGTTTCGAGGCCGACGAGTTCCCGCGGCGGGACTCGATTTCGCTCCCGGCGGCCCAGTGCGAACTCGCGGCCGTCGCCCGCGAGACTGGCACGCCGACCGTCGGCGTCCTCGTCACCGGGCGCGTCCTCTCGACGCCCGAACTGGCCGACTCGCTCGCGGCGCTCCTGTTGGCGTATCAGCCCGGGTCCGCCGGCGGCGCGGTGGCCGACGTGCTGTTCGGCGACCACAACCCCGGCGGCGCCCTTCCGGTCTCGGTCCCGCGCTCGGAGGGCCAGATTCCGGTTCGGTTCAACCACCTGCCGTACCCGACGATGGAGAACCCGGCGCACCTCGACGCCTACGATCCGCTCTTCGAGTACGGCCACGGCCTGAGTTACACCGAGTTCGAGTACCGCGCCCTCGCGGTGCCTGACGCGGTTGGGCCGGCGGAGACGGCGCACGTCGAAGTGACAGTCGCCAACGTCGGTGACCGGGCGGGCGCGGAGGCGGTGGAGGCGTTCGTGCGCGACGCGGTGAGTTCCCGCGTCACTCCGGTCCGCGAACTCGCCGGTGCGACGCGCGTCGAACTCGACCCCGGCGAGGAGCGGACAGTCGCGTTCGCTCTCGACGAGGAGGTACTGGGCGTCGTCTCACCTGCGGGCGAGCGAACGGTCGAACCCGGCACCTTCGAGGTGACGGCCGGCGACCTGCGTGCCGAGTTCGAAGTGGAGCGACGCCGCGACTACGACCGCTGAACGATTTCGGCGACGTTCGCCCCGCCGACGCGCCCCATCTCGTCGTAGCCGGCCTGCGTGTAGTGGTACACGTCCTGCATCCGCCCGTCCTCGCCGAACGCGACGGCGTCGTCGAAGACGAGGTGGACGTTCTCGTCGGCCGCCGCGAAGCCCGCCTGTGCCTCCCGCACCGCCCGCCAGCCGTCGGTGTCCGCGTCGCGCCGGCGTCCGATTTGGAACAGGAACAGCGACGTCTCGGGGCCGAAGGCGTCCCGAAAGTAGGAGAGCAGGTCCCAGAACGCCGCCTCGTAGGCGTCGAGGCTGTGATGGCCGTCGTCGATGGCGATGGCGTCGCTCTCGCCCTGCTGCCAGAGGACGCCGCGGAACGTGGCGTCGTCGAGTGTGGCCATGCACTCCTCGACGGCCGAGACGGCGTGGCGCGCGTACTCGCCGTCGGGCCGCCAGTCCCCGGCGTCGCGGTGTTCGTCCGCGTCTGGGTGAAGCGCCGCGCCGTTGACGGCGGTGGAGACGACGACGAGTGGCCGGCCCGTCGCGTCGCGGTAGGCGCGGGCGAACGCCGTCCACGCGCTGCCGCCGTCGCCGGGACCGACTGGCTCTGACAGCGGTTCGAGTGTGCCCGCCTCGGGGTCGTACTCGCGGGCGCCGTCGGGGCCCGGCGGCGCGGCGTCCGGGTCACCGAGGCCGTTCGCGTTGCTCTGTCCCGCGACGAGGAACACGTCGGTCATGGAGAGTGGGAGTCCTCGCTGGGTGTTGAAGCCGTCGGTCAGTCGGTGAGAAACGCCCGCAGGCGCTGATAGGCTTCCTTCGGGCGGCGGTACTCGTCCACGAGGCCCTTGTTGTTCTTGCCCTTCGGGCGGCCGGCGAATCGCTCTGTCGTCGTCCACGTATCACAGAACTGCCAGACGGCGAAGCCGGCCACGTCCGGCGCGGCCTCGAACGCCTCGACGGCGTCGAGGACCGCCGCGGCCTGATGGCCCTCGCTCCACTTCTGGTTCTCCCACGTCCGCTCGCCGTACACCGCGCCCGCGCCGAACTCCGAGACGACGATGGGCTTCTCGGGGTAGTCCTCGCGCGCCGGGTCCAGAATCTCGTCCCAGTCGCCCTCCGTGTACCAGCCCTGATAGCCGTTGAGACAGACGATGTCGCAGTGCTCGAAGGTGGGGTCGTGAGCGCGCTTGTCGGGTTGGTAGTTCATCGAGGCGAGGGTCACCGGCCGGTCGTCGAGGTCCCGGGCGATGCCGGCGAGGTCCCCAACCGCGTCGTAGACGGCGTCTTCGTGGCCGGCGCACTCGTTGGTGAGGCCCCACGCGACGATGGCGGGGTGGGTCCGGTCCCGCGCTATCATTTCGCGGAGCATCGTCTTTCCGCGGGCGAGCACCGGGTCGCGGGAGAAGCGCGCACCGCTGAACTGCCAGTAGGGCAGTTCCTCCATCACGAGGAGGCCGCGTTCGTCACACAGGTCCAGCAGACGGGGGTGATTCGGGTAGTGACTCGTCCGGACGAAGTTCCCGCCCATCGACTCGATGAGCGAGAGGTCGCGGGCCTGAATCCGCTCGGGTTGGGCGTGGCCCCACTCGGGGTGGTCCTCGTGGCGGTTGACCCCCCGAAGTGGCACCGCGTCGCCGTTGACGAGGACGTCGCTGTCGGTGACGGAGACGGTGCGGAAGCCCACCCGCTCCCGGCGTTCGTCGTCGCCGACGGTCGCGGTGACGGTGTACAGCGTCGGGTCGTCCAGCGTCCAGCGCTCGACGGCGAGTGTGTGGTCGAGCGCCACCGTCGTCTCGCCGTCGGCGGGGAGCGTCACGGTCTCCGACACCCGGTCGCCCGCGAGTTCCGCGGCCACCGTCTCCTCGCGCGTCGGGCCGTCGTTGGCGACTGTCACCGCCGCGGTGAGCGCCGCCTCGTCGCCGTCGAGGTCGTACGTCACGTCGAGGCCCGCGACGCGCGTCTTCGGGACTTCCTCGACGACCACCTCGCGCGTGATGCCGCCGTAGGGGAACCAGTCGGTGCCCGGCTTGGGAATCGAGGTGTCGTCGCGACTGCTGTCCGCGCGGACGACGACGGAGTGCCGGCCGCGGTCGAGCGATGCGATGACCTCGATGGGCGTGTAGCCGCCGTAGTGGTCGGCGACTCGGTCGCCGTCGATCCAAACTGTCGCGTCGTGGCAGACGCCGTGGAGGACCATTCGGACCGGCCCCGCGCGGGTCACCTCGAAACCGGTCTCGTACCAGCCGACGCCCTCGTACCCGTGGTAGGCCGGGTCGACGTTCCACGGCGACGGCACGACGAGGCTGTCCGCGTCGTCGGGCAGTCCGTCGGGATGGCCGCGGTCGATGCCGTCGCCGTCGGGGTCCGTCACGAAGTCCCACTCGCCGTCCAGCGTTCGCCGGCGTCGGGTGCGCGACGGGTCGAAGGTGCGAACCATGCCCGTACCCCCGAGCGTCCACCCGATAAAAGCGCGGGTCGCCGGCCCCGTGAGACAAGGACTAAAGCCACGCCCCGAATAGTTCCGGGTGATACGAGTATCCATGTCAGCCACACAGTCAGGGGTCGTCGACGCGTTCCGCGCCTCGCTCGACCGGGTGAGCGCCGACCACACGACGACGACGCCGTCGGAGTTCGTCGACGTGCTTTCGGACGTGGTCGATGCGCCCGCCGTGGGCGCCCCGCTTCCGTTCGCGGACCTGTCGCTTCCGGGGTCGGTGGAGACAGACCCCACGCCGAGCGACCTCGAAGCCGCGGCTACCGGGGTTACGGCCGCGCGGTGCGGCATCGCCGACTACGGGAGCGTCGTCCTCGAATCGACGCCCGACGGCGTCGAGCAGTCGAGTCTGTTCCCCGAGGAGCACGTCGCCGTCGTCCGGGCCGCGGACGTCCACCCGGACATGCCCGCCGCGTTCGACGAGTTGGGGGACCTACTCCGTGACGGCGGGAGCGCGGTCATCGCCACCGGCCCCAGCGCCACCGCGGACATGGGCGACTTGGTGTTGGGCGCCCACGGTCCCGCACGCGTTCACGTCGTCATCGTGGAGGAAGAGCCATGAGTTCGCTCTCGCGCGACGCCAAGGCCGAGAAGATTCGGGAACTCCTCGCGACGGAGGGACCCGCCGTCGAGGAGAACACGATGGGCTTCAACGAGGGCCGCTACGAGTCTGTCGACAAACTCGACGACTACGAGGGGCTCAAAGACGAGGCCCGCGCCATCAAGGAGGACGCCATCGCGCGCCTGCCGGAACTCATCGACGAACTCACCGAGGCCGTCGAGGCGAACGGCGGCACCGTCTACCTCGCCGACGACGCCGAAGACGCGAACCGCTACGTCGAGGAACTGTGCGAGGACGAGGATGCCGAGACCCTCGTGAAGTCGAAGTCGATGACGAGCGAGGAGATCGAGGTCAACGAACATCTCGCGGAGAGCGGCGTCGACGTCGTGGAGACTGACCTCGGCGAGTGGGTCCTACAGGTGGCCGACGAGTCGCCCTCCCACATCGTCGCGCCCGCAATCCACAAGTCCCGCGACGCCATCGCGGACCTGTTCAACGAGCGCTTCGACCCCGAGCAGGAACTCGAGAGCGCGGGGGAACTCACGCAGTTCGCCAGCGACAAGCTGTGGGAGGAGATTCGGAGCGCCGACGTGGGCATGACCGGCGCGAACTTCCTCACCGCCGACTCCGGAAGCATGGCGCTCGTCACCAGCGAGGGGAACGCTCGGAAGAGCGCCCTCGTCCCCGACACGCACGTCGCCGTCGCCGGGGTCGAGAAAATCCTGCCGAGCGTCGAGGACCTCCAACCGTTCGTCGAACTCATCGGCCGGTCGGGGACGGGGCAGGACATCACGGCCTACATCTCCCTGTTCACGCCACCCACGGAGTCCCCGACGCTGGACTTCGTGGACGACGAACTCGGTGACGCCGACGACAGGGACTTCCATCTGGTCCTCATCGACAACGGCCGCCTCGACATGCGCGAGGACGAACACCTCAAGGAGACGCTGTACTGCATCCGGTGTTCGGCCTGCGCGAACGTCTGCGCGAACTTCCAGAGCGTCGGCGGCCACGCCTTCGGCGGCGAAACGTATTCGGGCGGCATCGCCACCGGGTGGGAGGCCGGCGTCCACGGTCTCGACAGCGCCGACGACTTCAACGACTTCTGTACCGGCTGTTCCCGGTGTCAGGAGGCCTGCCCGGTCAAAATCGACATCCCGTGGATAAACACGGTCGTTCGGGACCGGCTCAACAGCGCCGAGGACACCGACAAGTTCGACTTCCTCGTCGAGGGGCTGACCCCCGACGAGGAGGGCGGCGGTGTCGACCTGCAGAAGCGCGTCTTCGGCAACTTCGAGACGCTCGCGAAACTCGGGAGCGCCACCGCGCCGCTCTCGAACTGGCTGGCGGACTTCGGCCCGAACCGCGCGCTGATGGAGCGCATCGCCGGCGTCGACAGGCGGCGCCCGCTCCCCGAGTTCCAGCGCGAGACGCTCCGCGACTGGGTGGCCGACCGCGACACGAGCGTCGCGGACCCCGTGCGCGAGGTGGCGCTCTACCCCGACGTGTACACGAACTACGTCGACGTGGACCGCGGGAAGGCCGCGGTGAAGACGCTCAACGCCCTCGGCGTGGACGTGGTGGTGCCCGACGCGGGCGCCAGCGGCCGCGCACCGCTCTCGCAGGGCATGATCGACACCGCCCGCGAGAAGGCCGACGAGGCGTACCGCACGCTCGCCTCCTACGTTGAGGTGGGCCGTGACGTCGTCGTCATCGAGCCCTCGGACCTCGCGATGTTCCGCAACGACTACGCGAACCTCCACCCCGAGGCCTACGAGGCGCTCTCCGAGGACTCCTACGAGATCATGGAGTACGTCTACGGCCTCCTCGAGAACGGCTGTGACCCCGACGCGCTCCGAGGACCGACGGCGGCCGACCGCGAGGTTGCCTACCACAGTCACTGCCAGCAGCGCACCCTCGGTCTCGAAGGCCAGACCGTCGCCGTTCTCGACGGCCTCGGCTACGACGTCGTCACCTCCGACGTGGAGTGTTGTGGCATGGCCGGTAGTTTCGGCTACAAGGAGGAGTACTACGAACTCAGCGTCGACGTGGGCGAGCGACTCCGCGAACAGGACGGGTTCGGAGACAGCGACCGCACCGTGGTCGCCAGCGGCACGTCCTGTCTCGACCAGTTGAACGACTTGCTCCGGCGGCCGGCCCGCCATCCGGTCGAACTCGTCGCGCCGAACTGACTACTCCGTCATCTCCTCTTCCGCGTCGTCGTCGGGGTTCGTGGGCGCGATGAACTCGCTTCCACAGTCAGAGCAGACGGCGTGCTTTCTGTCGTAGCCCGCGCCACACTGGAGACACCGGTACTCCGGTTCGGGCTCCTCTCCAGTCTGGCTGGCGCTACGCCCGAACGCGTCGCGGAGTTTGTCGAAGAGCCCCATCGCCACTGTACACGACGGGGAGCGTCAAAAAGCCTCGTCTCAGAGGACGCCGAGGCTCGAGAGCGTCTCGTTCAGGAGGAAGAGGATGTATATGCCGGCCGGGACGGCGGCCACCTTTCGCGCGTCGCTGACGTCGATGCTCTTCGCCGCCGCGACGGCGTAACTGAGGAGGTACCACATCGCGACGCCGGAGAGGATGCTCACGACCATCGCGACGAGCATGAGGGGCGTGTTCGTGATTTCCGCCCGCAGCACCGCGGCCTGCTCGTTGAACCCGCCAGCGAAGCCGAAGTCGACGTCGTCGGCCTGGATGTTGTTGTAGGTGAGATACACGGCGGCCGACCGGACGGCGTTCCCCACCGCAAGAGGGACCATCGCCCAGGCCGAGAGTTTGAGCAGCCGACGGATCGGACCCCGACCGTTGAACAAGCCCGCCAGGAAGTGAGCGATGAACACGCCTCCGATCCAGAGCCCGACGATGCCGAGTAGCGGTCGGATCACCAGCCCCAGTGCCTGAAAGTTCGAGTAGCCGCCTGTCGTCGCGAGGTCGAAGACGCGCTGGGCGAAGTAGTACGAGCCGATGATGCCGATGCCGCCGACGGCGAGAACGATAACTACCTCCAGCACGACGCTGCGGTTCTGCGCCTTCCCCTTGAAGAAGGCCTGCGGGTCGGTGACGAGTTCTCGGACCATTTGCGTCCGGGCCTTCACGAATCAGCAGTAAGATGATTACGGTTCGAGAACGTGTGCCGTGTCTACTCGCCCAGCGTCCACATCAGGACGATGGCGCCGACGATGACCAGCGCGACTGCGGGTTCGGGGCGTCCGGAGCCCGACAGCTGGAACACCGCCATCGCGACGACGTCGATGGCCGCGACGGTCAGCATCGTCACGCCGGCGTACGTGAGTTCGAGCCGTCGCGTCTTCGTGTTGCTTCCGAGCTGTTCGCCGATGGAAAGCCCGTTTTGCCCGACGGCCCAGCCGACGAGGATGGACGACACGGCGACGAGCATGAAGATGGGCGGCACCGCACCGAAGCCACCCGCCACCAGCGTGCCGAACAGCGCGAACCCGACGCCCACCGAGAGGTAGCCCCGCGACTGCCGCAGGAACAGGCTCCCGGCGACCAGCGCCAGACTCGCGACGCCGAACATGGCCGCGACGAGGTTGAACGGTCCCGTCAGCAGGACCCCGAGGAACACCGACCCGAGGGCGATGCCGCTGCTCAGTCGCGGCGGACTGTGTTCCACCGTGACCGTCTCCTTCTCTTGAGTCGGCACCTCCTCCGCTTCGGCTTCGACTGCGTTCGGCTCGATTTCTGTAGATTGACTCATTAGTTACCACCTCCGGGTCGCGTGTTCGAGTTCAAGTTGGAGCGAGTTGTCCGGCCCCCAGTCGATGACGCGGATGCCGTGTTCCCGGAGCCGCACGACGCGGGACTTGCGTTCGAGGCGCGCGAGCCGCTGGCCCAGCGTCCGACTCGACGTCGGGTCCGGACTGATGATGGTCACGAGATGGCCCGCGCCGTCGAGACGCCGCGCGACCTCGTACACGAAGTCCTCCGTGAGCGGGGAGAACAGGAATATCTGCGTGTTCTTGGGGAGCTGGCGGCGGACGTGAGTCATCGGGTCCACGTAGCCGCCGGTCTTGTCGAGCACGTCCGGCGGGAGCGGGGAGATGGCCGGGTGGTCGACGAACATCCGGCGTGCGCGCTCCATGTGCTGGTCGCCCGTGTTCGGCCCCATCCACATCGGCACCGTGTCGAAGGCCGCGAAGCCGACGAGGTGACCGGCGTCGATGAGCGAGGCGAACACGTCGTAGGACGCCTCGACCGAGCGGTCGAGCGCGTGGCGCTGGCCCGGCGCTGGCGAGACGTAGGCGGATTCGCGAGCGTCGAACATCAGCACCACCTTCGCCGCGCGCTCCTCGCGCATGTCGATGGTCGAGAACTCGCCCGTGCGAGCGAACTGCTTCCAGTTGATGCGGCGCATCGGGTCGCCGGGCTGGTAGTCCCGAATCGAGTGGAACTCCAGTCCGCCGCCGCCGATGTCCGTGCTGACCTGTCCGGAGTACATCGACGTCTGCATCCGGACGGGCGTCTCGATGGCCGTCTTCAGGCGCGGGGCACACTCCATCTCTGCGTCGGCGTCGATGTAGGCCTCCCGCTCCGATGCCCCGGAGATGTCGCGGCCCACGACCTGCAGGGGCCACGTGTGCTGTCCGCGGTCGGCGACGACGGTGTACTCGAAGTGCGCGCTCTGGCCGGGCCGGAGCGCGGTGCCGAGGCGGGGCGACCCCTCGACGACGCGCATCGTCGGCGGGACGCGGTCCGCCAGCCGCAGGTCGGTGAGGAACGTGTTGCCCGTGTTCGTCACTTCCACCTGCACTTCGACTTCGTCGCCGGGTTTGGGCGAACTGTCTTCGAGGGTGCGCTCGACGTCGAGGGCCGCGAGGTCCGGCGCGGACGTGACACGGGAGTAGCCGGCGATGCCGAGTGCGACGACGCTCGACAGCAGCACTGCGGGCTGTGCGGAGAACGCGCCGACTGCGACGGCGAGCAGCGCGAACGCCGTGACGCCGCTCCAGAGGTGCGTTCGGAGCAGACTGCGGTAGCGAACCGTGTCGGTGATCCACTTCCCCTCGTCGGGGTCGACGAGCGCGTTCGAGCGCAGTGCGCGCTGTTCGGCGTCCTCGTCATCTACCTCGGGCAGGTCCTCGATGAAGGCCGCGTGCTCTTCGAGCGCCGACACCGTCTCCTCCAGTTGGCGCTCGAAGGCGGACTTCGTACCGAACAGGCGGCGCTGGATCTGGGTCGACAGCGACTGGGACTCCTCGACGCCGCCCTCGACGAAGAAGTTCGCGGCCGTGGTGCTGTCCGTCCACGACCCGCTCTTGAGGCGCTCGATGGCCTCCTCGCGGCTGCACTCCTCGCGCTGGCGGATGACCGCGATGGCCACCTCGCCGACCTGCTCGCGAATCTGGTCGCGGTACTCGATGGTGGATTCGCGAAGCTCCGTCAGCCGGTACAGCATGTCGTCGAGGTCGTCACCGGGCGCGGGCGTCGCGAGCGGATACTCGACCTCGGGGATGAGGATGTTCCGCAGCGACGCGTTGTAGCGGTTCCGAACCGTGAACCCGGCGATGACCATGCCGACGACGGCTGCGAACTGGGCGATATACAGGCTGACAGGGAGCGACGTGCCGAAGTCAGTCAGGAACAGGGCGACGAAGCCCAGTCCCAACACGGCGCCGCCGATTGCCAGTCCGGTCTTGTGAATAATCGCGTCGACGTCCATCAGTTCTCACCTCCCGTCTCCTCGGACGTGACGCCTTCGTATTCGGACTCGATGTGCCGGAGAATTTCGAGTGCGCGCTCCTCGCGGCTCTCGGCGTCCTGATGGCCGTACCGAACCTCGTTGAACAGGTCCGTGAGTTCCATCACGTCGTCCTCGTTGAGGCCGAACTCGATGGCTGCGTCCGCGAAGTCCATCGGACTACTCGTCTCGGGGTCCGGAATGTCCAGCAGTTGGGTCATCTCGTACCAGGCACGGTAGACAGCGTTGTCGACTTCGACGTTCGCCTCCTCGATGCGGTCGGCCGCGCGACCCGCCGCCTCGGCGAAGTCGGCCTTGTCGGGGGCCTCACCGGCCTCCTCGTCTTCGAGGGGTTCGTACTCCTCGTCCTCACCGGTGACGGCGTACAGCATCACCGCGGCGAGACCGAGGACGGCGACCAGCGCCACGCCCAGCACCGTCGGCGGGACGTTGGGCGCCTGAACGCCCGTCCCCGGGCTCGGGGTGGGGATGCCGCCACCCCCACCACCGCCACCGCCACCGCCGCTCTGGCAGTTCGTCAGGAAGAAGTACGACCCGAGCACCACGGGCACGACGCCCGTTCCCACCAGCATGGCCGTCGCGCCGTTCCACCGGCGCTGGATGCCGTAGAACAGCAGCCCCATCGCGCCGAAGATTCCCAACACGGCGACTGGCGTCGTCAGGAACTCGATGCAGATTTGGAAAGTCACCTGCTGCCCTTTGGTATCGACTGCGGGGCCTTCGCTTAGGTTGGCGGGCCCGGAACTGGGTCCAGAGCCCTGACCGCCGCCACCCTGAGACGGGTCGACTGTGAAGCCGCTTCCAGATGGCCCCCCGACCGTGTTGTCTATCGTGGCTGCCGTGGCGGACAGCGCGAGGACCGCAACCACGATGAGAACGATGGAGGGGAATTTGCTCCTATCAACGACACTCATTGACTAGGTTGAGAAGATACATGATATTTAATACCATCGACTGAGGGGCGGAAACCGCGAGACAGAGAAACGACAAAAAGGGACCGAAACGGCGGCTCTACAGCGGCCTCAGTCGGCGGTCGCTTCGCCTTCGATGGTCGGAACGGGCACCTCGTCGAGGAGGTCCTGAACGACTTCGGTCTTCTGCACGTCGTTGACCTGCGCCTCGGGAGTGAGGACGAGGCGGTGGGCGAGCACCGGCTCGGAGATGCGCTGGATGTCGCTCGGGACGACGTAGTCGCGACCGTTCATCACGGCGCGGGCGCGGGACGCCTCGAAGAGGCGCTGGAGACCACGCGGGGAGACGCCGACGCGGACGCGGTTGTCCTCGTGGGAGAGGCCGATGAGTTCGGCCATGTACGTCATCAGGTCCTCGTCGACCTCGACGGACTCGGGGACCTGCTGGAGGGCCACGATCTTGTCGGGGTCGTCGACGACCGGTTCGGCCGTCGGGATGGAGGTGGTGCGCTGGGAGCGGCGGCGGAGCAGTTCGACCTTGCCCTCGACGTCAGGCTGGCCGATGGTGTCCTTCACGAGGAAGCGGTCGACCTGCGCTTCGGGGAGCGGGAAGGTACCCTCCTGCTCGACGGGGTTCTGCGTCGCCATGACGAAGAACGGCGGTTCGAGTTCGCGGGTCTTGCCCTCGACGGTGACCTGCGCCTCGGCCATCGTTTCGAGCATCGCGGCCTGCGTCTTCGGCGGCGCGCGGTTGATCTCGTCGCCGAGGATGACGTTGCCGAAGATCGGGCCGGGCTGGAACTCGAACTCGCCTTCCTTCTCGTTGTAGATGTTCGTGCCCATCACGTCCGAGGGAAGGAGGTCCGGCGTGAACTGGATGCGGGAGAACTCGACGTTGAGCGCCGTCGCAAAGACGTTCGCGGCGAGCGTCTTCCCGGTCCCGGGAACGTCCTCGAGGAGCACGTGGCCCTCCGCGAGGATGGCGAGCATGATGTTCTCGAGAACGTCGTCGTCGGCGATGACGACCGACTTCACCTCGTCCAGAATTGAGTCGATGAGTTCGTTGGCCTCGTCAACGGTAAGCTCTGTCTCTGCCATACGGAAGTGACAGTCATGGTCGTTAATAACGCTTCCGGAGACACTTCATCGGCGAAAACCGAAGAATACCGCACGGAACGGCCGTGACCGCTCAGAAAATGCTCTCCTCTTCTTCTTCCTCGCCCTCACCCTCGCTCGTCGTCGCCGTGGCGCCGCGCTGTGCGGCCTCCTGAATGCGCTGGCGACGGTCGTAGAGGATGTACCCACCGGAGGCAGCCATGACCAGACCGACCGCGCCGAAGACGTACAGTTGACTCCCG
Source organism: Halobacteriaceae archaeon (assembly GCA_042216675.1). Lineage (GTDB taxonomy): Archaea > Halobacteriota > Halobacteria > Halobacteriales > Halobacteriaceae > JBDGTS01. The sequence goes on along the minus strand of JBDGTS010000007.1, from coordinate 90,958 downwards.
CCGAGAATCGCCGACCCGACGAGGATGAGACCGAGGACGATGGCGACGGCGGGACCGGTGATATTGCGGATGTCTTTCCCACAGTGGGGACAGCTACCCGCTTCGAGCGGAATCGTTTCCCCGCACCGACGGCAGACGATCGAGGAGCCGTCTGAACTCATAACCGGAGATGGCCACTCACCCCATATAAGCGTTTATCGCTCGGGCTATCGGACCGAATCGAGAAGCAGACGCTGTTCGACGCGCTTGGCGAGTTGCTGAACGTCGCTCACCGCGTCGATGTTCGCGCTGATGGACGTGACGCCCGCCTCGACGAGGAACTTCACCATCCCGGGCTGGGAGGCCGCTTCCCCGCAGATACTCGTCGTCACGTCGTTCTCGCGGCACGTCTCAACCACGTCCGCCAGCAGGCGTTTGACCGCCGGATGCTCGGCGTCGTACCGGTCGGCCACTCGCTCGTTGTTGCGGTCGACGGCGAGCGTGTACTGCGTGAGGTCGTTGGTCCCCATGCTCACGAAGTCGATGCCGGCGTCGATGAGGTCCTCGATGCCGAGCGCCGCCGCCGGCGTCTCGACCATCACCCCCCACGAGCGACGATTGGGGTCGATTCCCACCTCCGCCATCAGCGCCGTCGCTCGCTCCACGTCGTCGGCGTCGTTCACGAGCGGGAACATCAGTTCGAGGTTGTCGTAGCCCATCCCGTAGAGGCGCTCGAACGCGCGGAGTTCGTGCTTGAACAGGTCGGGTTCCTGCAGGCTCCGACGGATGCCCCGGAAGCCGAGCATCGGGTTGTGTTCGGTGGGCTCCGTCTCGCCGCCCTCCAGATGCCGGAATTCGTCGGTGGGGGCGTCGAGGGTCCGCACGCGCACCGGGCGGGGATAGAAGGCGTCGGCGACGGTTCGGATGCCGGCGACCAACTGGTCGACGTAGGCCTCCTCGCCCTGCTCCTCGACGTACCGGGCTGGGGTCTTGCCCGTCTCCAGAATCATGTGTTCGAGGCGGAGCAGACCCACGCCGTCGGCGCCCGTGTCGGCCGCACGCTCGGCGGCCGCGGGCATCGAGACGTTGACCTTGACCTCCGTCGCGGTCATCGGCGGACTCGACTCGGATTGGGCGGACTGGTCCGCGGCGAGTTCGGCCGGTTCGGAGGTCCGCTCGCGCTCCTCGGCCTCGGTTGCCGACTCGATGGTCCCCCTGTCGCCGTCGACGGCCACGACCTGCCCGTCGTCGAGCGTCGTCGTCGCGTCCTCGGTGCCGGTCACCGCCGGAACGCCGAGTTCACGGGAGACGATGGCGGCGTGACTCGTCAGGCCGCCCTCGTCGGTGACGAGCGCGCTCGCTCGCTGCATCGCGGGCACCATGTCGGGCGTCGTCATCTCGGTGACGATGACGTCGCCCTCACCGACCTTGTCGAGTTGGTCGAGTTGCGTGACGATGCGCGCCGGACCCGTCGCGGTGCCGGGACTGGCGCCGAGGCCGTCGACGAGTTCCTCGCCCGTCCCGGCCTCGGACTCGCTCTCCGCTCCCTCCTCGATAGTCGTGATGGGGCGAGACTGGAGCAGGAACACCTCGCCGTCGGCGATGGCCCACTCCACGTCCTGTGGCCCGCCGTAGTGGTCCTCGACTGTCTCGCCGAGGGAGACGAGGCGGTCGAGTTCCTCCCCGTCGAGGACGCGCTCGTCCCGGCGGTCCGCGGACACCTCGCGTTCGACCGTCTCGCCGTCGTCGCTCCGAACGATCATCGTCCGCTTCGTGGCGACGTTCTCCGACTTGACCGTCCCGTCCGGGTCGAGGACGTACGTGTCGGGGGAGACGGTGCCGGAGACGACGCCCTCGCCGAGGCCCCACGCGGCCTCGACGGTGAGTTCGGCCTCCCCGGTGGAGGGGTCGCGCGTGAACATGACGCCGCTCTTCTCGGCGTCGACCATCCGCTGGACGACGACGGCGATGTCCACGTCCTCGTGGTCGAAGCCGCGCGTCTGGCGGTAGTAGATGGCGCGGTTCGTGAACAGCGACGCCCAGCACCGCTGCACGCGGTCCACGAGGTCCTCGCCGGTCACGTTGAGATACGTGTCCTGCTGGCCCGCGAAACTGGAATCGGGGAGGTCCTCGGCCGTCGCGGACGAGCGGACAGCCACGAAGGGGGCCTCCACGCCGGCCTCGGTCCCGAGGCGGTCGTACGCCGCGCGGATCTCAGCCGCCACGTCGTCGGGGACCGGCGTACCGGTGACGAGCGCCTGGGCCTCCTCCGCGACGCCTTCGAGTTCCTCCGGGTCGGAGGCGTCGACGTCGAGGAGTTCGTACAGCTCGTCGCCGATTCCTGCGGACTCAACGAAGGTCCGGAACGTGGACGCCGTGACGACGAATCCCGACGGGACCGGCAAGCCGGCCGCGACGAGTTCCCCGAGGGACGCGCCCTTGCCGCCGGCCACGTCCACGTCCTCGGCACCGATCTCCGCGAGCCACCGAATGGGCATTGTAGCCAGTCATTCGAGGGTGGCGAGAATATAGGTTGTGATGGAGCGATTTCTCCGGAAGCGAGTACCTACTCCGACGGGCCGCCGTCCGACGCCGCGGCAGTCGCGGCCGAACCCCCAAGGGTTATGGGCGGACGAAGCCGAGTTTCGCTCGATGAAATCCATCGTGCAGACAGGGGCGCGCGAAATCGAAGTACAGGAGCGCGAGCGGCCGGAACCCGCCGACGACGAGGTGCTGGTGAAGGTCCACACCGCCGGCGTCTGCGGCAGTGACGCGCACGCGTACACGTACGAGGGTGGCTACGAGTGGATCCAGATGCCGCGCATCATGGGCCACGAGTACTCGGGCGAAGTCGTCGAAGTCGGTGACGACGTGACGAACTTCGAGGTGGGCGACAAGGTCGTCGAGGAGCCGATTCACGACTGCGGCGAGTGCTTCCAGTGCAAGAACGGCCAGCCCAACGTCTGCCAGAACTTCTCCATCACGGGCATGCACCGCGACGGTGCCTACCGGGAGTACAACAACGTCGCGGCGGAGCATCTCCACCACGTCCCCGAGGAACTCGACCTCGGCTACGCGGCCATCACCGAACCGCTGAGCATCGCGACGCGCGCCGTCCTCGAACAGTCCGAGACGGTGCCCGGCGAGGACGTCCTCGTCTTCGGTCCGGGTCCCATCGGCGTCCTCGTCGCCGCTGTCGCCGACTCCATCGGGGCGAACGTCCTCGTCGCCGGCCTGTCGAAGGACACCGAACACCGCTTCCCCCTCCTCGACGACATCGACGTCGAGACGGTGGACATTCAGGAGAACGACCTCGAAGCGCGCACCGAAGCGTTCACCAACGGGAAGAACTTCGACCGCGTCTTCGACACGACCGGCCATCACTCCGGTGTCGAACAGGCCGTCGACGTGGTCCGCAAAGGCGGCCAAATCGTCGTCGTCGGTCTCCCCGGTGAGCCGAGCGAAGTGTTCATGACGCCGCTAGTGCGCGGCGAAGTCGACCTCAACACGTCGTATGGCTCGACGTGGCGCAACTTCGAACAGGCGCTCCGACTCCTCGAGAACGGGTCGGTGGACCCGGAGCCGATTATGGACACGGACTACTCCGTGGACGACCCGAAAACCGCGTTCGAGGACTTCCTCGACTCCCGCACGGTGAAGCCGGTGTTCCGGTTCGCAGAAGAGTGAGTTACTCCGCGGGATCGTATTTCTGCTGGTAGGCGTGGACCATCTCCCACATGGCGTCGTCTAGTTCTCCGCCATCGGCCGCGTCCTCGAGTTGCCGGTAGAGATTCTCCGGAATGGTCACTGTAGGCATCGTGTGAACTGTCGCAATCCCCCGATATAAAGCTTTCTCAAACACTAGTCCGAGTGACTGTTTCCCCACAGGATTTACCGAAAGGCGAGTAAACAATTCTGCCGCTTCAGGCCCGCTACCTCCTACACTCCCGGTATCGTCGCTCTCGTGACCTCTCCCGGGTGAAATCCTCGTTCCGTGCTGGACCGGTCCATTTATATTCGGATTGCCCGAACAGATGAGTGAATGCTCCCCCTGACCGACTCGGATCTCACGCGGGACGGGAAGACGCTGATTCTCGCGATGGACCACGGCCTCGAACACGGGCCGTCGGACTTCGAACCGGTGCCCGAGACGCTCGACCCGGAGACGGTGTTCGAGTTGACGACCCACGACGCCGTCACCGGCGTCGCGGTCCAGAAGGGCGTCGCGGAGACGTACTACCCGTCCTACGAGGACGACGTTGCGCTGGTGGCGAAACTCAACGGGACGTCGAACCTCTGGATGGGCGAGCCGTACTCCCCCCAGAACTGGTCGGTGGACTACGCCGAGGAACTCGGCGCCGACGCCGTCGGTTACACGCTCTACTCCGGGTCGAACCGCGAACCGGAGATGTACGAGGACTTCCGGGGCGTGCAGGAGAGCGCCCGCGACCACGACTTGCCGGTCGTAATGTGGTCTTACCCCCGCGGGCAGGGCCTCAAAAACGACACCGCGGACGAGACGATTGCCTACGCGTCCCGCATCGCCCTCGAACTCGGCGCGGATATTGCGAAGGTGAAGTATCCCGGCAGTCCCGAGGCGATGGAGTGGGCCGTCGACGCCGCGGGCGAGGCGAAAGTCGTGATGTCCGGCGGGTCGAAGACCGACGACAGGCAGTTCCTCGAATACGTCGAGGCCGTCATCGACGCGGGCGGGGCCGGCCTCGCCGTCGGACGCAACGTCTGGCAACGCGAGAACCCCAAGCCCATCCTCGACGCCCTCGAGCGCGTCATCTTCGAGGAGGAGGACGCGGAGACAGCACTCGACGCCACACGATGACGGTCACGGACATCTTCGATGCGGTGACCGAGGAAGCGTCGGCGATGCGGACCCTGCTGGCCGAACGACGGGGCTATCGCGACGGCGAGAACCCGAGCGGCGAGCGACAGCTCGCGGCCGACGTGGCCGCGGACGAGCGCTTCGCGGAGCGACTCGGCGCCCTCGACTCCGTCGGTACCTACGCCAGCGAGGAGCGAGACGAACCGCTGGACACGGGCGAGGGCTACGCCGTCGCCGTCGACCCCCTCGATGGCTCGTCGAACCTGCCCGCGAACGGTCCCGTGGGTACCATCGTCGGCGTCTACGACGCATCGCTCCCGGCGCTGGGACGGGACCTCGTCGCCGCGGGCTACGTCCTCTACGGCCCGCGGACGACGATGCTCGTCGCGCGCGAGGACGACGTGACCGAGTACCTCGTCACCGAGGACGGCCGCGAGGCGATGCGCGAGGACGTGACCATCCCCGAGGAGCCGACGGTGTTCGGCTTCGGCGGCGGCGTCGACGACTGGCAACCCGCCTTCGCGGAGTACGCGGAGTCGGTGCGCCGGGAACTGAAACTGCGGTACGCCGGCGCGCTCGTCGCGGACGTGAATCAGGTCGTCACGAACGGCGGCATCTTCGCGTACCCCGCGCTGTCGGGGCGGCCAGCAGGGAAACTCCGCCTCCAGTTCGAGGCGAATCCCGTCGCGTACGTCGTCGAGACGGCGGGCGGCGTCTCTTCGACCGGACACGGCTCGATTCTGGACGTGGAGCCGACCGACCTCCATCAGCGCGTCCCGGTCCACGTCGGGAACCGTGACCTCATCGACTGCCTCGAAGGGGGTGTCGCGCGATGATTCGCGTCGGCATCAACGGCTACGGCACCATCGGCAAGCGCGTCGCCGACGCCGTCGTCGAGCAACCGGACATGGAACTCACGGGCGTCGCCAAGCGCTCGCCGAACTTCGAGGCCCGGACGGCCAGCCAGTCGGGCATCGACGTGTACGCCGCGGAGGGCGTCGAGCGGTTCTCGGACTCACCCGTCGACCCGATGGGCGTCGTCGCGGACCTCGTAGACGACAGCGACGTCATCGTGGACGCGACGCCGGCCGGCGTCGGCGCACAGTACAGCCAACTGTACCGCGAGCACGACACGCCCGCGGTGTTTCAGGGCGGGGAAGACGCCGACGTGGCCGAGGTGAGCTTCAACGCCCGGGCCTCCTTCGACCGGGCGATGGGCGCCGACTCGGTGCGCGTCGTCTCCTGCAACACGACGGCGATGTCCCGCACGCTGACGCCCCTCACCGAACACTTCGAGGTGGAGAAGGCGCGCGGGACCATCATCCGCCGCGGCGGCGACCCGAATCAGCCGGACCGAGGCCCCATCAACGACATCCTGCCGGACCCCATCTCGATGCCGTCCCACCACGGCGAGGACGTGAAGACAGTGCTTCCGGACCTCGAAATCGAGACGGCGGGCGTGAAGGTGCCCGCGACGCTGATGCATCTCCAGAGCCTGAACGTCACCTTCGCGGACGCCCCCACCGCCGAGGAAGTACGGAACATTCTGGCCGACGAGGACCGCATCGCGATGGTGCCCGGCGAGGCCGACTTCGCGGGATGCGCGGCGCTCAAGGAGTACGCCCTCGACGTGGGCCGCCCGCGCGGCGACGTGTGGGAGGCGGCGCTCTGGGCGGACTCCATCGCCGTCGCGGGCCGCGACCTCTACCTGTTTCAGGCGGTCCACCAGGAGAGCGACGTGGTGCCGGAGAACGTCGACGCGATTCGGGCCGTCTCGGACGCGATGCCGGCCGCTGAGAGCCGCGAGACGACGAACGAGTCGCTCGGCGTCGGCCTCGACTTCGGTCTCTGAGGGCGGTTTTCTTTGCTTTCATCTGAATCAGAATTCACATCGGTAGAACTATCTGAACGCTGATTCAATCAGGAGCCATGACAGAGTCGAGACTGGAACGCCTCCTCGCGGACGAACTCGGCGACTGCTGTGACGCGGACGTGGAGCGCCGACTGGATGAACTCGACGAACTCACGGACGCGTTCGCGGCCGACGCCGTGTGGCCGGTGTTTGCCGCCCTCGGCGACGAGACGCGGTACCGACTCGCGCGCGCCCTCGTCGCGAGCGACGGCGAGCGCTGTGTCTGTGAACTCGAAGCGCTGGTGGACGTGAGCGAGAGCGCCGTCAGCCACGCGCTCTCTGACCTCGTGGACGCCGGCCTCGTCACGCGTCGCAAGGACGGGAACTGGCGCTACTACGCGGCGACGTCCCTCGCCGCAGACCTGTTCGCGGCCGCGGAGGGGAACGCGTGAGCGACCTGTCGCTGCTCGACCGGTTTCTCACGCTCTGGATCGGGCTGGCGATGGTCCTCGGCGTCGTCCTCGGCCGCGTCGCGCCCGGGGTCGTGGAGTCCCTGAACGCGGTGACGTGGCACGGGACCAATCTCCCCATCGCCGTCGGCCTGTTCGTGATGATCGCGCCCATCATGGCCGAAATCGACTACAGGCGCATCCCCCGCGTCACGCGGACGGCGCGCCGCGAAATCGGCCTGACGCTCGCGTTCAACTGGCTCGTGGCACCCGTCGTGATGTACGGCCTCGCCGTCACCTTGCTCCGCGGGCACCCGGAATTCGTGACTGGCCTCATCATCGTCGGCATCGCGCCCTGCATCGCGATGGTGCTAGTCTGGAACGACCTCGCCGCCGGAAATCAGGAGATGTGCGCGGTCTGCGTCGGTGTCAACAGCCTCCTCCAAATCGCGCTGTTCGTGCCCTACGCCGTCCTCTTTCTCACGGTCCTCCGGGAGACGACGGTGGCCGTGTCGACGACGCTCGTCGCCCAGATGGTCGGGGTGTTCCTCGGCCTCCCGCTTCTCGCGGGCGTTCTCGCCCAACGGGTCGCCTTCCGTACGGTGGGCCGCGAGGCGTACTACGGCCGAATCATTCCTCGAATCAGTCCGCTCGGTCTGCTCGGACTGCTGTTCACCGTCGTCGTGATGTTCGCGCTGAAGGGGGAGTACATCCTCGCGCATCCCGAACAGATTCTCCTCATCGCGGTCCCCCTGTTCGTCTTCTTCGCGGGCATCTGGGCCGTCGCCTACGGCGCGGGAGCGCTCCTCGGCTTCGACTACGCGGAGAGCGTGAGTCTCGCGTTCACGGCCGCCTCGAACAACTTCGAGTTGGCCATCGCCGTCGCGGTGGCCGTCTTCGGCGTCGGCAGCAACGTCGCACTCGCCACCGTCGTCGGACCGCTCATCGAGGTGCCGGTGATGCTCGCTCTCGTCCGGGTGGCGCTGGCGACGAAGGGCCGTCTGTTCGACGTCGACACGGGGGTGAGCGGCGTTGCCACCGCAGACTGACCGTCCAACCGTCGCGTTCGTGTGCGTGCAGAACGCGGGGCGCTCACAGATGGCGTACGCCTTTGCCGAGCGGGAGCGGGCGAAACGAGACGCGGACGTGACCCTCGTGACCGGCGGCACGCGCCCGGCCGACCACGTCCACCCGGAAGTCGTCGCCGCGATGCGGGAGGTGGGCATCGACCTCTCGGACCGTACGCCCCGCGAAGTATCGGCGGCTGAACTCCGGGGCGCCGACTACGTGGTCACGATGGGCTGTTCGGTCGAGGAGGCCTGTCCCGCCGGCCTCGCCGGGGAGAACCGTGACTGGGACCTCGCCGACCCGGACGGAGCGGACCCCGAGACCGTCGCGGCGATTCGGGACGACGTGGAGGCCCGCGTGGCCGGCCTCTTCGACGAACTCGACGCGGAGGGAAAGGTTTAGGTTCTTTTAGGCCAGCCTAAAAGACATGAGCCCCATCGCGTCACGCGCGACAACCGAACCCCGACTGTCGGAGGGACGACGGTGAGCGACCAATCGCCGGGCGGGCCGCGACGGCGCCGGGCCACGCTCTGGGCCGGGTTGGCCCTCGCCCTGCACGGCGACGAGGAGGAGGACGACTGAGATGGTGGGTCGGACGCTCACGGACCTCCGGAACGAAATCGCCTCGCTGGCGACCCCTGACGGTGCGTTCCGCGTCGTCTGCGCGCGGACCGGCGAGCGCCCCGTCCCGAGCGCCGACCTGCGCTTCCCGAACCGCGAGACGGCGGCGGAGGCGGCGGTCCTGACGGAACAGTACCGCGCCACGCTCCGGCGCTACGACCCGCGCCTGCCGCGCCACGAGCCCATCGTCTCGGAGGCGCCGGCGGGACTGACTCACGGCTCCGGCGACTTCGACGACCCGACGCGCATCGAGTTCTGCCACCGGGTCGTCGCGGCCGTCTTCGAGACGCTGGTCGCGGACGGCCACCGAGGGGTCGAGACGGCGGTCATGGACGCCTACCTCGCCCGCGCCGAGCGAGTGACCGACCGGGAGCGCCTCTGTCTGGCCCTCCTCCGCTGTGTCGCCGACGAGATTACCCGAGCGCCTCAGCCCGACCGAACAGGCGGGGGTCCTCCGCGGCGCCGCCGCGCGCCTGCCGGCCCCCACCGACCCGGACGCGGGCCCGCTCCCGGCCGCGCTGTCGACGCTGGAGACGGCGTCGCTCGTCGGTGAGTTCACGGTCGAGGACGGCATCGCCGTCGGGGACTACGCGCTCGACGCCGCGGCGGGCCGACTGCCGACGCTCCCCATCGCCGCGGCCGTGTTCCGACGCCGGCCCGACGAGCAGTTCGGCATCGCGGACGCGGCACGGTGCGCCGAGGGCTGGCGCCTCTCGCTGTCGGCGACGGAACAGGGCCTCGCGAGCGCCCCCGTCGCCGAGTCCTGACCGCTCAGTTCGGGGCGGGAGTCCGAACGCCGTACTCGACGGCGCCGACTAGTAGCACCCAGCCCAGCGCCACCGGCCAGAGGAGCAGGTACTTGAACAGCGCCACGTCGATCGGCTCCGACCCGGGCGCGCGCAGTTCGTCGACGTAGGGCCACGTGAGTGCGACGACGGAGAACAGCACGGTCCCGGCGGCCACGGCGGGCCCGACCAGCCGATACCGGAGGGCCGTGACGGCCGCCGTCACGCCGACGAGGACCATCCCGCCCAGCGTGTAGGCGTATATCGGATAGTTTCCGGGCTGGTCGAAGTGCCACCCGATTCCGAACCAACTGGTGAGGCCGGCGACGAGGAGGGCGTGGCCAGTCCCGACAAGTACGGCGGCGAGCAGGGTCCCGCGCGGGCCGTCGAGCGAGGACATGGCCTACGGCTCACGGCGAGGGCAGAAAAGTGTAGTCCCGACAACTATTGTGCAGGCACGAGTCCCGTGTTTCGTATCGCGGTATGCAGTTTATTGGCTCGCGACAGCCAGCAGTTCGTCGTACGCCGGGGCGTAGGCGTCCGCCACGGCCGCCGGGTCGGTCCGCGTCTCGTCGGTGAGTGGGGGAAGCGAGACGCGCGCGGCCGGGTCGAGGTAGTCGAGGACGTCTGTCACCCGGCGTTCGAGGCGGCCGTCACGGGGACTGCGCCCCGCCACCTCACACGCACGGCCGTAGCGCTCCCCGTCGTACACCCGAGCGCGGCCGGGTTCGACCACCGCGACGGCGTCCACCGAGAGGTCACGGAGCGGTCGGGCCACGTCGCCGTAGGACTCCACGACGGTGCGGTCCCGGGCGCGGACCCGCGCGGCCACTTGGTCGAGGGCGACGAGGTGGCGACGCTCGGTGACCGTGTTGAGTTCCTCGACGGAGGCCACGGAGACGGCGTCGTCGAGTGGGAGGCCGTCCGCGACGAGAGCCGGGACCTCGGCCGTCCCGTTGACGACGTGGGAGTCGCCCACCCGGTCACAGACGAACGCCCGGTCGTGCGCCCCGATGAGGCCGCCGGCCCCGGGGTCGGGCCGCCAGAGTCGGTGAATCGGATTGATGTCCTCGGCCGTCACGTCCTCGGCGCTCGCGGCCGCGAGGCGGTAGGCGTCCTTGCCGTAGAGGCGCCCCTCCCGAACGGCGCGGCGCACGTCGTCGTGGTCGAACCAGAGCGAGTTGCCGGCGCGGGGCTTGAACCCCGTGCCGCCGACGCGGGAGAGAAGGCCCGTGGAGAACGTCGTCTTCCCCGCGTCGACGCGGTCGGCACCGGCGACGAGCAGGCGCATGTGGGCTGTGAGTTAGTGCGAGGGCCTAAGCGTGCCGATGTGAGGTGTCCTTTGGGTGGCGTCTTATATCGTCAGGCGCTATACGAAATTCCATGCGTGTCCGTCGCAGGGTGATCCGATGAGCGAGGTTACACTCCCCGTCAAGCGCGTTACGGGCGACACGGTCCGGGAGCGTCTGACGGAGAACGCCGTTCGGCGCATCCTCCCCTCGCGATATCTCCGCCGGAACGAGGACGGCGAACTCGCGGAGACGCCCGCGGAGATGTTCGAGCGAGTCGCGACAGCCGTCGCCCGCGCCGAGGGGCGATACGGCGGCGACCCGGGCGCGTGGGCGACCACGTTCGAGGAGATGATGACTGGGTTGGAGTTCGTGCCGAACTCGCCGACGCTGATGAACGCGGGCACGAATCGAGAGCAACTGTCGGCCTGTTTCGTCCTGTCGCCGGGCGACGACCTGACGGACATCTTCGACACGGTGACGAACGCCGCGAAGATCTTCAACAGCGGCGGCGGCGTCGGCTACTCCTTCTCGGCGCTCCGACCGGAAGGCGACCCGGTGCGCACGGAGACGGGCGCCGCCGCGGGTCCCGTCTCGTTCATGCACGTCTTCGACGAGATGTGCGCGCAACTCAAGCAGGGCGGAAAGCGGCGGGGCGCTCAGATGGGGATACTCCGCGCCGACCACCCCGACGTCGGGCGCTTTTGCACCGCCAAGCGCGAGGAGGGCGTGCTCTCGAACTTCAACGTCTCCGTCGGCGTCACCGAGGCGTTCGACCGTGCGGTACGCGACGGTGAGCGCTACGAACTCGTGAACCCCCGAACTGGCGAGCAACACGAGGTGACGGCGGCGACGGCGTCGTTCTACAGCACCGAGTACGAGTCCGCGCCAGACCACGCCGTCGCGACGAATTTCTGGCGCGACTACGCCGACGACGTGGCCGGCATCGGACAGTACCGGGGGGAGACGGACCTCGAAGCGGGGGAGCCGATGACCCTGCCCGCGGGGTTCGTCTGGCGTCTCATCGTGGACGGTGCGTGGCGCAACGGCGAACCCGGCCTGTTCGCCATCGACGAGGCGAACCGCCAGCACACCTTCGACGTGGAGAGCCACCCCGAACACCGGATTCGGGCGACGAACCCCTGCGGCGAACAGCCACTCGAGGAGGCCGAGGCATGCACGCTCGGCCACGTGAACCTCTCGCTGATGGCCGCCGACGGCCGCACGCCGTGGCCCGCCTTCGACGGCGACGTGGACGCGTTCCTCGACCAGGCCATCGACTGGGACCGCCTCGACCGGGTCGCTCGCGACGGGACGCGTTTCCTCGACGACGTGAACACGGTCTGTGAGTTCCCCGTGGCGGAAATCGGTGCCACCGTCGAGGAGTTGCGGAAGGTGGGCCTCGGCGTGATGGGCTTCGCCGAGTTACTCCTCCAGTTGGGAGTTCGCTACGGGTCGGGGACCTCACTGGCCGTCGCGGACCGCGTGATGGGCCGGATTCAGCGCGTCTCGACTGGCGCGAGTCGGGACCTCGCGGAGGAACGCGGCACGTTCCCGGCGTGGGACGAGTCGAAACTCGCCGCGCCGACGGCCCACGCAGACTGGTTCGGGCGCCACACCGGCCGGGACGCAGGAAACTGGACCGATGGCTTCCCGACGCGCAACCACAGCACCACGACCATCGCGCCGACGGGGACGACGAGTATGATCGCAAACACCTCCGGCGGATGTGAACCCCTGTTCAGCGTCGCCTACCGCAAGAACGTCAGCCCGGACGTCGAGGGCGGCGAAGCCATCGTGGAGTTCGACGACTACTTCCTCCGGGTGCTGGAGGCCAACGCTATCGACGTGGACGAGGTGAAAGAGGCGGCCAGACAGCAGATCGCCGACGGCGAGTTCGAGGGTGCATCGGGCCTCCCCATCCCCGACGCCATCGCCGACCCGTTCGTGACCGCGCGCGACGTGGCCCCCGAGGACCACGTCCGCGTGCAGGCGGCGTTTCAGGAACACGTCGACGCGGGCATCTCGAAGACGGTGAACGTTCCGAACGACGCCACCCGCGAGGACGTGGCCGACGCGTTCCGCCTCGCTCTCGACGCCGGGTGCAAGGGGCTGACAATCTACCGAAACCGCTCCCGGAGCGAGCAGGTACTCCAGACGAGCGCCGAATCGCTCTCCGAGGACGGCAAGCCCGACGAGGCGCGGTGTTGCCCGCTTTAGAGGTGGGTCTCGAACCAGTCGGCGGCGTGTTCGGCCACCGTCTCCAGTTCGCCCGGCCCTTCAAAGAGGTGGCCCGCGCCCTCGACGACTTCCAGCGACTTCTCGCAGTCGAGGCGGGCGAACGCCTCCCGGTTCAGTTCGAGGACGTCCTCGTCGTCGCCGCCGACGATGAACAGCGAGGGGGCGTCGATCTCGTCGAGTGCGTCTTCGGCCATGTCGACGCGCCCGCCCCGCGAGACGACGGCGTCCACGTCGTCCCGGCGCGCTTGGGCCTTGAGGGCCGCCGCGGCGCCGGTGCTCGCCCCGAAGTACCCCCGCGGGAGGTCCGAAACGGCCGGTCGCTCGGCCACCCAGTCGGTCGCGGCGCCGAGCCTGTCGGTCAGAAGCGGAATGTCGAAGCGGTTGCTGCGGTCCCGGTCCTCCTGTTCGGTGAGCAGGTCGAACAGCAGGGTCGCCAAGTTCCGGTCGTTCAGCACCTCCGCGACGAAGTTGTTGCGGGGACTGTGCCGACTGCTCCCGCTCCCGTGCGCGAAGACGACGATACCGGCCGGGGATTCGGGGACGGTGAGTTGGCCCTCCAGGGGCACGTCGTTGTCTGCGGGTATCGAGACGATGGTCTCCGTGCTCATGGGCCGCGATGGCATCGGCACGAGCAAAAGAGGGGACCCTACCCGCGCGGCGGCCACCGGCACCGCCGCTCACGACGGGGCCGCCGTCGGCACGACCGAAGCGCGTAGGCGGCGAACCCACCGGATCACGAGGGGCGCACCGAACTGATAAATCAATAACCGCGATAGCAAATCTCTCCGGCCTTCTGTGCGGCGCACTACCGGGTTCGAAAATATACAAACCGCGTCTCCACAAATGCGCGTGCCCTGCAACGGAGACGCTTTCTCACGACGTGTGGCACGACCGTCGCCACACTTCTGGCCGGCTGTCTGGGCTCGGCCTCCAGTTCGGGACCGGAGGACGTCGTCAGGAACTACCTCGAGACGCTGTACGGCGGAAGCGCGTCCGAAGTCAACGAGTTTCTGCATCCCGACGCGGCCTTGCCCGAGTTCACCCCGGAGCAGATGGAGCGCTACGAGGGAGCGACTATCGAAATCAACTCGGTCGAAGTGCTCGACGAGGGCGACAGCACGGCCGAAGTCCGGACCTCAGTCACGGTGGACACCGGCGACCGCACGGTGTCAGACACGGCGACGTACGACCTGCGCACGGCCGACGGCGAGTGGAAAATCTACGACATTCAGCCGTAGCGGAGGGGCGTCGGAAACGGCGGGTGGTGAGAGTGGCGTCGAAAGCGTTCACCAGTAGGTGTCGGGAGACAGTCGGACTGCTGGAATCCGTCGCGGTGGCGCCGCTGGCATCGTAACAGGAGTTCGCCGCCCCGGTCCGCGAATCGGAGACCAGTCAGTCGAGCGTGTGGTGGAACGGTTCGCGCGTGATGGACTCCCGAAGGTCACTGATGGCGGCGCGGTCAGCCTCGTCCGCCGCGCCCATCACGGCGAACACTTCCTCGCGGGACACCTTCACCCCCGCTTCCGTGAGGGCGTCGCCCGGTCGCTCGTCGAGTTCGCGGAGAGTGCCGACACCGAGGAGAAACGGCACGGCCCACGCGGCGAGGGTGTTGCCGTGAACGAGTGGCATCGTCTCGATGTATCGCTGGGCGTCGTCGAGGAACGTGGCCGCGTAGTCCGCGGTGCGGCGGACGACGCGGGTCACGGCCGACCGGTTCGCCGGGTCGAGGACGTTCTGCTGTGCCACGCCCTCCGCCGCCAGCCACTCCGCCGGGAGGTAGACGTTGTTCTCGGCGGTGTAGTCGTCGTACACGTCCTTGGAGACGTTTATCAACTGGAGGAGGAGGCCGAAGGACTCCGCCGTGTCGTACAGCGTCCGCGCCCTGTCCGCGGCCACGTCGCCGCGCGTGAGGAGGTTCGTGATGAGGGTCCCCACGGTCCCGGCGGCGTAGTGACAGTACCGGTCGAGTTCCGGCCGGTCGCCGACCCGCAGGCCGCCGGCGTCGGCGTATCGCTCGACGAAGGTGGCCATCCCGTCGACCATCTCGCGAACCGGCGGCACGACGGCTTCGCGCACCGAGGCCGGCTGATTCGCGAACGTCGCCCACACCGTCGGAGCCTCAGCGACCACGGCCCAGTCGTCGCTTCGGGATTCGGTGGCCGGGAGCCACTCGTCGACGGCCGACCTGAACGTCGCCATCGTGGTGCCGTCGTCGGGGTCGAGGGCGGCGTCGTAGGTGCGCAGGAGGTCTGCCTGCGCCGCGGGCGGCACGTGTCCGGCGTCCTCCACGGTGTCGGCGACGCGGCACAACAGGTAGCCGAGACAGATGTGTGAGGCCATCGGCTCGGCCAACACGTCGACTGTCACCGCGAACGTACGGGAGACACCGTGGACTGCCTCGTGACACCAGTCGAGGTCGGGCTCGGCGGACAGAGAAGTCGCCATCTAGAGATAGCGGTACATGGGGAAGGACCCAATTAAGCGACCCGGTTTTCCCATTGACGCCGACAGTTCCGCGGGCCGAAGGCCTTTGTCGCTCGACGGTGAGGGCCGAGGCGATGGAAATCACCGGCGTCGAAACGGTCCAGTTCGCGTACGAATCGCGCGTCACGAGCGACGAGAAGGGCCACGCGCACCCGGGGGAGCCACACGAGGCGACCCGGACGCTCACGCGCATCACCACCGACGAGGGCGTCGAGGGCTACGGGATGGGCGGCACGCCCGCGGCCTGCGACATCGCCGAGAACTACCTCCTCGGCGCGGACCCCTTCGACCGGGAGGCCCTCTGGCAGCAGTTGTACCGCACCCAGCGGTTGAACCTCGGCACCCTCACCGACAGCGCCCTCGCGGCCATCGACGTCGCGCTCTGGGACCTCGCGGGTAAGGCCCTCGGAAAGCCGGTTTACAAACTGCTGGGCGCGGCGCGGGACTCCGTGCCCGCCTACGCCAGCACGATGGTCGGCGACGACGACCCTGATGGGCTGGGCACCCCCGAGGCGTACGCCGACTTCGCCTCGGACCTCGTCGACGAGGGCTTTCAGGCCATCAAACTCCACGGCTGGATGCCGCCCTACAGCGCCGACCCGGAACGGGACCTCGCGGCCTGTGCGGCGGTGCGCGACGCGGTTGGCCCGGACGTAGACTTGATGCTCGACTCCCATCACTACTACTCGCGCACGGAGGCCAAGACGCTCGGGGAAGGGCTCTCGGACCTCGATTACCGCTGGTTCGAAGAGCCGATGGACGAGCACTCGATGTCCGCGTACGCGTGGCTCACCGACGAGGTGGACGTGCCCGTCATCGGCCCGGAGACGGCCGAGGGGAAACACCAGACCCGCGCGGAGTGGATCAAGCGCGACGTGGCCGACATCATCCGCGCCGGCACTCACGACCTCGGGGGCATCACGCCCGCGATGAAGACGGTGAACCTCTGTGAGTCGTTCAAAATCGAGTGCGAACTCCACGGCGCCGGCCTCGCGAACCTGCACGTCCTCGGCGCGACGGAACTGGGCGACTACTTCGAGTACGGCCTGCTCCACCCCGACTACGACTACGAGTCCTCGCGGCCGTGGCTCACCGACCCGCCGCTTCCCGACGAGAACGGCGTGATGCACATTCCCGACGACCCCGGCATCGGCTGGAACCTCGACTGGGACTTCATCGAGGCGAACCGGGTCTAATCACTCGCGCCACGTCGCGGCCAGTTCGACGAGGAAGACGGGCGTCGCGGCGGCGTTGAGATAGGCGGTGTACCCCTTCGGCGCGGTGCCGCCGACTTCGCCCGCCGCGGGGATGAGGTCCAGCCCCGCCCAGAGATAGTGGATGGCGACGCCCGCGACGACGGCGGCGATGAACGTCGAGACGAAGATGACGGCCGCGATTCGCGCGCCGTAGTAGCGCCGGTAGGCGTCGACGATGGTGGGCACGATGAGGTCCGCGAAGATGAACGCCATCACACCGCCGAAGGCGATGCCGTTGCTCCAGAGGATGACCGCGAAGGGCACGTTCCCCACCGAGCAGACGAAGGTGACGACGCCGACGACGACGCCGATGGCGGCGCTCGCGACGACCCACGTCAGCGACCCCGTGGCGCCGACACCGAACAGCGCAGTCCACCACTCGGGAGGCACGAACGCGCCGATGAGACCCGCGACGAGGAAGCCTGCGACGATGTCCTTCCAGAGCATCCCCCACTCTCCGACCGCGTTCTTCGCGGCGAGGCGCCAGCCGTCCAGCGTGAACAGGCGGTCGGTCACAGACGCCTCGCGCTGTGACTGGGCCTCTCGATAGGCCGTCTTGCAGGACTCCGAGCAGAAGTACTCCGTCCCGCCGTCCGTTTCGAGGCTGAGAACGTCGTCGTCAGTCGGGTCTACCGTCATCCCACACTGCGGGTCGCGGACGCCCTCCGTCGAACGCAGGTGGTCGCGCGCGGCGTCGAACCACGCCTCGGGGACGACGTACCCGTAGGTGAGAGCCAACAGGACGATGAGCAATAGACCCGCCACCACGTCGGCGACGACGAACTGCCAGCCGAGCAGAATCCACATCACCAGTCCGAGTTCGATGACCAGATTCGTGCTGGCGAACTGGAACGCGGCGAGGCTCGCAACGGCCGAGGCCCCCTTCTTGAACAGCGACTTCGTCGTCGCGACGGCGCCAAAGGAGCAACTCGACGACGCCGCGCCGAAGACTGTCCCGAGAGCTACCTCGCGCACCCCCGCGCCGCCGAGGACGCGGGACATCTGCTCCTCGCTGACGAACGACTCTACCGCGCCGGCGATGGTGAAGCCCAACACCAGCGCCCACCACGTCTCCCACCCCATCTCGCCGGCCAGTTCGAGTCCCTCGATGGCCGTCTCGGTGACGCTCATGTGTTGTCGTACGGACGCCTCGTTCAATCCAGTTTCCGTTCAGGGGGTTCGGCGGCGCGCGAGGGCCATCGCGGAGCGCTCGCGGGCCAACGGGCGAACTGTCGGTATCGATCCGCCGAATTCGCCTTCGATTCCAAAGTTCAGACGGTGTTCGACTGCGGTTTCCCAAGGGAAATCGGCAAGAACGGGGAGGCCCTACGAGACAGTATGACTCGGGGGACGACGATAGGCGTCGGCGGGATGAGTTGTGCCAACTGCTCGGCCACCGTCGAGGACGCCGTCTCGGACCTCGGCGGCGTCGTCTCTGTGGACGTGAACTACGCCACCGACGAGGCCACCGTCGAGTACGACCCCGCAGAGACGAGTCTCGACGAGATATACGCCGCCATCGAAGGTTCGGGCTACGACCCGGTGCGGGCGCGCGCGAGCGTCGGCATCTCGGACATGCACTGTGCGAACTGCGCGACGACGAACGAGGACGCCCTCGAATCCGTGCCGGGCGTCGTGAGCGCCGACGTGAACTACGCCACCGACGAGGCCACCGTCGAGTTCAATCCCGCCGAGGCGTCCCGCGAGACCCTCTATGACGCCATCGAGGACGCCGGCTACACGCCTGTGCGCGAGGCCGAAGAAAGCGACGGCCAAGGGGACGAGCGCGAGGGCGCCCGCGAAGCCGAGATTCGCGAGGAGCGCCGGCGCACGCTGTTCGGCGCGGTCCTCTCCGCGCCGCTGGTGGCGTTTCTGGCCCTGAATCTGCTGCTGTCCCCGTCGCCCGTCCCCGAGTCCGTCTTCGGCGTGAACTTCGGCTGGGTGGAGTTCCTGCTGGCGACGCCCGTCTACGTCGTCCTCGGGCGAGTGTTCCTCAAGAACACCTACACGGCCGTCGTCCGCAACCGCACCGCGAACATGGACGTACTCATCGCCTTGGGGTCGACGACGGCCTACGCCTACTCCGTGGCCGTCCTGCTGGGCCTCGTCGCGGGCGGGCGCTACTTCGATACGGCGACACTCATCCTCGTGTTCATCACGCTCGGGAACTACCTCGAAGCCCGGTCGAAGGGGCAGGCCGGCGAGGCCCTGCGCCGCTTGCTGGAGATGGAGGCCGACACGGCCACCCGCATCGAGGACGGCGCGGAAGTCGAAGTCTCCATCGAGGACGTCGAAGTGGGCGACCGACTGAAGGTGCGCCCCGGCGAGAAAATCCCCACCGACGGCGTCGTCGTCGAGGGTGAGAGCGCGGTGGACGAGTCGATGGTCACCGGCGAGTCCGTCCCCGTCGAGAAGCGCCCCGGCGACGAAGTCATCGGCTCCACCATCAACGAGAACGGCGTCCTCGAAATCGAGGCGACGCAAGTCGGCTCCGAGACGGCGCTCCAGCGCATCGTCCAACTGGTGAAAGAGGCCCAGTCCCGCCAGCCAGAGATTCAGCGCGTGGCCGACCGCATCTCGGCGTACTTCGTGCCCGCGGTCATCACGAACGCCCTGCTCTGGGCCGTCGCGTGGTATCTGTTCCCCGAGGCACTGGCGGGGGTCGTCGAGTGGCTCCCGGCGTGGGGTCTCGTCGCCGGCGGTCCCGCCGTCGCCGGGGGCGCGGTGTCCGTCTTCGAGTTCTCCGTCGTCGTGTTCGCGTCGGCCGTCCTCATCGCCTGTCCCTGCGCGCTGGGACTGGCGACGCCCGCCGCGACGATGGTGGGCACCGCAATCGGCGCCCAGAACGGCGTGTTGTTCACCGGCGGCGACGTGCTGGAACGCGTGAGAGACGTGGACGCCGTCGTCTTCGACAAGACGGGCACGCTCACCGAGGGCGAGATGCGCCTGACTGACGTGGTGCCACTCGACGACGTGGCCCCCGACGGCGGACAGGCGGCCGTCGAGCGACTCGGCGAGGACGACGTGTTGCACCTCGCCGCGAGCGCCGAACTGAACAGCGAACACCCACTCGCGGCGGCCATCGTGGAGGGCGCCCGCGAACGCGGCCTCTCGCTCGCGGACCCCGAGTCCTTCGAGAACGTGCCCGGTCACGGCGTCGAGGCGACGGTCGAGGGCCGCGACGTGCTGGTCGGCAACCGCAAACTCCTCCGAGACGAGGGCGTCGACGTGGCCCCGGCGCTGGACGCCGCCGAACGCCTCGAATCCGAGGGCAAGACGGCGATGCTCGTCGCCGTCGACGGCCGCGCCGTCGGCGTCGTCGCGGACGCGGACACGGTAAAGGAGAGCGGCGCCGAGGCAGTCGCGGCGCTCCGGACCCGCGGCCTCGACGTGCTGATGCTCACCGGCGACAACGAGCGCACGGCCCGCGCCGTCGCCGAGGCGGTGGGCATCGACCCCGCGAACGTCCGCGCGGAGGTGCTGCCCGAGGACAAGGCCGAAACTGTCGAGGAGATTCAGGCCGACGGGCGCGAGGCGATGATGGTCGGCGACGGGGTCAACGACGCGCCGGCCCTCGCCGCGGCGTCCGTCGGCACCGCACTCGGGTCGGGGACGGACGTCGCCATCGAGGCGGCGGACGTGACCCTGATGCGGGACGACCCGAGAGACGTGCTGAAGGCAGTCCGCATCTCCGAGGGCACCCTCGCCAAGATCAAGCAGAACCTGTTCTGGGCGCTCGGCTACAACACGGCGATGATTCCGCTCGCCTCGCTGGGGCTCCTCCAGCCGGTTCTCGCGGCCGGCGCGATGGCGCTCTCCAGCGTGAGCGTCCTCTCGAACAGCCTGCTGTTCCGGCGCTACGACCCCGAGGAGGACTACCGTCTGCTCGGCCGCTTCCGGTCATAGGAAGCGCCGGAACTGCCAGTAGAGGCCCGAGAGCGCGTTTTCGAGGCGCTGAACCGGGTCGAACCCGGCGTCGGGGTCCGGGGCTCGCTCGAACTCCCGTTCGAGGACCGGACGCTCGACGTGGCGCAGTTCCCCGGAGTGGACGCGCCGGCCGTCCGCGTCGGCCACCCGGAGGAGCGCAACGGTCTCGCCGGTGCCGACGACGCGGTAGACGCCGTGCTCGCGGTCCTCACCCGCCGGTCGGACGTGATCGCCCGGGTCCGCCATACGTCACCATGGTGCCCCCCGGCAAAGTACTCCGGGGCCGCCACAAGGAGGTGGGCTCCCGTACGGGAGTAGGTATGGCATCCGAGCCGACGATTCTGGTCCGGCGGGGCACCAACCACGGGATAGAGACGAGCGAGTACGCCGCGAAACTCCGGGACCGCACCGACGCGGCGGTCGTCCACGCGTCGACGCCCGACGAGGAGTTCGCAGCAATCGAGGACGCCGAAATCGTCACCGGTGGGGACCTGCGCGGCGACTTGCTCGACGCGGCAGCGAACCTTCGCCTGTTCGCGGGCACCTCAGCGGGCTACGACCACTTGCCCCTCGACGAGTTCCGAACGCGCGGCGTGGCCGTCACGAACGCCTCGGGCGTCCACGGCCCGAACATCGCCGAACAGGTGATGGGCTGGATTCTCACCTTCGGCCGCAACCTCCACGAGGGGTGGCGCCGCGAGCACCGGCCCGAGTGGCGGCACTTCCAGTCCCACGAACTCGCGGGCGAGACAGTCGCCATCGTCGGCCTCGGTGGCATCGGACAGGCACTCGTGCCGCGACTGGAGGGCTTCGACGTGACGACGGTGGGCGTCCGGTACACGCCCGCGAAGGGCGGCCCGACGGACGAGGTGTACGGGTTCGACGAGATTCACGAGGCCGTCGCCGACGCCGCGTACGTCGTGGTGGCGTGTCCGCTCTCGGACGCCACCGAGAACCTCGTGGACGGGCCGGTGTTCAAGACGATGCGCGCCGACAGCGTCCTCGTCAACGTCGGCCGCGGCCCCATCGTCGACACCGAGGCGCTGATGGACGCCGTGCGGAACAGTCGGATTCGCGGCGCCGCCCTCGACGTGACGGATCCCGAACCTCTGCCACACGACCATCCACTGTGGGACTTCGAGAACGTCCTCGTGACGCCGCACAACGCCGGCCACAGCCCGAAACTGTTCGACAGGCTGGCGGACCTGCTCGCCGGCAACGTCGAGCGCGTCCGCGAGAGCGGCTACGCGGACCTCGAAAATCAGGTCGTGTAGCCTAGCCGCCGCTGACCGGCGGGAACAGGGCGAGTTCGTCGTCGGCGTCGAGCGTCTGGTCGAGGTCCGACTCGTCGAGCGTTTCGCCGTTGCGGAGGACGTTCACGTGGTCCCGAAGCGAGCCGTCGCCGTCACAGACCCGGTCCTCCAGTCCCGGTGCGGCCGCGAACAGGGCGTCGAGCGCGTCCCGAACTGTCGGGTCGCCGGCGTCGAGGTCTACCGCTACCTCCCTGTCGCCGGCCACGTCGGCCAAGTCAGCGAAGAGCGTCCACTGCATGTGCGAGAGAGGGGACTGAATCCCCAAAGCCATGTCGGCTCCGGCCCCGCGACGGATTCCCAATCTTCTTTGCCGCCTCGGGCTACCCACCGGTAATGAAGGACCTGTTTCTCCGGGCCGCGCGCGGCGAGCGGACGGAGCGACCGCCGGTGTGGCTGATGCGACAGGCCGGACGCTACCTCCCGGAGTACCGCGAAGTTCGGGAGGAGTACACGTTCCTCGAAGCCATCAAGACGCCCGAAATCGCCGAGGAGATCAGCCTGATGCCGTACGAGCGCTTCGGCGTCGACGGCGTCGTGATGTACTCGGACATCCTCACCGTCCTCGAACCGCTGGACCTCACCTATCACATCGAGTCCGGGGTTGGCCCCGTCGTGGAGAACCCCGTCGAGACGCCCGACGCGGTTCCGGAGGACTACGCCGACGTGAGCGAGGAGATCGACTACGTGGGCGCGCTTCTGGACCGCCTCGACGCGTCGCTGGGCGACGACGCCGCCACCATCGGCTTCGCCGGGGGACCGTTCACGCTCGCTTCCTACGCCGTCGAGGGCGGCCCCTCCCGCTCTCACATGTCACTCCGGCGCTTCCGCGCCCAGCACCCCGGCGCCTTCGCGGACCTCCTCGACGTCTTCGCCGACGTGGTGGCCGACTACTTCCAGTATCAGGTCGACCACGGCGCGGACGTCCTCCAGCTGTTCGACACGTACGCCGCCTCGCTGACGCCCGCGGACTACGAGGAGTTCCTGCTCCCCCTCCACCGGCGCATCTTCGATTCGGTGGACGTGCCCACCATCGTCTTCGTCCGGGACATGGGCGGCAGTCTCGACGTGTTGGCCGAGAGCGGTGCCGACGTGGTGAGCCTCGACTGGACGGTGGACATGGCTGAAGCGCGCGAGACGCTCGGCGACACGCCGGTGCAGGGCAATCTCGACCCGTCGTACCTGTTCGGGGACGAGACGTTCGTCGCGGAGCAGACGCGGGCCGTCGTGGACGCGGCAGGCGACAGCGGGCACATCCTCAATCTCGGCCACGGCGTCAACAAGAACACGCCCGTCGAGAGCGTCGCCACCTTCGTCGAGACGGCGCAGTCGATCAGTCGCTGAGTTCGTCGGCGAGCGACGCCGCCTCCCGAATCCGCCCCGGCAGGCCCATCCGCGCGGTGTAGTTCGTCGCGAGGTGGACTCCGTCGGGCAGTTCGAGGTCGTCGAGGTGGCGCCACGACCGGTCCCACGCCGGGAAGCCGCGGTCGAGACGCACCACGTCGATGACGTCGCTCTCGACGCCCATCACCTGCCGGAACTCCTCGCTGGCGACGGTGCCCAGAAAGTCGTCGCTCTCGTCGAGGATTTCGGAGTCGTTCATCCCGCCGAGGAAGGCGGTGTGGACGCCGTCCCTGTCGAAGAGGCTCGCGTTCCACGAGACGCCCAGCGTTCGGAGGCCCTCCTCGCGGCGCACCTGATAGCCGAAGCCCTCGCGGGCGTGGTCCGCGTCGAGGTAGACGAGGGCGAGCGGATTGTAGTTGAGGCGACGGAGACGCGCCGCGGCGTCGGGCACCAGTTCGTCGAGGATGTCCGCCGTCGCGTCCGCCGGCGTCGTCAGCACCACGTCGTCGACGGGTTCGGCGCCGGCCTCGGTTTCGATCCGGTAGCCGTCCTCGACCTCGCGGACGGCCGTCACCGGCGTGTCGAGGCGCACCCGGTCGGCGTGTTCCTCGTGGAGAGCGCGGGGCAACGCCTGCATGCCGTCGGTGAACGAGATGGGGGGCTTCGACTCGTTGTCGAACGCCGTCTCGATGGCCGGCCGCAGGAGACTCCCGGACCGGCGTTCGAGGTCCAAGATGGGCGAGGGGGCGTAGCCGGCGGGCATCTCGGCGGGGTCGGAGCCGTAGATGCCGCCGAACAGGGGACCGATGAAGTTCTCGTACGCCTCGTCGCCGAACTTCCGTCGGAACAGGTGCGCGGCCGTCTCGTTCTCGTGGCCCTGTGCGGTGAGGGGTTCGGCCAGCACCCGGAGTTTGCCCCGCCACGACAGCAGGTCCGTCGTGAGGAACTTTCGGACCGAGAACGGCACGACGCCGAGGCGGCCGTTGGCGTAGACGTACATCGGCAGTTCGGGGTCGGCCGTCAGCATGTCCCCGCGCAGGCCCACGTCGTCCACGAGCGACTCGATGCCGGGCGTGAGGCGGGTACGCTGGGGGCCGCGTTCGAGGACGCGGCCGTCCTCCGTCTCCGAGCGCACGACGCCGCCCGGTTCGTCGCTCGCCTCGAAAGCCACGCTGTCGGTGTCCCGGTCGGCGAGGCGGTGGGTGAGCGCGAGACCGGTGACGCCCGCGCCGACGATGCCGACCGTCATCGACAGGGCGCGTTCAGGCACATCGTCCCGGGTTCGTCGCGGCACTCACACTGCCGGAACTGGTAGTAGCCGGGGTCAAAGTCCGCGAGGAACGGTTCGACGAGGTCGGCCAGTACCTCCGCGAACCGCTCGTCGTCGTGGGGAATCGGGACGCGGTGGAACGTTAGTCCGCGCTCCTCGGCCTCCTCCTCGAGTTCGTCGTCGAGTTCGGAGAGCGTCTCGCTTTGCTCGTGCATGAAGCTCACCGGGTCCACGACGACGCGGTCGGCGTCCACCGTCTCGATGACGTCCTCGACTTCGGGTTCGGTCCACGGGATGTCGCGGTTCTCGTGGTTCTGGTAGCCGAGTTCGTACTCCTCGACGCCCAGCATCGCGGCGACGGTGCTGGTGAACTCCTCGACGTACGTGTCGTACCGGCTCCCCTCGTTCAGGTAGTGCCGGGGCGTGCCGTGCGCGGAGAAGACGAGCGCCGTGTCCGGGTCGGTGAGGTCCACGCCCGCCGACTCGGCGTAGTCGGCGATGGCCTCGGCCCGCATCCGCGTGTAGACGGGATGGCGGTGCCACCCGGTCACCGCGTCGAACTGTGGGTCCCAGTCGGCGTCGTCGACGGCGGCTTCGAGGTCGTCGAGCGCCGCGACGGTGGTCGAGGGGCCACACAGCGGGTAGATGGGGAGGCCGACGAGGTGGTCCGCGCCGTCGGCGCGGGCGTTCTCGGCCGCGTCGGAGACGAACGGTTCGGTGAACTGCATCCCGAGATACGTCTCCACGTCGTACCCCCGGTCCGCGAGTTCGGCCTTCAGGCGGTCGGCCTGCCCCGCCGCCTGTTCGTTCAGGGGTGAGCCCCCGATCTCCTCGTACTCCGCGATGAGGCCGGGGGCGCGGCGCTCCGCGAGTTCGCGGGAGCGCTCCCGGACCTCGGCTTCGGTGTCAGCCTCCTCGAGGTCGGCGTTGTTGCGAAAGATGCGCGCGAGGTACGGCACGACTTCCTCGCGCGTCGGTTCGGACGGTTCGCCGAAGTTGAGGAGGGCGATTGCCCCGTCCATGTCAGAGACCCGGGACCGCCGACGTTTATCTGTTGTCCTTGCGGCGTCGCTTCAGAAGTCCCAAGAGTCCGCGGGGCCGTAGGGGACCCATGCATCCCCCCGGCGCCGACGCGGTAGTCGTCCGCTTCGGCGAGATTTACACGAAGAGCGACGCCGTCCGGGAGCGGATGACGGCCCGCCTCCGCGACAACCTCGACGCCATCCTCGCGGACCGGAACGTCGAGGGCACCGTCGAGGCGTACTCGGGTCGGCTCGTCGTCCGGACGCCAGCCCCCGACGCCGCGGCCGCGGCCGCGGCCGACGCACCCGGCGTCGTCTCGGCCAGTCCCGCGGCGTCGGTGCCCTCTGAGCGCGCGGCCATCGCCGACGCCGTCGCCGACGCGGCGCGCGAACACTACGACGGCGGCAGTTTCGCCGTCGACGCCAACCGTGGCGACTCCTCGCTCCCCTTCGACAGCGAGGACGTGGGCGAGTTCGGCGGCGCCGCCGTCTTCGACGCCGTGGGGAACGGCCCCACGAGCAGTCAGGCGGGGCCTGACGACGCGGTGGACTTCGAGCCGACGGTCGACTTGGACGACCCCGACTTCACCGTGGGCGTCGACTGCCGCACCGCGGAGACGTTCGTCTTCGTCGAACGCCGCGACGGGCCGGGTGGCCTCCCCGTCGGGAGCCAAGACCCGCTGGTGGCCCTGCTCAGCGGCGGCATCGACTCCCCCGTGGCCGCCTTCGAGGCGATGCGCCGCGGGTCGCCCGTCGTGCCAGTGTACCTCGACATCGGCGACTACGGCGGCCCGGACCACCGGGCGCGAGCGGTGGAGTCGATGCGCACCCTCCGCGAGTACGCGCCCCACGCCGACACGCCGGCCTACGTCGTCCCGGCGGGGGAGAGCGTCGCGCGCATCGCCGAGGAACTCGACCAGGGCCGAATGCTCGCCTTCCGACGGTACATGTTCCGCGTCGCCGAGGAGATCGCCGATCGCGAGGGGTGTTCGGGCGTCGTCACGGGGGAAGTCGTCGGGCAGAAGTCGAGTCAGACCGCCGCGAACCTCGCGGTTACCAGCGCCGCGACGACGCTCCCGATTCACCGGCCCCTGCTGACCGAGGACAAGACGGACGTGATGGAGCAGGCCCGCGCCATCGGAACGTTCGCGGACGCGACGATACCCGCCGGCTGTAACCGCTTCGCGCCGGACCGGCCGGCGACGGGCGCCTCGCTCTCGACCATCGAGGCGCAGGAACCCGACGACCTGTTCGCGTGGGCGGCCGCGGACGCGGCGGCGGCGGAGCGGCTATAGCAGGCCGTGGTCCTCGAAGTGCAGGCGGAGTTGGCCCACGTCGCGGCGCACGTAGTCCACGTAGTCCTCGACCACGGCGTCCGGGTGGAAGCCGACGGCGTCGTCGGCTGCCTGTAGCATCGGGAGCGAGTACGCGCGCCCGCCCACCGCGAGCGTCTCGGTCATCGGAACGCCGGCGGCGGTGGCGATGGAGTCGAGGGCGTCGGCCGGACTGCCGTCGAGGAGCGGCCCCTCCACGTCGCCGATGAGGGCGTCGTGGTCGTCGAAGACGAGGCGATTCGCCACCACGTCGTCGGCGTCGACGCGCGGGCGTCGGTTCGCGAAGACGTGGTCGACGCCGCGCTCGAAGCCCTCCGAGACGACGGCGACGCGGTGGCCCGCTTCTCGGAGGTCCGCGAGCAAGTCGGCGGCGCCCGATCGGAGTTTCACACGGTCGAACGCGCTGTCGACGCGGTCCGCGGAGAGGCCCTCGAAGAGAGCGACACGTTCCCGAATGCCCTCGGCGTGGTCGACGTCGCCGGTCGCCGCTCTGTCGGCGATGGCGGCCACCTCGTCCTCGACGCCCGCCTCGGCCGCGAGGGCGACGGTCATGTCGTTCTCCGCCAGCGCGCCGTCGAAGTCGAAGGCCACGAGCATCTCGGCGGAGAGACGGGTGCCGGCGCCTTCAACGGGGACGAAAACTGCGTAGGCTCAGGCCGGGCGCAGGTCTTCTGCCCGCTCCACGAGGGGGTCTGCGAGGTCAGCGAACAGGTCGTCGAGGTAGTCGTCCGGGTCGAAGGCGGGGTCCCGGCAGGTGGGGTCGTCGATGAAGCCCCTGTCGGCGATGAGGCGCTTCTCGTAGTGGATGAACATCTCGCCGGTCTGGCCGATGTGCTGGAGGTATGGGAGCAGTTCCCGGTGGAGTTCGAGGGCTCCGGCCCTGTCGCCGGCCTCGTATCGCTCGTAGATTTCGACGTAAATCTCGTGGAGGGCGCCGCCGGGGACGACGCCGACGCCGCCGCGGTCCAGCATCTCGATGAAGGCGCGGCCGCCGCTTCCCACCAGCACCTCCACGTCGTCGGGCGCGGCGTCGAGGAGCGCCGTCGTGTAGCCGCCGGGGGGACTACACTCGACCTTGTAGCGGTTCACGTTCGGCAGTGACTCGCTCACCTCGACGAACGTCTCCGGCGAGATGGAGACGCCGGTGTTGTCGGGCGCGTACTGCACCATCACCGGCAGGTCGACGGCCTCCCCGACGGCCTCGATGTGGTCGCGGATGTCGTCGGCGCTCGGCCCCATGACGAACGGCGGGAGGAGCATCAGGCCGTCGGCGCCCGTAGTTTCGGCGGCGCGCGCCCGGTCCACGGCGACGCTCGTCGCGTGGGCCGTGATGGAGACGTAGAGCGGAATCTCGGCCTCGTCGGCGGCCGCGACGGACCGCGCCACGATGCGGCCCTGTTCCTCCTCGGTGAGTTTGTAGAACTCGCCGGCGAAGCCAAAGAGGATGGCGCCGTGACAGCCACCGTCCGCGAGCGCGGTGATTTGCGTTTCCAGACTGTCGTAGTCGACGCTCCCGTCCTCGTCGAACGGCGTGGAGACGATGGGGCAGACGCCCTCGAATGCAGCCATGTGAACCGAGGCGCGGCCCGCGCAAATGAGCCTTTGGGAAACCCTTATTCCGGGTGGCACCGACTCGCTTTTCGACGTACCAGCGTCGGAGCCACTCCGAATGGAAATCACCGCAGTCGAAATCGACGAGTTCGCGTTCGAACAGGCAGATGTCGGCACCCGCCCGGACGGCGAGTCCGTGTACGAACCGGGCGAGACGGCCGAAGGGACCTCCTTCGTCCTCTCGATTCACACCGACGAGGGGGTGACCGGCCAGTACCGAGGCCAGATTTTCGGCGCCCTCACCGTTCCACAGGTCGAACACGTCGCCGAGGACTTCCTGCTGGGGCGGAACCCCCTCAACCGTGAGGCCATCTGGTTCGACCTGCGGCGGGCGCTCAGACACACGGGGCACCTCGGCATCGGCCCCATCGACATCGCCCTCTGGGACCTCGCCGGCAAGAAGTACGGCGAGTCCGTCGCCACACTGCTGGGCGGTCGGATGCGGGAGCGCGTGCCCGCCTACGCCTCCACCACGTCGGGCAACCCGGAGTACGACACGCCCTCGACGTACGCCGA
Source organism: Halobacteriaceae archaeon (assembly GCA_042216675.1). Classification (GTDB taxonomy): domain Archaea; phylum Halobacteriota; class Halobacteria; order Halobacteriales; family Halobacteriaceae; genus JBDGTS01. The sequence goes on along the minus strand of JBDGTS010000007.1, from coordinate 61,763 downwards.
CTTCGCCCGCGAGTGCCGCGACCGGGGGTATCCGGCGTTCAAGATTCACCCGCTGGGGGACGCCGACCGGGACGTCGAAATCTGTCGCGCCGTCGACGACGCCGTCGGCGACGAGATGGAGCTGATGATCGACCCGTCCAGTTGCTACCGGCGCTACTCGGACGCGCTGAAGGTGGGCCGGGTGCTGGACGAACTCGACTTCGCGTGGTACGAGGACCCGCTGCGCGACACCGGCGACAGCGCCTACGCGATGCGCCGCCTCACCGAGGAACTGGACACGCCGATTCTCGGCCTCGAACACTCCCGCACCGAACCGTTCGGCGCCATCGACCACCTGTTCGAGGACGCCCTCGACTTGGTGCGCGTCGACGCCCACCTCGGCGGCGGCCTGACGGGCGCGATGAAGACGGTCCACGCCGTCCAGTCCGCGGGGATGGACCTCGAACCCCATCTCGGCGGCGCGGCACACCTCCACTTGCTCTCGGCGGTGCCCAACGCCGGCTACTTCGAACACGGCCTCGTCCACCCGGAACTCGGCTTCGAGTGGACGAACAACGTCGGCTACGAGACCCCAATCGAAGTCGTGGACGACGACGGCCACGTCGCCGTCCCCGAGGGACCGGGCCTCGGCGTCGACATCGACTGGGACTTCGTGGAAGCGAACCGGACGCGCCACGTCGTCGTGGACTGACCCCGGAACGCTTTTGCTCGCCGCCGCGCCCGAGATAGCCGTGACAGAGACGCGTTCGCTCGCGGGCCGGTGGCAGTTCTCGCAGGCCCCCGAGGACGGCTACGACGAGACGGTCTGCCTGCCGGGCACGACGGACGAGAACCGCGTGGGCGAGAGAAACGAGGCCCGCGAGCAGGACCGCCTGACGCGCACCTACCCCTTCGAGGGCGAGGCGTGGTACCGGCGCACGGTCACCGTGCCCGAGCGGTGGGCGAGGAAGCACGTCGAACTGGTCCTCGAACGGAGTCGCGTGACGACAGTCTGGGTGAACGGCGAGCGGGTCGGGGAGAGCCGCCGCCTCTCGGCGCCGCAGAGATTCGACCTGACCGACGCCCTCGCGCCCGGCGAGAACACCCTGACCGTCCGCGTCGACAACGGCGCGGCCCTGTTCGACTGGCGCGGCGTCGCCCGGTCGCACATGGTCACCGAGGAGACGCAGACGAACTGGAACGGGATTCTGGGCGCCATCGAACTCCGGGCCGCCGACCCGGTCCGCGTCGCTGACGTGCAGGTGTACCCCGACGCCGCGCGCGGGACGGCGCGCGTGGCGGTGACAGTCGCCAACGACACCGACGGCCCGGTGTCGGGAGACCTCTCGCTCGCGGCCTCGAGTCGCGGCGCGGCCCACGACGCGACGGAGACGACAGTCACCGTCGCCGCCGACCCCGGCGAGACGACGGTGGAGGTGACGCTCGACGCCGGCGACGGCCGCTGGGACGAGTTCGAGCAGACGCGCCACGAGGTGCGCGTCGACCTGACGGCCGGCGATTACGCCGACGCGGAGACGGCGACGTTCGGCGTGCGCGACGTCGAGACCGAGGGTACGCAGTTCCGCGTCAACGGCCGCACGACGTTCCTGCGCGGCACCGTGGACTGCTGTGTCTTCCCGAACACCGGCTACGCGCCGATGGGCGAGAGCGCGTGGCGCGACCATCTCGGGACGATGCGCGAGTACGGCATCAACCACGTCCGCTTTCACTCGTGGTGCCCGCCCGAGGCCGCCTTCGAGGCGGCGGACGAACTCGGGATGTACCTCCAGCCGGAACTGCCGATTTGGAACAACGCCGACGCGTTCGCGGACTCGGAGCGCTACGAGTTCTTCCGCGCGGAGGCGGAGGCCATCCTCGACGCCTACGGCAACCACCCCTCGTTCGCGCTGTTCGCCCTCGGCAACGAACTGCAAGGCGCCCGAGACGCGATGGCGGACCTCGTGGACTGGTGTCGGGACCACGACCCCCGCCGCCTGTACGCCCACGGGGCGTACAACTTCCTCGGGGACCCACACCCCGGCGACAACGAGGACTTCTGGATAACGGCCTCGGTCAGCCCGGACCTCCTCGACGGCGCGGACGGCAAGACGCCGGTCCGTGGCTCCTACAAGGACGAGACGGCCGAGGGCACGCCCGACACCGCCGACGACTACCGCGACGTCCTCGAATCGGTCGACCTGCCCGTCGTGACCCACGAAATCGGGCAGTTTCAGGTGTACCCCGACTACGACGAGATTCGCGACTACGGCCCGCTGTTCCGGCCGGAGAACCTCGCCGTCGCCCGCGACCACCTCGAAGCCCACGGGATGGCCGGCCGGGACGAGCGGTTCCAGCGGGCGTCGGGCGGACTCGCCGTCGACTGCTACCGCGCGGAGGTGGAGGCGGCGCTCCGAACGCCCGAACTGGGCGGCTTCCAGTTGCTCGACCTGCAGGACTTCCCCGGACAGGGGACGGCGCTCGTCGGCATCCTCGACGCGCACATGCAGTCCAAGGGTCTCGTGGACCCGGCCCGCTGGCGCGACTACTGTGCGCCGACGGTGCCGCTGGCGCGTCTCGAAACCCGGGTCTGGACCGCCGAGGAGACGCTGACGGCCGACATCGACCTCGCGCACTACGGCGCCGCCGACCTGACGGACGTGACCGCGGAGTGGCGCCTGACCGGCCCGGACGGCGAAGTGGCGTCGGGCACTCTCGACGCCGGCGACGTGGCACAGGGGTCGCTGGCCGAACTGGGCACCGTCGAAGCCGACCTCCCCGGCGTCGACGCGCCCGCGGCCCTCGACTTGTCCGTCGCCGTGCCCGCGGCGGACGCGTCGAACCGCTACGACGTGTGGGCCTACCCCACCGACCCGGTGACGGTGCCCGACGGCGTCACGGTCAGCGAATCCTACGACGAGGAGACGCGCGAACTGCTGGCCGACGGTGAGACGGTGGTGCTGTTCCCCGACGGCGACGACCTCCGCCACTCGGTGCCGGGGTCATTCCAACCCGACTTCTGGTCGTACACGCTGTTCAAGCGACAGGCACCCCCCGGGACGCTGGGGCTCTACTGTGACCCGGACCACCCGGCGCTGGCCGACTTCCCGACGCCCGGGCGAACCGACTGGCAGTGGTACCGAATCGTCGAGAACGGGCGCCCGGTGGTCCTTGACGACGCGCCCGCCGACCACGAACCGGTAGTCGGCGCGGTGGACAACATCGAGCGGAACCAGAAACTCGGCTTCGTGTTCGAGACGAGTGCCGGCGACGGCGGCCTGTTGGTCTGTGCGGCCCCACTGCCCGAGGTGGACGACCCGGCGGCGGACCAACTCCGCCGGTCGCTTCTGTCCTACGCGGCCTCCGACGACTTCGACCCCGACGCGGTGCTGTCGGGACCGCTCCGCGACAAACTGCTCACGCGGTAGTCAGCGCGCCTCGGTGAGCGCCACCCCGAGCGCCAGCGCTCCGAGCGCGGGGAACAGGAACTGCGTGAGAATGTCGTTGAACAGCGCCAGCACCGTCAAGCCGACGAGCGACGTGGCCCAGAGCGGCCGCTCCTCGCGGACGACGCCCGCGACGCCGCCCCACGCGAGGGCGACGATGAGCAAGAGGAGGGCGTAGCGCGCCGTCGTCGCGCCGGGGTCCCGCGCGAGCGACAACGACCCGACGGTGAGATACGTCGCGCCGAGGACGGCCACGGCGCGCGAGACGGCGGTGAGCGGGTGGTCATCGGGCATGCCCCAGCCGTCGGCTCGCAGGGCCTATTGGGTGTCGGTTCCCGCCCGTATCGCGTGCTCGCCCGGCCCGAGGTGGAGCGTCGCCCCGCCCTCGGTCACCTCATGGACCGCCGAAGCGTCGCTCGGCGCGTCGCCGTTCACCGTTACCGCGTCGTCGGGGAGGTGGACCGCGGCGGTGAGATTCCACGGCACCGTCACCGACACGTCGAGGGCGTCGCCGTCTCGCTCCCAGCGGGTCGCCACCTCGCCGTGGGGCGTCTCGACGGCCGCCTCGGCCCAGTCGAGGGCGGAGATGCGGCCCGGGCGCACGTCCACCCGTCGCTCGCGGGGGAGCGCCGACGAGCATTCGAGGCCCGCGACGCCCTCGTAGAACCACTCGGAGACGAGGGCGAACGGCGAGTGGTTCCGGGAGTTCATCCGCGACCCCACCCGCTCGTCGGTGTCCCAGCGCTCCCACACCGTCGTCGCGCCCTGCCGGACCTGATACACCCAGCCGGGCTTCTCGGGCGTGCTGGCCACCTCGTAGGCCACGTCTGCGTGCCCGGACTCGGTGAGGGCGCGGAGGAGCGCCGGCGTGCCGAGGAACCCGGTCTGGAGGTGGCCGTCGGCCGCGCGGACCCGAGCGACCAGCGCCTCGGCCACGTCGGCCTCGCGGTCCTCCGGCACGAGGCCGAGTGCGAGGGGCACGGCGTTCGCGGCCTGCGTGTCGCCGAAACTCCCGGCGTCGGCGTCGAAGTAGCGCTCGACGAACGCCGCGGCCACCTCCTCGGCCGCCGCCCGGTAGCGCTCCGCGTCGTCGGTGCCGAGGGCGTCGGCGACGCGCGCCGCCACGTCGAGGGCGCGGTAGTGGTAGGCGTTGGTGAACAGGTCTACGGGCTTCCCCACGCGCCCGTCGGCGTTTTCGAGCGCCACCCAGTCGCCGTAACTGCTGAACCGCTCCGGAAGCAGCGGGTCGCCCACGTCGCGGTAGTAGGCGACGTAGCGGGCGAACCGGGGATAGAGCGCGCGGAGCGACCGCGCGTCGGCGTCGTGGCAGTACGTGCGCCACGGCACGTCCAAAAGCGAGTACGTCCACGTCGGGTCGGTCATCGCCGGCTGACTGCCGTGGGGCATCTTCGAGGGGACGTAGCCGTGGGCGGACTGCGCGTCGGCGTGGTCCCGGGCGAACTTCTCGTGGAAGCGCCCGGCGCCGAAGTTGTAGTGCAGGGCGCCCCCCGCGAGGTGCCCGTCGCCGGTGAAGCCCTGTCGCTCGTCGCGTTGGGGGCAGTCCGTCGGCACCGAGTGGGCGTTCGAGCGCAGGCCCCACCGGGCGTTTTCCTGCACGGCGTTCAGGTCCGCGTCCGCGCAGGCGAAGCGGCCGGTGTCGTCGAAGTCCGTGTGGACGACTTCGGCCGTCACGTCCGCGGGGTCGAGGTCCCCGGGATAGCCCTCGATTCGAGCGTAGCGGAAGCCGTGGTACGTGAACCGCGGCGCGTACGTCTCGGCATCGTCGCCGCGCGCGACGTAGGTGTCCGTCGCCTCGGCGGTGCGGAGGTCCACCGTCTGCAGGGAGCCGTCGTCGTTCAGCGCCTCGGCGTGGCTGACGGTGAGTTCGTCCCCGGCGTCGGCGCCGCGGACGGTGAGTTCGACCCAGCCGGTGAGGTTCTGGCCGAAGTCGACGACGTGGCCGCCGTCGCGGGCCGTCACCTCGACTGGCTCGCGCCGTTCGGTCACGCGAATCGGGGGCGTCTGCTGGGGGTACAGTTCGCCGTCGGGCGCCGTGACGACGGGGGTACTCTCCCAGTGGCCGTCGTCGAAGCCGGGAGTCGCCCAGCCGGGTTCCTCGCGGCGCGCGTCGTACGACTCGCCGTCGTAGATGTCGTTCTCGGTGACGGGACTCGGCCCGAGGCGCCAGTCGGGGCCGGTGGTGACGGTGCGCGTCGTCCCGTCCGCGTACTCGACGGTGAGGCGGAGCGTCGCCCGCGGCGCGCCGACGGCGGGCCACTGGCGCACCGGCTTCGCGAACCAGCCGCGGCCGAGCCAGAGGCCCAGCGCGTTCTCGCCCGCCGAAAGGTGGTCGGTCACGTCGTAAGTCCGGTACAGGACGCGCTCGGTGTAGTCGGTCCAGCCGGGGTCGAGGACCGAATCACCCACCTTCTCGCCGTTCAGGTACAGTTCGCCGTAGCCGAGAGCGGCGACGTGGACGTGCGCGCTCGCCACCCGCTTCGAGAGCGTGACCTCGCGGCGGAGGCGCGGGGACCCCTCGCCGAAGCGGGACTCCGTGACGCCGTTCGTCAGGTGAGTGGCACCCCACGCCTCGCTCTCGACGCTGGAGGACGGGGTGACCGGCCGGCCCCGGGCCGCGTCCGCCCCCGACCCGTCTCTGACTTCGAGAGCCGCGAGGGCGAGGACGCTCCAGTCGCGGCGCTCCTCGCGGAGTCTGTCGTCGTCCCCGCCCACCACGTCGGGGTCGGTGGCGACGACGCGGACGTAGCGCCCCACGGCCTCCACCTCGTGTTCGGCGGGGTCCCGGCGCACGTCTGCCCCGTCGGCCTCGACGACGGTCTCCGCGTCCGCAAAGTCGGCGTCGTCGGCCACCTCGACCCGGTAGGTATCCGGAAAACCGAACGCGACGGGACCCTGTGCGACGGTGGTGTCGCGGTACGTCTCCTCGGTGTCTTGGGCGGTCAGCGTCTTGCCGTCGGGCGTCTCCGGGCCGCCGAACGGCTCGGTCGGGTGGAGCGCAATCTCCGAGATCGGGGTCTGCTCGCCCACGTCGACGGCGACCCACGGCGCGTCGTCGGGGTCCTCGAAGCGCGTCCGGAAGCCGTTGGTGTCGCCGTCGGGTCCGATCCAGTCGCCGGCCCACGGCGTCTCGGGCGCGGTGCGGAAACTGGCGGGGTCGCTCCGCGCCGAGCGCTCGCCGTCGTCGTTCCAGACGCGCACGGTCCACCAGTAGCGCGCGTCGGAATCGAGTGCGGGGCCGTCGTAGGACACGTCAGTCGAGTCGGCGCTCTCGACGCGGCCGCTGTCCCACACGAGGGGGCCGTCCGGGGAGCGAGCGACGCGGACGCGGTACGCCGTCTGCTCGTCGCCCCAATCGGGGTCGTCGACGCGCCATCCAAAGTGGGGCGTCGCGGGTATCGTCGGGTCGTCGGTGCGGCCGTCGACGCGGAGGCCGGTCGGGGCAGGGGGTGTCGCTGACACGGCCCCCCGTTCCCCCGGCGGGGTAGTAAAGTTGCGGGGGCCGAACCGGGAGCCTTTAGCCACGTCGCTCGTCACTCCCCCGCATGCACGTCACAGACGTCACCGGGTACGCGCTGTCGTCGCCCATCGACCCGACGCAGAAACGGGAGTTCCACGGGGGGTACCGTCGCCTGCTGAAGCGAGACGTGGTCCTCGTGGTCGTCGAGACGGCCACCGGTCTCCGGGGCGCGGCGACGGCCGGCGCGTCGAGTTCGTCGATGAAGGAGTTCTTCGAGGACAAGTCACAGGGCACTTTCGCGGACGTGCTGAACAGCACCGTCGCCGACGCCCTCGAAGGCGAGGACATCGATGCCATCACCGACGCCCACGACCTGCTGGAGGCGTCGTCGCTCCCCGCCGACCTGACCACGAAGGCGATCTCGGCCGTGGACGTGGCCCTCTACGACATCCGCGGGAAGGAGGAGGGGGTGCCGGTCTACGAACTGCTCCGCGAGGAGTTCGACGACGCGCCCGAGGCCACGACGGACCTCCCCCTCTACGCCAGCGCTGGGATGTACATGGACCCCGAGGGCTTCGCCGAGCAAGCGGCCATCGTCGAGGAAGAGGGCTTCTTCGGCTACAAGTACCGGCCCGGCATCGGCCCCGACGCCGACAAGCGGACCATCGACCTCGTGGCCGAGGCCCTCGACGAGACGGCGATGATGCTCGACGCGCACACGTGGTGGAAACTGGAGGACGCCTACGACGACGCGGAGATTCAGTCCATCGTCCAGTACGCCGCCGAACAGGGCGCCTACTGGGTCGAGGAGCCAGTCGCGCCAGACGACTACGAGGGCTACGAGTGGCTGGCGGAGACGACTGACGCCCCCCTCGCCGGCGGCGAGAGCGAGGAGACGCCCGAGGGCCTCCTCGAACTCGGGCGCACGGGCGCCGTGGACTTCCTGCAGGGCGACGTGCGCCACCACCGGGGCTTCACCGGATGCGTGCCGGCCGTCGAGTTCTGCCGCGGCCGGGACGTGGAGTTCGTGCCGCACAACTTCGGGACGTGGATCGGTCTGCTGGCGAACGCGCACCTCGTCGCCGCCGCGCCGGACGTCGACCTCGTGGAGTACCCCGTCTTCGAGAACGACCCGCTCATCGCCGCCGACGGCGACCCCGGGATGTACCCCTTCGACGCGGCGTTCGACCTCATCGAGGATGAACCGGCCGTCGAGAACGGGCGCCTCGCCGTGCCCGACGACCCGGGACTGGGCTTCGAGGTGAACCTCGACGTCGTGGCGGAGTACCCCTTCGAGGAGGGGCCGTGGACGGAGTTCCACTACGAGTAGCGGGACGTTTTTGTGGGGGCGGCGAAACGGCGAGGCATGGTCACAGTTGACGTGACGGAGTACGGCGCTGACGTCGAGGGCCGAACCGAATCGACTGACGAAATCCAGTCGGCCATCGACGACTGCGGCGACGCGGGCGGCGGCGTCGTCCGGTTCCCGTCCGGCGAGTATCTCACCGGCCCCCTGTTCCTCCGGTCCGGCGTGCGCGTCCACGTCGAGAGCGGGGCGCTGGTTCGCGCCCTCGAAGACGTGGAGTCCTACCCCGGCGTCGCCGGACGCTGGGAGGGCGTCGAGCGAGAGGTGTACGCGTCGCTGTTCACCGGCCACGACCTGACGGACGTGTCCATCACCGGCCGCGGAACCATCGACGGCGGCGGCGAGGTGTGGTGGGCGACGTACCGCCGCGACGAGCAGGACCACGAACTCGGGCGCGGGCGACCGTACCCCGGCGAACTCGACTATCCGCGACCGCGGGTCATCAACCTCTACGACTGCGAGAACGTCCTCGTGCGCGGCGTCACCATCCGCAATTCGCCCTCGTGGACGGTCCACCCCGTCTACTGCGAGAACGTCGCCGTCGAGGGCGTCACCGTCGAGAACCCCGAGTCCTCGGTGAACACGGACGGCATCAACCCCGACTCCTGTCAGCACGTCCGCATCGCGAACTGCCACATCGACGTGGGCGACGACTGCATCACTATCAAGTCCGGCTTCGACGAGGACGGCCGCGAGGTGGGCGAACCCTGCGAGAACGTCGTCGTGACGAACTGCACGATGCGGCGCGGGCACGGTGGCGTCACCATCGGGTCCGAGATGTCCGGCGACGTGCGCAACGTCGTCGTCTCGAACTGCGTCTTCGACGGCACCGACCGCGGCCTGCGCATCAAGACCAGACGCGGGCGCGGCGGCGTCATCGAGAACATCCGCGCGAGCACTATCGTGATGCGCGACATCGAATACTCCGGGTTCACCGTCTCGATGCACTACCACGACGGCAAGGGCGACCCGGACCCCGACCCCGTCACCGAGGGGACGCCGACGGTCCGGGGCGTCCACTACGAGAACGTCACCGTCGCCGGTGCCGACACGGCCGCTCTCGTGGAGGGCCTACCGGAGATGCCCGTGCAGGACTTCACCCTCTCGAACGTCCGCGTCGAGGGCGCGCGCCGTGGCTTCGACGTGAGCAACGCCGAGGGCGTGTTCCTCCACGACGTGACCGCGAGTGCCGAAGAGACGCCCGCCGTCGCCGCGCGGTCGGTGACCGACCTCGACGTGGACCGCCTGCGCTCGCCCGACCCCGCCGCCGGGGAGCCAGTCTGTCGCTTCGCGGACGTGGACGGCGCGCTCGTCCACGCCTGCGCCGCCGCGGAGGGGACCGGAACCTTCCTCGAACTGGACGACTGCGTCGACGTGGAACTCACCGGAAACCGTCTGGGGCGCGCCGAGACGGCCGTCTCCGAGTAGTTACTCGAAGTCCTCCAGCGGTTCGCTGTGGCCGTGGGTGGCGCTCGCGCCCTCGTTCGGCGCGGCCCACTCCACGGCGTTCTCGACGACCGTCTGGACCTCGTCCTGATAGAAGATTGGGTACTCCTCGTGTCCGGGCCGGAACGCGAAGATGTTCCCGCGACCGCGGTGGTAGCAACAGCCGGAGCGGAACACCTCGCCGCCCTCGAACCACGAGGTGAAGACGAGGCGGTCCGGTTCGGGCACCATGTACGGCTCCCCGTACATCTCCGTCTCGGGAATCTCGAAGTGGTCGTCGAGGCCGTCGGCGATGGGATGACTGGGGTCCACGACCCAGATTCGCTCCGTCTCGCCGCCGTGGCGGTACTTGATGGCACAGGAGGTCCCCATCAGGCGCTTGAACGGCTTCGAGTTCTTCCCGGAGTGAAGGGGGATGAAGCCCATCCCGTCGAGGACGGCGTCCACGACACGGTCGGCCACCTCGTCTGTCACCTCGTCGTTGGCGGCGTGGGACCACCAGACCAGCACGTCCGTCTCCGCGATGGTCCCCTCGTCGAGACCGTGCTCCGGTTCCTGTAGCGTCGCGGTGCGCGCGTCGTGGCCCGCGTCGTCGAGGAAGTCGGCGATGGCCCCGTGGATGCCGTCGGGGTAGCGCTCCGCCACCTCGGGGTCCTCCTGTTCGTGGACGTTCTCGTTCCAGACGGTGACCGTCAGCGACATGCCCGAGGGTGGCCCCGGCGCCGAATAAAGCCTACCGGTCGGGGAGTGCGACCCACTCGTCCGTCTCGGCGGCCTGCGCGATGGCGAACACGAGGTCGTGGACGTCGCGTGCGTCGGCGCCCGAGACCATCGGTTCGCGGCCCTCCTGAAGCGCTTCCACGAAGTCCCGCACGATGCCGAGGTGGCCCCGCCCCAACTCGAACGGTTCGGGATCCGGCAGGGCCGCGTCGTCGCGGCCCTCGACGGTGAACTCGTCCAGTTCGTCCTCGTGCCACCGGACCGACCCCTCGGTGCCGTGGACCTGCAGGGTGATGGGGTACTGGGGGTAGACGGCCGTCGAAGCCGAAATCTGGCCGTAGGCGCCGTTCTCGAACTCCAGCGTCGCCGCCGCGGTGTCGGGGACTTCGATTCCCTCGTGGTGCATCGTCTCGACGGTGGCCGTCACCCGTTCGACGCCGCCCGCGGCCCACTGGAGCAAGTCGATGCCGTGGAGCGCCTGCGTCAGGAGGACGCCGCCGTCGAGGTCTGCGGTCCCCCGCCAGCCCACGTCGTAGTAGTCGCTCGTGCGGTGCCACTTCACCTGCACGTCCGCGAGCGTGAGGTCCCCGAGAGTGCCGTCCGCCACGGCGTCGCGGGCGAGGCGCGGACCGCCGAGCGTGCGTCGCTGGAGGCAGACGCCGAGGGTCACTCCGGCGTCCTCGCAGGCCTCGATGACCCGAGCGACCCGTTCGGGCGTCACGTCGAGGGGTTTCTCGCAGAGAATATCGACGCCCTCGGCGGCCACGTCCTCCACGACGTCGGCGTGGGTGCCGTTGGGCGTGCAGATGCACGCGGCGTCGAGGTCCGCGTCCCGGACCATCTCGACGGTGTCGGTGTACGCGGCGACGCCGTACTCGTCGGCGAACTCGTCGGCGGCCGCCTCGTCCAGGTCGGCCCCGGCCACGAGCGACGCGCCGTCCGTCTGTTCGAGGGCGTCGGCGTGCGTGCCGCCCATGCCGGCGACGCCGACGACGCCGAAGCGGAGGTCGTCTGTCATCGTCTACCGCGACCGAGGTTGCGGAGTTATATGTTGTGGTCCGCGGGCACAACACACAAGTCGCCGCTCGCACAGGGGCGGGTATGACAGACGCCGCGACGCTGGTCGAGGCGGTGCGCTCCCACGCGGACGCGATGCTCGAACACGGCCGGGACCGCTTCGGGACCGTCGAGACGCCGTTGCTCGTCGACGGCGTGGACCCCGCCGCGGGCGAACCGGTCGCGCGCGACGAACGCGACGTGGGGGAGGGGCGACGGCTCTCGAACTTCGCGGTCCAACAGCCGTTCCTCCGTGCGCTGATGGGCCTCAGCGAGACGACGGGCGACGCGCGCTACCGCGACGCCGCCGCGGAGGTGACCGAGTTCGCTCTCGCCGAACTCGCGGGGCCGAGTGGCCTCCTGCACTGGGGCGGCCACGTCGCCTACGACGTGGACGACGACGCCGTGGCGACGAAGAAGGGCGGCCCGCACGAACTCAAGTGGGACTACCCGTTCTACGAGTTCCTCTGGGACGTGGACGCCGACGCGACGCGGCGCTTCGTCGAGGCGTTCTGGGCCGCGCACGTCCTCGACTGGGACCGACTGGACTTCAACCGCCACGGCGGGTGGGGGCCGGACACGGCGGGCGTCTGGGACCGCGACTACGCCGGCGGCGACGTGTTCTTCTGGGGCGACGGCCTCACGTTCGTCAACACGGGGAGCGACCTGTACTACGCGGCGGGCCTGCTGTCAGCCCTCGACGGCGACGACGCGCCCCGGCGGTGGGCCGAGCGTCTGGCCGAGCGCTACGTCGAGACGCGCGGCGAGACGGGCATCAGCGGCTACCAGTTCAGCCAGCACCCCAGTTGGTGCAACGGCCCCGAAATCAGGGGCGACAGGGCGCAGTACCAGTTCGCGCCGTACATCCACGGCGACCACCGGGTGTTCGAGGGCACCCTGTTCCGGCCGCGACCGGTCGTCCAGCGTCGGCAACTCGAACTCGGCGCGAAACTCGGCGCCGAGCGGTTCACCGAGTGGGCCGTCGAGGAACTCCAAGCGTGGGCGGGCACCTACCGCCCCGCGGAGAACGACTTCGAGCCGATGCTGACGGACGGCTACAGTCTGGAGGGGTTCGTCATCCGGCGCGAGGGCTACTTCGGGCCGAAGGGACGGGTCATCGGCCCCATCGAGGCCGACGCGGGTTTCCTGTGGGCGTACGCGCTCGCCGCGCGCCGGACCGGCGACGAGACGTGCCAGAAGATGTGTCGCCACCTCGCCGCGGGCCTCGGCCTCTGCGACGACGATGGCCGGCCCCGGACCGACCACGACCTGAGCGACTACCGGGCCGTCCACGCGGCCCTCGAACGCTATCGGGACACGGGCCGTGCGGGCTACCTCGGCGCGGCGGCCCGCGTCGGCGAGAACGTTCTGGACGAGCGCTTCGCCGACGGCGCGTTCGTGGACGAAGCGGGGGTCGCCAGCCTCGGCGACCCGACGCCGCTGGCGCTTCTCCACCTCGCGGCCGCGCTGGAGGGCGAGAGCCCGGACGCACTGCCGACGCAGACGAGCGGCGAATCGCCAGCCGGCGGCGTTTAGAGGAGTTCGACTGCCGGCCGGTACGGTTCGGCCTCGGGCGCCACGTCGTCCGCGTCGGCGCGGCGCACGCGCACGTCGGCGTCGAACTCGTCGCGGAGGAGCCACGCCGCGCGTTCGAGCGTCGCGGCCTCCCGCTTGGCCCCCAGCGGCGGGTCGAGTTCGCGTGCGCGTTCGGCGAGGGTGCCTGCGAACTCGCGGACCGCCTCCTCGCTCGGCCCGTCGACGGCCGACGCGGCGTCGAAGGCGTCGGCCGGGTCGGCGGCCGCGGCCGCGGCGGCGTCGTGCTTCCACGGCGGCGCGACGGTGACCACTATCTCGTCGGGGTCGAGGTCCGCGACGGTGGCGATGTCGCGCACGTCGCGGCGCACGTCCCGAACCAGCGTTCGCTCCCGGTCCACGTCGTCAGGGAGGGCAACGGGGTCGGGCCACGGCGCCGCCGCCAACAGGCCCTCACCGTCGAGGTCGACCCACAGTTCCTCACAGAGGTGTGGCATCACCGGGCCGAGCAGTTTCACGACGGCTTCCAGCCCTCGCGCGTACGTGCCCGGTGCTGGACTCGTGTGCTGGCGGTAGCGGAACAGCAGGGAGACGAGCGAGCGCACCGACTGGAGGCCGCGTTCGAACTGCAGGTCCTCGTAGGCGGCCGTCACGTTCTCGATGGTGGCGTCCACCTCGCGGCTCACGTAGTCGTCCACCGGCCGGCGCTCGTCGGGTTCCTCGCCCGCCTCGTACTCCCGAACGAGGCGGAACACTCGCTGGCGGAACTCGTAGGCGTCGCTCGCGCGTTCGCTCGACCACGCGAAGTCGCTGTCCGGCGCGGCGGCAGAGAGGACCGCGAGCCGCGTCGTGTCGGCGCCGTACTCGTCGGGCGAGACGACGTTACCCGCGGACTTCGACATCTTCTCCTCGCCGAGGTTGACCATCCCCTGCGTCGTCAGCGTCTCGATTGGCTCGCGGGCCGACTCGGGCAGGAGGTCCATGTCCGCGAGGGCCCGCGCGAAGAAGCGCAGGTACAGCAGGTGGAGGACCGCGTGTTCCCGGCCGCCGACGTACTGGTCGACCGGAAGCCAGTCGGCCGCCACGTCCGCGTCGAACGGCGCGTCTTCGAACTCCGGCGAGAGGTAGCGCAGATAGTACCACGACGAGTCGAAGAAGGTGTCCATCGTGTCCGTCTCGCGTTCGGCGGGGCCGCCACAGTCGGGACACGTCGTCTCCACCCACTCCGTCGCCGCGTCGAGAGGATTCCCGGTCGTCTCCTGAAACGGCGGCAACTCGACGGGCAGGTCCTCGTCGGGCACGCGCACCGGGCCGCAGTCCGGGCAGTGGACGATGGGGATGGGGGTGCCCCAGTAGCGCTGGCGAGAGATGAGCCAGTCCCGAAGGTGGTAGGCCGTGCGCGACTCGACGTAGGATTCCGTGCGCAGTCGCTCGCGGGCCGTCTCGCTATCGAGGCCGGTGTAGTCGCCGCTGTCGACCAGTTCGCCCTCGCCGGCGTAGGGAAGGTCACCGCCCGCCACGACGCGGCGCACCGGCAGGTCGTGTTCGGCCGCGAACTCGTGGTCGCGTCGGTCGTGAGCCGGGACGCCCATCAGCGCGCCCGTCCCCACGTCGCCGAGGACGTAGGCCGCGACGTAGACGGGCAGTTCCTCGCCCGTCGCGGGGTGGACGGCGTCGACGCCGGTGTAGACGCCCGAGCGGTCGTCCGCCCCCTCCTCGCGATTGATGGCGGCCACGTAGTCGGCCACGGCCTCGTTCTCGGCCGCGAGTTCCTCCGCGACGGGATGTGACGGCGCGAGGGCGACGAACGTCGCGCCGTAGAGCGTGTCCGGGCGCGTCGTGAACGCCTCGACGTCCCCGTACTCGCCCGCATCGAAGGCGACGGCCGCCCCCTCGCGGCGCCCGATCCAATTGCGCTGGGCCTCTTTCACGCCGTCGGGCCAGCCGTCGAGTTCGTCGAGGCCGTCGAGCAAGTCGTCGGCGTAGTCGGTGATGGCGAGGAAGTACTGGTCGAGGACGCGCGTCTCGACGGGTGTCTCACACCGCCAGCAGACCCCGGCGTGGCCGGGTTCGCGGTCCACCTGCTCGTCCGCGAGGACCGTCGCGCAGTCGGGACACCAGTTCACCTCGGCGCCCCGGTGGTCCACGAGGCCCGCCTCGTGGAACCGGGTGAACAGCCACTGGTTCCACCGGTAGTAGTCGGGGTCGCAGGTGCGAATCTCGCGGGACCAGTCGTAGCCAAAGCCCATCTCTTCGAGTTGGTCCCGCATCACCTCGATGCTCGTCTCGGTCCACGTCAGCGGGTCCGAACCCCTGTCGCGGGCGGCGTTCTCTGCGGGGAGGCCGAAGGCGTCCCAGCCCATCGGGTGAAGCACGTCGTCGCCGCACATCCGCCGGAAGCGGGCGTAGGCGTCCGTGAGCGTGTAGTTCCGGATGTGCCCCATGTGGAGTTCGCCCGAGGTGTAGGGGAACATCCCGAGGACGTAGGTGGGGTCGTCGGCGTCGGGGTCGACTTCGAAGACGCCGGCGTCGTCCCACGCCCGTTGCCAGAACGCCTCGACGCGGCTGTGATTGTAGTCGGAGGCCATGCGTCGGATAGCCGGACAAACGGCCGCCGGGACTAAAGAGTTCGCGTCGTCAGTCGACGGACAGTTCGTGGGGGGCGGCCCTGACCACGCTGACGTCGAAGGAGGGCACCGTCTCGTCGCCGACGACGTACTCGGCGTCGGCGGGCGCGTCCACGCTGACCGCGCCCTCGGTGAAGTTGCCGACCCACGTCAGACCGTCGCGTTCCGCGAAGCGGACGCCCTCGGGCAGTCGGTCCGTCGTCGGCACGTCCGCGCGGTGCAGGAGGTCCGTGACGAGGCGGTCCGCGAGGTCCGCCTCGGGCCACAGGCCGACGTACGTGACTGAACCGTCGTCCACCTCGTTGCGGGTGATTGCTGGTTCGCCCGCGGCGACGCCCGTCTCGTGGCGGCCGACGACAGCCGCGGCGTCGGGGTCGAGCCACTCCGCCCACGTCCGGTAGGCGTGCGTCTCACCGTCGTAGGTGGCGCGGGTCTCCATCTGCGCGGGGACGCTCTCGTGTTGGTCCACGCGCGCGCCGACGAGATTCGCGAGGGGGCCGGGCGTCAGGTCCTCGTGGAGCTTGTTCGCGCGGTCCTTCACGCCGGCGCGCATCGTCAACAGCAGGTCGCCGCCACCCGACACGTAGTCGTCGAGGTGGGCCGCGAGTTCGTCGTCGGCGAGATAGAGATTGTTGCCGACGACGGCGTCGTACCGGTCCAAGTCCGCCGAGGGGTGGGTGATGGTCACCGTCGCGCCCCGGGCGCGGAGCGCGCGGTAGTACGCCTTGAGGTGCGCCCAGTAGGAGAAATCGGGGGAGTGACGGTCCGGGCCGAGCGCCCACATGTTCTCGAAGTCGTGGAGGATTGCCACGTCGGCCTCCACGGGGTCGAGGGCGAGGGCATCGAGGTCGGCGCTCGTCTCCGCGGCGTCGTGGTAGCCCCGGTCCGGAGTGCCGTCCTGCTTCCGGAGGCCGGCGTGGTACTGCTCTTGCCCCTCGCGGCAGCGCCGCCAGCGGAAGTAGAGGACCTCGTCGGCGCCGTGCGCGACGGCCCAGTGCGCCCAGAGGCGCATCGCGCCCTCGCCGGGTTGGGGGCTGTGGGGCGGCCAGTTCACGTCGCCGGGCTGTTGCTCCATGATCCAGTGGGGGGCGTCCGGCGCGCGGTACAGGTCGTGGTTCAGGCCGAGTTGGTCGGGGTTGCCGACGCGGAACTCCGCGTCGCGCAGGTCGCGGTCGGCCTCCTGCACGTGGCCGGTGGGGTACGAGTCCCACGCCGAGAAGTCGAGGTCGTCCCGCATCTCGTTCACGTCGACGCCGCCGAACTCCGACATGAAGTTGTGCGTGACGAACCAGTCGTCGTTCACGTCGCGGAGCAGGTCCGCCTGCAGGCGGTTGTAGTCGACGACGCTGTCGCTGCTGAAGCGGTTGTAGTCGAGCAGATGCGAGGGATGGTGGTTGTACGGCGTCGGGCGCGGCACGTCGAGTTGGTCGATGCTGTCGTAGCGCTGGGACCAGAAGCTGGTTCCCCAGCGCTCGTTCAGCGTCTCGGCGTCGCCGTAGCGCTCCCGAAGCCACTCCCTGAAGGCGGCCGCGCAGTCGTCGCAGTAGCAGTGAGCCGTGCCGTGACAGCCGTACTCGTTGTCCGTCTGCCAGCCGGCGACGTGGGGATTGTCGGTGAAGCGCTCGGCCATGACGGTTACGATGCGTTCGGTCTCCGCGCGGAACGTCGGCGAGTTGAAGCAGTAGTGGCGTCGGCTTCCCCAGTCCATCACGGTGCCGTCGGGGTCCTCCTGCCTGATGTCCGGGTGTTCGTCGACGAGCCACTTCGGCGGCGTCGCCGTCGGCGTGCAGAGGACGGCCTGCATGCCGTGGTCGCCGATGAGTTCGACGGCGTCCTCTAGCCACTCGAAGTCGAACTCGCCGCGGGACGGTTCGATCTCCGCCCACGAGAACTCGGCCATGCGGACGTACTCGATGCCCGCGTCGGCCATCTCCTTCACGTCGGTTTCCCAGCGCTCGCGGGGCCAGTGCTCGGGGAAGTAGCAGGTGCCAATCGTCACGAGTGCGAGGACTCGGGGCCGGGGCAAGGGTCTTTCGGAGTGTGAACGTGACCCATCCGCGGACCGCGACGGCCCGTCGGGCGAATCCCGCGTCGCGGACCGAAAGCGGCGGCAAGCCGGCCCACCCTCCAGCAGGGTTATGCGACGTTGTCACACAAAATCTACTGATGCACGAACACCGCAGTTTCGCCGACGGACTGGGACCAGCGCCAAAAGAGGGCGGCTTCCGGAAAGACGACTGGGTCATCTGGGGCACCTCCGTCGTCGAGGGCGAGGACGGCGACTATCACGCCTTCGCCTCGGGGTGGTCGGCCGACGTCTCCTTTGGCTGTTGGACGACGAACTCCCACGTCATCCGCGGAACGGCACCGACGCCGAAGGGGCCCTTCGAGTTCCGAGACATCGTGGTTCCGCCGGGGTCGGAGGGAGCGTGGGACCGGATGTCGCATAATCCCTCTATCGTCCGCGCGCCGGACGGGACCTATCTGCTCTACTACTACGGGTGTAACTTCGAGGGGGCGCGGCCGACGCCGAACCGCCCGGAGCCACAGCCCCGAACGGACTGTGCCGTCGGCCTCGCCACCGCCGACTCAGTGGCCGGCCCGTGGGAGATGCACGGCCAGATTTCGGGGGGCACGAACCCCGTTCCGGTCGTTCGCGACGACGGGAGCGTCCTGCTCTACACCCGCGACGGGAGTTACGAAGTGAGCGTCTGGGAGGCCGACCACTACGCCGGCGAGTACGAGATGCTGGCCGAGAACGTGTTCCGCCCCGTCGAGGACCACTACGTCTGGCGGGCGCCCGACGGCGAGTTCCACATGGTGGCGAAGGACATGCACATTCACGTCGACGACCACGAGGGCTACGCCGAGAGCTACGCTGGCATTCACGCCACGTCGCCCGACGGCCTCGACTGGACGGTGAGCGACCCGCCCCACGCGTACCCCCACCGCGTCGAGGGGGACCGCGACCTCGTCATCGAGTGGGACGACGGCACGGAGACGCGCTATCCGAACGTCGAGCGAGCGCAGGTCCTCGTCGAAGACGGGATTCCGACCCACCTCTACCTCGCGGTGCTGGAACCGGGCGCGCAGGCCCGGGCCGAGGCGGAGAGTCTCGCCGAACTCCCCAGCCACACGGCCGACCCGGAGGCCGTCTTCAACGTCTGTCTCCCCATCGAGTCGCCGCCGGAGTAGCGGCCGCTCGGACGCCACACTGACCGCTCTCCGCGTCGCCCGACTCCGTTCACGCCGACGATGAGTAGACGCGTCGCTACGCGTCGCGAAAAAAGAAAAACCGACCGTCGATCAGGAGTGCGTTACTTCTTGGGGACAGCCTGGTAGGTGTTCTGCGGCTGCTCGATGAGCTTGTGCTGGGGGTTCCACTGGTCCCAGTACTTGTTGCCCTTCTTGGGGACGTTCCAGTCCTCGACGTCCTGGAACGCGAGCTGGTTCGACTCCAGGATCGGGATGTACGGCATCAGCGTCTGGTTGTACACCCACGTCACGCCCTTGATGATCTCCTTGCGCTTCTCCCGGCTGATGTTCTGCTGCCAGAGGATGCCCCAGTAGACGACGGGGTAGACGACCTCCTTGTCGGAGTTCGGCTTTCCGACCGGCGGCGCCTTGATGTGGGGAACCCACTTGTCCTGCTTCTCGGGGTTGACGAGGGACGGGTTCGGCCAGATGCCCTCGACGTTGTTCGTCCACGAGTACTCCTTGTTGACGACCTCGTCGTGGCGGTCCACGAAGGCCATCGTCTTGTCCTCGGGGAACATGCCCCACTTCTTCCGGCGCACCGACTGCTGGAACGCACGGTAGAAGATACCCAGAATCGCGGCACTCCAGACGGGGTACCCCGTGAACCAGTTCTCGATGGCGAGTTCGAAGTTGCCGTTGTCGAGACGGCTGCCGAACTGCGTGCTGGTGACCTTGGTGAGGCTCGTGTCGATGCCGAAGGAGTTCAGCTGGGACACGAGGGTGGCCTCGAGCTGGATGTTGTCGTCGGCAGTGATGAGCTCCGCCGTGAGCCGTTCGCCCTCCGGCGTCATCCAGTTGGTGCCGTCCTTCGTGTAGCCCGCACTGCGCATCCACTCTGCGGCGGCCTTGGGGTCGTAGGGGTACTCCGTGAACTGGTCCTGGAACTCCTGGCTGACGAAGCGCTCCTCCTGCTGGGCGTGAAGTCCCGGCGGCTCGGAGATCTTCGCCGTCGTGTAGGAGTTCGCGATGTTCAGGAGCTGCTGCGTGTCGACCGCCTGCAGGAGCGCCTTCCGCACCGGCGGCTTCCCGAAGTGGGGGTGCTGGCCCTGCGCCAGGATGTTCGTGGAGTCACCCGCAGCGTAGGGGAATTGCTGCATGTTGTCCGGGAACGAGTCGATGATGGACTCCGACGCACCGTGCATCGGGACCATCTCGACTTCGTTGTTCTGCAGCAGGGCGTTCTGCGCCTGCGTGTTGTTCTGGACGATGAGCTTCACGTCGGGCCAGTTGATGGAGTCGGAGTGCAGCCAGTTCTCGTTCTTCGTGAGAATGGCCTTGGCCTCGAGGACCTGGTCGAGCTTGAAGGCGCCCGAGTACGGCAGTTTCGTCGGGTCATCGGGCCAGTATTCGTTCTTCGAGATCGGCTGGTTCGCGAGCTTGGACATGTAGCTGCCCGCTTTCTTGTTGCCCCACAGGTCGTCGTACTTGTCCTTGACTTGGTCGGCGAGCCACTGGCCGAATTCGCCCTGCGTGGTGAACTCGGCAGAGCCGGCGTGGGCGATGATGTCCCACACGTTGAAGTCCAGCCAGAAGTTGTCGAAGGCACCGACTTCGCTCTCGATGTAGTAGTCCTTGCCCTCGGCGCGGAAGCCGGTGATGGCCTGCCCGAGCGTGTTGTACTCGTCACGTTCCGAGGCCGGCTTGTCGTAGCCGATCTTGTGCCCGACCATGCCGGTGCCGAGCATGTCCTCCGCGGTGATGTCCGAGCCGTCGGACCACTTGGCGTCCTCGTGGATCTTGTAGTGAATCTCGTTGGCGTTGCCCTCCCACTCCTGGATGAGCATCGGGATGCGCTCGCCAGTCGCCTCGATGGACGACACCTTCCGACCGAACAGGAAGGGGTACATCATCCGCGGGAACTGGGACCGGTAGTTCGACGGCGCCCAGCCCCACTCGGTCAGTGCCTTCGGTTCGGGGCTGTCCGCGGTGGTGGAGCCGACGAACGTCGAGAGCGTGCGCTCCGTCATCGGGGCGCCCTGCTGGGTTGTCGTCTGGTCGCCGCCGGTGGTGCCGTCGCCGCTGGTGGT
The DNA here is from genome assembly GCA_042216675.1 of Halobacteriaceae archaeon. GTDB lineage: Archaea > Halobacteriota > Halobacteria > Halobacteriales > Halobacteriaceae > JBDGTS01. Next base: position 40,830 of record JBDGTS010000007.1, on the reverse strand, counting down.
GTCTTGGCCGCTGGTCGGCGTCGGCGTCTCGGTAGCGGTGCCGTCACCGTCGCCGCCGCCGCCGCCACCACTACAGCCGGCGAGGCCTGCTGCCCCGGCGACTCCCATCGCACTGAGGAACTTCCGCCGATCGGAGGGCACGCTCAGGTCGATCTCTAACGTGTCTTGATCACTGCTGCCATCATTCGCCATGTGTGTGACGACAATTGACACAGCCACATATATAATTTTCCATCATCCGCGTTTCCTATGTGTCGAATATCGGAACACACACCGCTCGATATTTTCGACGACGGGCAGGAGACTTAAATCAGGGGGGTCCAGAGTGGGGACGATGGTCGAACCACTCCAACAGGGACCGAAGGCCGGCCGACACTGGCCCGCCGAGGCGACGGCGTACGAGGACCCGGAGACGGGCGCGACAGTGCATCGGCTCACCGACTACCCCGGCTCGGACAACCGCCACCTCTACTTCACCGAGGACGGCCGCTACGACGACGGCCGACGCCTGCTGTTCCGGGGCGTCCGCCACGGCGACCACGAACTGTTCTCGGTCCACCTCGACAGCCACCTCGTCACGCAACTCACCGACCTGTCCGACGAGGTCCACGGCGTGACGACGAGTCCGGCCGCGGACGAGGCGTACTTCTGGTGTGGAGACCGCCTCGTCGGCCTCGCTCTCGACGGCCTCGACGCGTGGACCGTGTACGAACGCGGCGGCGAGTACGCCGACTACGACAGCGGCAAGCCCGGCGTGACCGCCGACGGCGAGACGGTCTGTTTCCAACTCGTCGAGCGAGCGGTCGAGCGTCCGTCGTTCAGTGGGAACCGCGCGAGCGACGGCGACGACGAGGACGCCGACGAGGACCGTGGGTCGTGGATGGCGCGGATGCACGACGCGGACCCGCACTCGCTCGTCCTCGCCGTCCCCGCCGAGGGGGGCGAGGCCGAAGTGCTCCACGAGGAGCAGACGTGGCTCGGGCACGTCAACACCTCCCCGACGCGCGCGGACCGCCTCACGTACTGCCACGAGGGGCCGTGGGACGAGGTGGACGAACGCATCTGGGCGCTGAACCTCGACACCGGCGAGCAGTGGAAAGTTCGCGAGACGGACGCCGACGAGGCCGTGGGCCACGAGTTCTGGCTGGCGGACGGTGAGCGCGTCGGCTACCACGGGTGGCGCGGCGACAGGGACGACGCGGCGGCGTTCTTCGGCGTGGTCGACCACGAGGGCGGCGACCCGGACGAGTTCGACGCGCCGGACGCGTACACGCACTTCCACGCCAACGACACCGGACTCGTCGTCTGCGACGGCACCTACCGCGGCATCGAGTCGCTGCTCGTCTGGGCCGAGCGGGATGGAGAGATGCGCGGACCGCGCAAACTCGCGACCCACGACTGGAGCGGCGACGACGACGCACATCCCCACGCCCGCGTCGGCCCGAACGACGAGACAGTCGTCTTCGACAGCACGATGAACGGCGATGGGAGCGACGTGTACCTCGTGGACGTGCCGGACTTCGATGACCTGCCGGAACTCGGCGACTACACGCTGTCGTGACGAAGCCCCCGCGGATTTCCCCTACGTGAGCGTTTATTGCCGTCAGGCAGGTGAAGTCGGCCCATGGTTCACGAACTCGACGTCGAGCAGGGACCCCGCGCCGGCACAGTGCTCCCCTCGGAACTGAACACGTACACCGACCCGAACACGGGCGCGACGGTCCACCGCCTCACGACCGACCCCGACAGCGACGACAGACACCTCTACTTCACCACCGACGGCTGGTACGACGACGGCCGGCGCCTCATCCTGCGGTGCAAGCGAGAGGGCGGGCGTGACCTCTACTCCGCGGACCTCGAAACCGGGCAGTTGACCCGCCTCACCGACCTCCCGAACGGCGTCGGTGGCTGTACCCGCGTCAACCCCGAGACGAACGAAGTGTACTTCGCGTACAGCACCACCGGCGACCGGTACGACGCGGAGTACGTCCTCGGTCTCGACGTGACGACGCTCGACCTCCGCGCCGTCGTGCAGAAGCCCGACGGCTACGACGACTACAGTTTCGGCGTCGACGACCTCCTCGCGGACGGCGAACGTCTCCTCGTCTCCGTCTCCGAGCGAACGGGCGTCGAGGGCCACGAGGCGAACCGCGCGGAGTACCCCCACTGCGCCATCTTCGCCGCCAACATCGAGGGCGCGGACGAGACGGAACTGCTCCACGAGGAGGAGTACTGGATCTCTCACGTCAACGCCTCCCCGACGCGCCCCGAACTGTTCACGTACTGTCACGAGGGGCCGTGGGGGAAGGTGGACAACCGCATCCACATCGTCAACACCGAGACGGACCGCAACGAACCGCTCCGCGAAGTCGACGAGGACGAGGCCGTCGGCCACGAGTACTGGCTTCGCGACGGCGAACACGTCGGCTACCACGGCTGGCAGGGCGAGAACAACAACGAGAACTGCTTCCACGGCACCATCAAGTGGGACGACACCGACCGGCGAGAGACGGAGATTCCGGTCCGGCGCACCCACTGTCACTCGAACACTCGCGAGCGATTCGTCTGTGACGGCGACGACGCGAAGGTGCCCTTCCTCCTTCTGTACGAGTACGACGAGTCAACGGACGAGTACGATGGGCCTCGAAAACTAGCCACGCACGCGTGGGACCCCGACAGCCCCCACCCCCACGCACGGATGAGTCCCGACGGGTCCACCATCGCGTTCGACGGGGACCCGACGGGCACCGACGACGCGTTCCTCGTGGAGATTCCCGACTTCGAGGACCTGCCCGTTTATGAGGACCCCACGACAGGGACTAGACAGTAACGATGCCACGACCGGACCCGATGGACCCCGACATTCAGAAGGACACCATCAGCCACAGGCCCGCACCGGACCACCGTGAGGGCGCGGGCACCGAGCGCGAGGCGCTAATCGAGGGGTTCAGCGACCCCTCCCACGCCGACTTCGGTAACGTCCCGTTCTGGTGGTGGGACGGCGACGACCTCGAGAGGGGGCGTATCACCGACCAACTCGAAACCCTCTCGGAGCAGGGCGTCGAGGCCGTCTGCTTCGAGATGAAGTACCCCGAAGGGCCGCCGGAGGGACCCCGCCAGTCCTACTTCTCCGAGGAGTGGTGGGAGATGATGGACCACGCGGCGTCGGAGTGTGACCGCCTCGAGATGGACCTGTGGATTCACGACGAGACGTACCACCACAGTCCGCCGTCGTGGAAGCGCTACTGGCAGGACACCGTCGAGGAGGAAATCGACGAGCGACCGGAACTGCAGGGCCACGTCCTCGACCGGGAAGCCGTCGACGTATCCGGCGGCGAGACGGCCGAACTCGACCCCCGAGAGGACTTCACGCCGCTCTCTGTGGCGGCCTACCCCCGCGCCGACGACGGCACCCTCGACACCGAGGGCGCCATCGAACTCGACCACGAGGGCGGCGCCGTCGAGTGGACCGCACCCGAGGGCAACTGGCACGTGGCGAGTATCGGTTACCGGCCAGAGGGCCTCTGCCGGACGACGCGGGACGCCGTGGACCGCGTCATCGAACACCACTACGAGGCCTACGTCGAGCGACTGGGCGAGTATCTCGGCGAGAGCATCGTCGGCACGTTCCAGGACGAACTGTTCATGCTACAGGGGACGATTCCCTGCGACGACAGACTCCTCGCGCGCTACGAGGCCGACTGGGGCGAGGACCCGACGGAGGACCTCGTCGCACTCTTCGAGGATTGTGGCGCCGACACCGGGGCCATCCGGAGCCGCTACCACGACGTCGTGACGACGATGCTGGAGGAGAACTGGTTCGAACCGCTCTACGAGTGGCACGAACGCCGCGGCCTGAAGTTCGCACACGACAACTGGGGTCGCGAGGACCTCACCGAACACCACTCCGAGTACGGCGACTACATGCGGACGATGCGGTGGTTTCAGGAGCCCGGCTACGACGACGGCGGGCGCTTCGAGGGCATCGGCACCCGGACGTTCTTCGACGCGAAGGTGGCGTCCTCCATCGCCGAGAACTACGGCCGCGACCGGGTGTGGGGCGAACTGTTCCACACGACCGGGTGGGGCTTCCCGCCGCGCCTGCAGTACGCCGGCATCGCCGAGAACGTCTGCTACGGCCTCAATCGCTTCAACAAGCACGGCCTCTACTACACGACCCTCGGTGGCTGGTACGAGCACGCGCCGCCGGACACGCACTTCCGTCAGCCCTACTGGGAACACGCCGACGCGTTCAACGACGCCGTCACGCGCCTGATGTACCTGTTCAGTCAGGGCGACCGGGTCGTCGACGCGGCGATGCACTACCCCATCACGACGATGCAGGCGGAGCGCCGCGCCGCGGCCCACGAGAAGAAAGAGGGGCCGGGCGCGCGCTACCCCGTCGAGATGTCCGACGAGGGCGAAGCCATCGACGCCCGCACCCGCGAGGTGGCCGAGGCGTTCTACGAGTCGGTGAGCGACCTCCTCCTCGTGGACCACGAGACCATCGTGGACGGCGGGGTCGTGGACGGTGACCTCGCCGTCGGCGGCGGCGAGACGCCCGTGTTCGTCCTCGGCCCGGCGACGACGATCCGACGCGAGGTCGTCGAGGCGGCCGCGGAACTCGTCGCCGAGGGCGGCGTCGTCGTCTCGGTGGGCCGCTTGCCAGACGAGACTGTCGAGGGCGGCGCCGGCGACCCGGCGCTCGAAAACTCGCTGGACGCCATCTTCGGCGACGCGCGCCCGCCCGCCGACGGCGACCCCGTCGTCGACCACGAGAGCGGCGGTGCCGGCGTCGTCGCGGACGACGTGGCGGACCTCGACGAGGTTCTCGACGACTTCGTGAACCGCGACGTGAAAGCGCCCGACGACGTGTTCCACGCGCACCGCCGCGTCGGTCGGCAGGACGTGTACCTCGTCCTAAACACGCGCGACGAGGCCCGCACCGTCGAGGCGTCGTTCCGCGCGGACGGCCGCCCGGAGCGCTGGGACCTCGAATCGGGCACCGCCGAACCGATTCACGAGTTCGACGCCGAGGGCACACACACCGACCTGACCTTCGACTTCGCGCCCCACGAGTTCGCAGTGGTCGTCTTCGACGGCCACGCGGATCCGGGAGTCGGCGTCACCGACACGGACCTCGGCGGCGTGACGGCCGTGGAGACGGACGAGCAGGGCACGACCGTTCGCGGCCTCGCCGCCGAGTCCGGCGAGTACGAGGCGACGGCCGTCGCGGACGGCACCGAGGTCACGGCCACGGCGAGCGTCGACGTACCGGACCCCGTGGACGTGAGCGAGGACTGGGCGTTCTCGCTGGAGCCGACCCTGGACAACACGTACGCGGACTTCCGGTATCCGGACACCGAACCACAGATCGGTCCGGAGGTGCGGGCCTTCGCCTATCGACTGGAGGACTCCGATGAGGACGGCGTCGAAGAGGAGTGGTACACCGGCCCCATCGAGGGGTGGGACAACGCGCTCGTGGACTACGGCGCGCACTTCTGGCGCCGGGCGGACGTGCCCGCGGACGCCGACGTGCGGACGCCGGACGAGGACGACGAAGGATGGGCACTCTACGAGTTCTCCCTCGACGTGGGCAAGCCGGGGACCCACCCCGACGACCACGGCCACAACGGCGTCGTCTCCGACGACTTCCTCGTTTCGCCCGCCGGCGATGGTGTCACGCACTTCTGGTCGGCGGCGGTGAGCGAGGACGCCCAGACAGTGACCTGTCACCACGGCGCCGGCATCCAAAGTTTGCGCGTCGATGGCGAACCCGTCGCCGTCCCCGACGAGGCGGGGTCGGTCGAACTGGACGTTCCCGAGGGCACCGTCCCGATACACATCGTCGTCGAACCGGACACCGAGACACACGTCGCCCTCGAACCCGCGCCGCCGACGGCGCACGTGATGAACATGGACCACGTCCCCCGCGTCCGGTGGTTCTTCGAGACGGGGGCGCTCCGGTTCGAACCGCGCCCGTGGCGCGACGACGTGGCGTGGTTCGCGTTCGCGCTCCCGCCGGGCACGACGTCGTTCCTCCTGCCCACCCGAGGGCCGACGAGGGCGTGGGTCGACGGCGTGGAACACGCGACGCCCTCGGGCCGCGTCGAACTCGACGCGCCCGCGACGACGGCCACGACAGTCGTCGTCCGTACGGAACTGCTCGACGGCTACAACCGCGGGGCGGCGTGGGAGACGCCCGTTCCGCTGACCGTCGAGGAGGGCCGCGTCGACGCGGGCGACTGGCGGGAACTCGGCCTCGACTCCTTCTCGGGCATCGCGGAGTACCGCCGGACGGTCGAGGTGCCCGACACCGACGACGGCGACAGGGTGGTTCTGGACCTCGGCGACGTGGCGGTGACCGCCGAAGTCGCCGTCGACGGCGAGACGGTGGACACCGTGTTCTCGCGGCCGTTCGAAGTCGACGTGACTGACGCCGTCGACCCCGGCGAGAACGAGGTGACCGTGCGCGTCGCGAACACCGTCGCCAACCACTTCGCGACGGAGACACCGACCCGCTACGTGTACGAGGGGCAGACCGCGTCGGGCCTGCGCGGCCCGGTCGAACTGCGCGTCGAGAAGGAAGTCGAACTCAGGACCGACTAGTCCTGCATCACGTCGGCGGTGTCGAGGTTGTAGTCCTGCAGGTAGTCGCGTTCGACCTCGACGAGGTCGCGGAACATCTGCTCGGCCTCGTCGGGTTGGACGTTGACGAGCGGTTCGTTGAGGAACGCCTGATAGGCGAGGTCGAGGTCGCCCTCGAAGCCGGCCTCGATGAGCGTCTCCTGATTGTGGACGGCCGTGAGGACGAGGTTCCGAATCGGGCGCGTGAGTTCGCCGGCGGTGATGGGCCGAACGCTGTCGCCCGTGATGAGCGCGTTCGTCTCCACGACGGCGCCCTCAGGCAGGTCCGGAATCTGCCCCACGTTGGGGTGGTTGAGGTGCGTCTTCAGCGGCTGGAGGCCCAGCAGTGCGCGCATGATGGGCACCGCTTCCTCGCCGGACTCTCGGAACTCGAACTCCTCCTCGCCGGAGAGATACTGCTCGGTGCGGGACGCCTCCGAGACGTCCTGCTCACCGGCGACGCGAGCGCTGGAGGGCGTACAGCGGGTGCCCCAACGCTGGATTTCGGACTCCTCGTCGATGTCGAGGTACCACGGCACGAACTCCACGAGGTGCCGGTCGCCCGCCGCGCCGAGCATCCCGAACCGGTCGTACAGGTCGTAGCAGACGTCGCCCTTGTTCGTCCAGTAGGACTCGTCGTCGAACTCGCCCTGTTCGAAGCGGGGGAGCGGGCCGATTTCCTCGAGTTTGTCGTCGAGGTACTGGAACACGTCGTGGCCGTTCCAGTACGCCTCGTCGATCCACGTGAAGTGGTTGACGCCCTTCACGTTCACGTCGATTTCGTCGATGTCGACGTCCTCGGCCTCGTCGACGTACTCCTCGGCGAGTTCGGCGAACTTGCGCTGGGCGCCGAACACCTCGTGACAGAGACCGATGGCGTTGATGTCGGGGTACTCCTCGTACAGCGCCCGCGTGCAGACGGTCATCGGGTTCGTGTAGTTGATGACCCACGCGTCGGGACACTGCTCCCGGATGGTGGCCGCGATTTCGCGGTACTGGGGGATGGCGCGCAGGGAGCGGACGGCCCCGCCCGGGCCGACGGTGTCGCCGACCGTCTGGAAGACGCCGTACTCCTTGGGGATGTCGAGGTCGTGTTTGAACGTCTCCTCGGGCGGGTCCTGAATCGAGCAGATGACGAAGTCGGCGTCCGCGAGAGCGTCGTCCATCTCGCGGTAGGCCGCGAAGTCCCAGTCGCCGGGCGCGTCGTCCCGGTCCATGACCTGATTGCCGAGTTGCGCGTTCTTCTCGGCGGGTTCGTAGTGCACGTCGTACAGTGCGACTTCGCCGGAGATGTCCTCGCACTGCGCGAGGTCGTTGATGAGTGTGTGCGCCCAGCCCTGACTGCCGCCGCCGACGTAGCCGATTTTCACGTCGGACACCTCGGCCGCGTCGGCCTCGGATTCCGTCTGCAGTTGATGCATACGCCTGTGGAATGCGGGACCACACCAAAAAGGTGTCTCTTGGAGCAGAGGCGTCGGGTTTACCGGGTCGCCGCGGCCCTTCGCCGACCCGTACGTATAAGTGGCCACTCGTCGGCATCCCACCAGTTCGAGAGATTCCCCATGACGCCCGAATCCGATCCTGATTGGTCCCGTGAGACGTACAGCATGAACCCCGACTGGCGGGTCCGCGTCGGCGACCCCGACGGCGCGGCGGACCCGTCGTTCGACGACGGCGGCTGGGAGCAGGTGAGCGTCCCGCACGCGTGGAACGAGGACGAGGCGTTCCGCGAGGACATCTACGGCCTCTCGACGGGCGTCGCGTGGTACCGAAAGACGTTCACGCTCCCCGAGGGCACCGCGGAGAAGAAGGCATTCGTGGAGTTCGAGGGCGTCCGACAGGCCGCGGAGGTGTACCTGAACGGCGAGTTCCTCGGCCGCCACGAGAACGGCGTGATGGCCTTCGGCTTCGACCTCACCGCACAGGTCGACCCCGACGGCGAGAACGTCCTCGCAGTGCGCGTCGACAACGACTGGGACTACGAGGAGGCGGCGACTGGCGAGACGTTCCGGTGGGCCGACCGCAACTTCAACGCCAACTACGGCGGCGTGACGAAGAACGTCAAACTCCACCTCACCGACAAACTCTACCAGACGCTTCCCCTCTACTCGTGGCTCGGGACGACGGGCGTCTACGTGTACGCGGACGACATCGACGTCGACGCGAACACGGCGACGGTCACCGCCGAGTCGGAGGTCCGCAACGAACACGACACCGAGCGAACGGTGGGCTACGAGGTGGAGATGCGCGACCCGGACGGCGAGACGGTGGCCGAGTTCGACGGCGGCGAGCGCACCGTCCCGCCGGGCGCCACCGTCACCCTCGACGCCAACGCCGACGTCTCCGACCTCGAGTTCTGGAGTTGGGGCTACGGCTACCTCTACGACGTAGAGACGCGCCTCACAGTCGACGGTGAGGTGGTGGACACGGTGACGACGACCACCGGCTTCCGGAAGACGAACTTCGAGAACGGCCGCGTCGAACTCAACGACCGAACCATCCAACTCAAGGGCTACGCCCAGCGGACGACCAACGAGTGGCCCGCCATCGGACGGAGCGTCCCCGCGTGGCTCAGCGACTTCTCGAACGGCATGATGGTCGAGGGGAACGCGAACGTCGTGCGCTGGATGCACGTCACGCCGTGGAAACAGGACGTCGAGTCCTGTGACCGGATGGGCCTCATCCAACTCCTGCCCGCCGGCGACGCCGAGAGCGACAGCGAGGGGCGTCACTGGGACCAGCGCGTCGAACTGATGCGCGACGCCATCATCTACAACCGAAACAATCCCAGCGTCGTCTTCTACGAGGGCGGCAACGAGGCCATCAGCGAGGAGCACATGGCCGAACTCGTCCGTCTCCGCGACCGCTTCGACCCGCACGGCGGGCGGGCGATGGGCTGTCGCGAGATGCTCGACAGCGACGTTGCGGAGTGGGGCGGCGAGATGCTCTACGTGAACAAGAGCGCGGACAAACCGCTGTTCGCCACCGAGTACAACCGGAGCGAGGCCTCGCGTCGCTACTGGGACGAGGACTCTCCGCCGTACCACGAGGACGGCGAAGGGGAGGGCGAAGGCGAGCGCTACAACCTGAATCAGGACACGTTCACCGTCGAGGACGTGGTGCGCTGGTGGGAGTACTGGCGCGAGCGCCCCGGCACCGGGCAGCGCGTGAGTTCGGGCGGCCAGAACATCATCTTCAGCGACACGAACACCCACTACCGCGGCGAGGACAACTACCGCCGGAGCGGCGAGACGGACCCGATGCGCATCCCCAAGGAGGCGTTCCACGCGCACGAGGCCATCTGGGACGGCTGGGTCGAACCCGAGACGCACCACGCGGTCATCCTCGGGCACTGGAACTACGATTCGGACACGGTTCGGGACGTGACGGTCGTCTCAAGCGCCGAATCCGTCGAGTTGTTCCGCAACGGCGAGTCGCTCGGCGAGGGCGAGCGCTCCGAGCGGTTCGTCTTCACGTTCGCGGACGTTGCGTTCGAACCCGGCGAACTTCGGGCCGTCGGCTACGACGCGGCTGGCGAGCAGGTGTGTGAGGCCGTCGAGGAGACGGTCGGTGAGCCGACGGCGCTCGAACTGACCGCGGAGACCAGCCCCGACGGCTGGCGCGCGGACGGCCACGACGTGGCACTCCTCGAAGTCGAAGTCGTCGACGACGAGGGCCGTCGTCACCCCCTCGCGTTCGACGACGTGGAATTCGAGGTCGAGGGGCCGGCCGAGTGGCGCGGCGGCATCGCCGAGGGGCCAGAAAACCACGTCCTCGACGCGGACCTGCCGGTCGAACTCGGCGTCAACCGCGCTCTCGTGCGCTCCACGCTCGTCCCCGGGACCGTGACAGTGACGGCGCGGAGCGACGGTCTCGACCCCGCGACGGTCGAACTGGAGACGGAGCCCATCGAACTGGCGGGCGGTCTGACGCCCCACGAACCCGGCGACGGACTCCCGTCGAACCTCGACCGCGGCCCGACGCCGGACGGCATCGCGTACGACGAGACGCGACTGCCGTGGACTCCCGAGGCAGTCACGGCCGGGTCGAACGCCGAGGGCGCGGCGAACACGGTCGACGACGACGAGAACAGCGGTTGGCGGAGCGCGGACGACCCCGAGCGAGCGTGGATACGCTTCGACCTCGGGGGCGAGCGAACCGTCGGCGAACTCCGACTGAAGGTCGCCGGTCACCGCACGACGGAGTATCCCATCCGGGTCGCCGTCGACGACGAGGAAGTCTGGCGGGGGACGGTCGGGCAGACGCTCGCCTACGACCACGTCACCTTCGACCCGACGGACGGGCAGTACGTGACCGTCGCTCTCGAAGGCGCGACGCTCGCCGAGGACGCCTTCGAGGAAATCGTCGAGATAACGGGCGAGACACACCAGTCGGACCGCGAGAGCGGGCGCACCTACCTCGAACTGCTGGAGGTCGAACTGTACGGGCCGGCGCCCTGAACGGGCGCGGGAAGTCGGCCGTCACTCGAAGGCCGGCAGCACTTCGTCGCCGAACAGTTCAATCTGTTCGCGCACCTTGTCGCCGGGCATGCCGGAGTGGTGGAAGCGCACGGCGAGGTGGTCCAGCGCGAACCGGCTCTTCATGTCCTCGATCTGCTCGATGACCTCGTTGGGCGTGCCAACGAGGAAGTGGTCCTCGGCGAGTTTCTCGAAGGTTTCGAGGTCCTCCTGCTCGATGTAGGGGTGCTCGAACTCCCCGCCGTACTCGTCGAGGTAGGACTGATACAGGTACTCCTTCCCGAGTTCGACGGCCTCCTCGTGGGTCTCGGCGATGACGCCCTCGCGCATCAGCGGGTGGGCCATCGAGTCCCAGTCCTTGTCCATGTCCTCGACCATGCCCTTCAGCTTGTGCGTGCGCTTCTCGACGCCCTCGTTGTCGACGACGACGCCCGGCACCCACGCGTCGCTGAACTGCACGGAGCGGCGGAGCTGTTTGTCGCCCCAGCCGCCGATCCAGAGCGGCGGGCGCGGCTCCTGCACGGGTTCGGGGAGGGGCTGCCAGTCCTCGACCTCGAAGAACGGGCACTCGAAGTCGATGGGACCGTCGGCGCGGAAGAACTTATCGAGGAACTTCACGCCCTCGATCTGTCGGCCCGCACGCTCGTCCATCGGGACGCCGAACGCCTCGAACTCCTTTGGCACGTAGCCCAGCCCGACGCCGAGCGTGAGGCGGCCGTCGGACATCAGGTCCAACTGCGCCGCGCGCTGGGCGACGTGGAGCGGGTGGTACAGCGGCAGAATCATGACCGCCGTCACCAGTTCGAGTTCGTCGGTCGTCGTCGCGATGCCGGCCTGCCGCGCCAGCGGCGCGGGCCAGTAGTTCTCACCCTCCGTCGCCTGATGGTCGTTGACCCACGCGGAGTCGAAACCGACGTCCTCCGCGAGTTTGCACTCCTCGACGGCGTCGTCGAAGTTGCGTCCCCCTTCGGTGGGGAAGATGCCGAATTTCATGTGGCGGCGATTCCCCGGGACGGGTGAAGGGTTTATCGGTTCCGCCTACTCCACGCGAATCGCGACGACGGAACTGCCGGGCGCGTCGAAGGCGACTTCCCCAGCGTCGACGTCCACGTCGAGGCTGTCGGCCGCGAACTCGTCGGCGTTGTCCTTCGTGACCTCCGCGTCGGCGTCGGCGTCGTCGAACAGCACCTCGGCCTCGGCCACCGTGGGGTCGTCGAGACCGATGTCGATGGTCACCTCGCGGTCGTCGAGGTCACGGTTCGAGAGCGTCACGAACACGCCGTCGTCGGTGCGGGAGGCAGACGCCGAGACGAGGGGCACGTCGCGTTCGTTCTCGACCTCACGCTCGTCCGTCTCGACGTAGGAGCGGACGGCCGTCGCGCCCATGTGCGGTTCGTAGAGGTCGAACACCTGATACGTCTGGGTGGGCCACGCGTCGTCCTCGTCCGTGTAGACGAGACACTGGAGGACGTTGACCGTCTGGGCGATGTTCGCCATCGACACCACGTCGGCGCGGTTGGCGAAGATGTCGAGGACGCCCGCGGCGGAGACGGCGTCGCGGACCGTCTGGGACTGTTCGAGGCCGTTGTCGTTTTTCGCCTCGGGGTGCCAGACGCCCCACTCGTCGACGACGACGCCGATGTCGGCGGCGGGCGCGTACGTGTTGATGGTGTCCGCCGTCTGGTCGATGTCGTCGGCGAGGGCCAGTGACCGAGCGAGCAGTGTGTAGTAGTCGTCCTCGTCGAAGTCCGTCGCGTCCCCGGCGTTGTAGTACCGGTGGACCGAGAGGTGGTCCATCGCGTTCTGGCCGCCCGCCTCGGCCATGTTCTTCATGAACTCCTGATTCCAGTCGCCGGCGATGTGGCCACAGGCGATGAGGTCCAGTTTCTCGCCGGGGTTCATGTTGCCGCCGAAGGCGTTGAGGTAAGTGGCGTAGCGGCGGAACTCGCGGGCGTAGTCCGCGGGTTCGTAGTCGCCGCCACAGCCCCAGTTCTCGTTGCCGACGCCCCAGTAGGGCACGTCGTAGGGCTCCTCGTGGCCGTTCTCGGCGCGGCGGTCGACCAGTTCCGTGTCGCCGTCGTAGTTGCAGTACTCCACCCAGTCCATCGCCTCGCCGGGGTCGCCGGAGCCGACGTTGGCGGCGAGGTACGGGGTGGTGTCGAGCAGTTCACAGAGTCGGAGGAACTCGTCGGTGCCGAACTGGTTGGACTCCTCCCACTCCTCGTCGCGGCCCTGCACCCAGTGGACGTTGCGGCGTCGGGGTCGCTCCTCGCGCGGGCCGACGCCGTCCTCCCAGTGGTAGTCGTCGGCGAAACAGCCGCCGGGCCAGCGGAGGTTCGGCATGTCGAGGCCCTGCAGGAGCGAGAGCGTGTCGTCGCGGATGCCCTCCTCGATGGCGGCGTCCTCGTCGCCGTCCCAGATGCCGCCGTAGATACAGCGGCCGAGATGCTCCGCGAAGTGCCCGAAGACGTGGGGGCTAATTTCGTCGATGTCCGCTTCGGGGTCGACCCTGATTCGGTCTGTCATGGAACCGACTCCGGCGGATGGCGTCAAAAAGGATAGGGTTTCGTCCGCCGGACGGCGCCGTTGCGCGCGGCCACCGACAAAGGCGAAACTGGTATATGGTCCGCCGCACCGCCTTTCTGTGTACATGAAGCCCGAATACGAGGCGGTCAAAGACGCCATCAAGGGCGGCATCATCCCCGCCACGGTGACGCCGCTGACACCGGACCTCGAAGTCGCGGAGGACGACCTGCACGACCACGTCCAGTCGCTCAGCGAGACGGACGGCATCGTCGCCACCATCGCTAACGCCCACTCCGGCGAGTGCCAGATGTCGCCCCCCGAGGACAAGGAGCGAGTCATCGAGATTCACGACGAGGCCTCCGAGGACGCGATGGTCTTCTCGGGCATCGCCGGGGAGAGTACCCCGCAGGCCATCGAGGAGGCGAAGCGAGCGGAGGCGGCCGGCGCCGACGCCCTGATGCCGGTCCCCATCGACCTGTACAGCCACGGCGACCCGCAGATTCTGCTCGACCACTACCGGGGCATCGGTGAGGCCGTCGACATCCCCCTCATCGCGTTCCAGTTCGGCAACTTCGGCGACTTCTCGCTCCCGGTCAGCGCCTACGCCGAACTCGTGCAGGAGGACTTCGTCGTCGCCCTCAAGAACGCCACCTTCGACCCGGTGCGCTACGAGGAGACGGTGCGCGCCACCAAGCCGTACCGCGACCAGTTCACGCTGATGACCGGCGAGGACCTGTTCCTGTACCACTCCTACGTCTTCGGTGCCGAGACGGGCCTCATCGCCTACGCCAACCTCATCCCCGAGATGCACGTCGAGAAACTCCGCGCCGTCCGAGAGGGCGACCTCGAACGCGGTCGCGAACTCCGCGCGGAGATGGCCGACCTGACGAACTTCCTGTTCAAGGAGCCCATCGGCCGCAATCGCAACCGAACGAAGGCCGCCCTGAAGATGCAGGGCGTCTTCGAACACGACACCGTCCGCCCGCCGGGACAGACCCTCCCGCCCGAGGAGAAGGACGAACTCCGCGAGATTCTGCAGGACCTCGACGCGCTATAAGCCGGCGTTTCCCGGCCGTTCTCCGCGCCCGCAGCAATTCTGCCACGCCGATGGGCCTCGCGGCGGAGCGACCGGGCCCGGCGCTGCCACACGACCCACCGCTTCGGCGGGTTCGGCACGCGCCGGACCGGGATGCTCGACGACGTGCGCATCCGCTGAGCGGCCGCGTGGCCTCGAACAAAACTATATATTTCTAAAATAACTTTTAATAACTCGAATCATAGATAAAGATAGGCATGCTTCGTGATAGCGACAGTGACAGCGGTGACGCGAGCGGGGCCGGCGACGACTTGACGTTCACACGCCGGTCGGCACTCGCACTGATGGGAGCTGGCGGCGTCGCGGCGGCGACGGGGAACGCGGCGGCGTCCCACGGCGACGCGCCGGGGAACGAAACAGGGCGACGGACGCGGAAGTGGAATCAGGACGTGAACGCACAGGACCACGACCTCGACAATCTCCACTCCATCGACGTGGACCACGTGTACGCGTCGGCACGCGACGCCGACGTGGTGGTGTGGAAAGACGACGATGGCGGCTGGCACGCGGACGGCCGCGACGGCCACGTCACCAGCACCGACGACGTGATGCTGGCGGCCACGGCGGCCATCGAGAGCCTCACCGACGGCCGTGACCACAAGGAGAAAGTGGCCATCGTCTCGCCCGCCGAAGTCGGCCCGCACTCGTGGGGCGACGGCCCGTGGGACGGCTTCAAGGAGATTCGCGTGCCGAGCAACACGATTCTCGACGTGCCGGCCCCCATCCACATCAAGGACTCGAACGAACCGCTCATCCGCGCGGTGTACGCGAACGACGCCGACAACGTCGAGTTCCCGAACCTCAACATCAAGGGCAACCCCCGCTACGCCGTCTGGCTACAGGGCGTGCGGGAGGCCCGTCTGGGCGCGGTCAACATCGAGATGGACGCCGAACAGACGCCTCGCGGCGGTCTGGCCGTCCGCATCGACTCCTTTGGCGACTCCGAACGGCGGTGCAAGGACGTGCAGGTGGACACCGCGTACATCGAGGAGGCCGGCTGGCAGGCCTTCGAGACGTACGGCGTGGACCGCCTGCAGGTCGGACAGGTCATCGCCAACAAGACGCCGGGGTCCGGCGTCCTGCTGAACAACACCACGGACGCCACCATCGGCCAAGTCGTCGGCCGCGAGGTAAATCCGGGCGGTGGCTACGCGACGTTCCGGGTCGCCAACGAGTGCGCCGACGTGACCTGTGGACAGGTCGTCGGCCGCGACGGCGGCCGGGGCGTCTTCGGCGTCTCCGGGTGTGAGGACGTCACCATCAATTCGGTCAACCTCGTCGGCATGTCCTCGCACGGCGTCCTCGTGCAGGACTGCCAGAACTTCTCCGTGCAGGGCGGCGTCATCAAGAACTCCAACGCCGAGGGCGTCCGCATCGACTCGCGAGACGCCGGCGGCATCCCCGAGGACCCGCGGAACTTCGCGGCCACCTCGGGCGTCTCCATCACGGACCTCCGCGTCGTCGACGACAGGGACGAACCGAAGATGCCCTTCGGCATCCGGGAGACGGGCCCCGACACGACGACCAGTCGCATCGTCGGCAACGACGTGCGCGGGTCCGGCACGCGAGCGGCGATGGAAGTGTTCGCGCCGGACACCACCGTCAAGGACAACGTGGGCGGCGGCGTCGACGCCGGTAACGTGACGCTCACGTCCGGGTCCTCGCCCGCGGCGCGCGTCACGGACGTCTCCGACGCCGTCGGCGCGTCGCTTGCCGTCCGCGCCCGGGCCGCGAGCAACCCCGGCGCGGCCTTCGGCTTCGACACCCGCTTCGAGTGGACCGGGAGCGCGTGGGACCTCGTCTTCGAGTGGACCGCCGACCCCGGTTCCGACCTCGACGTGACGTACATCGTCGACCAACAGCAAGCGAAGGGGTTCGTCCCGAGCAGTAGCGGCGGGAGCGGCGGCGCCGCGGACCTCACCGGCGACCTCGTGGACAGTTTCGAGGACGGCGACCTCTCGGAGTACGAGGGCGCGACGGACGCGTACACCGTCAACACGGACGACCCGGTGGCCGACGGCGACTACAGCCTGAAGAAGACGGCGGAGGGCACAGCCATCTTCTACTCGACGAGCGGCCTCCCGCGCTACCCGTCCGCCGGCGACGAGTTCTTCGCCCGCGTGGCGCGCACCGAGACGGAGGTGAACGCCGGAATCGCGTTCGGCGTGCAGGACGCTGACAACTTCTACTTCGCGCGCATCTACGACACGAACCGCCTCCAACTGTACAAGCGCGAGGGCGGCTCCTACAGCCAACTCGCGGAGTCCGTCATCAGCACGTCCGCAAACACGCTCTACAGCATCGTCGTGGACTGGGGCACGGACGGCACCATCGACGTCGAGGTGTTGGGTCCCGAGGGCGACTCGCTCGCGACGGTCAACACCACCGACACCGCGTTCTCCGAGGGCGGCATCGGCGCCCGCAAGACGGGCGTCCTCGACGACGTCCGCATCAAGTAACGCGGCTCAGAGGTCGACGTCGACTTCCCGATTTTTATTCGCCGACTCGTAGGCCGCCTCCAGCAACGCCGTCACGCGCAGGGCGTCCGCCGCCGTGGAGGGCGGTTCGGTGCCGGACTCGATGGCGTCGACGAACGCCTCGACTTTCGTCGGCGCCTCGTCGTAGTTCACGGCCGGCGTCACGTCGTTGTTGTCGGCGTCGTAGACGGTGAGTTCGCGGCGGCCCCAGTCCTCGCCCGCCAGATAGACGGCACCCTCGTCGTCCCAGACGTGGATGTGTTCGCGCGTGGCGGGCGCCGTGGCGGTGTCACCGATGCTCGCGGTGGCGCCGTTCTCGAAGCGCACCGTGAGCGACGACTGCTTGTCGATGCGGCCGTCGTCGTGGAACTCCATCTGGGCGGTCACCGTGTCGGGCGTGAGGCCGGTGAGCCAGAGGATGGACTCGACGACGTGGGTGCCGACGCTGAACAGGTGACCGTAGCCGCCGATTTCGGGGTTCGTGCGCCAGTTCTCGCCCGACTCGAAGTGGTCGGTCCAGTCCTGCGTGAGTTCGCCCGTGACGAACGTCGGTTCGAGGTCGGCGTCGCGCCAGCGCTCCCGGGCGTGGACGAAGCCGGGGTTGAGGTGGCGCTGGTAGCCCGTCATCACGACGCGGTCCGTCGACTCGGCCCGGTCGAGGAGCGCACGGGCCTCCTCGGTGTCCATCACGACCGGCTTCTCACAGAGGACGTGGTGGCCCCGGTCGAGGGCGTCGGTGACTTGCTCGAAGTGGAATGCGGGCGGCGTCGCGACGAGGACGGCGTCGAGCGTCGTCGCGTCGTACATCGCCTCCGCGTCCGTGAACAACTGTGCCTCCTCGAGGTCGTACTCCTCGGCCGCCTCACGGAGCGACCCCTCGTCGAGGTCGACGACGGCGGCCAGCGTCGTGCCCTCGTGGGCGACGACCTGTCGGGCGAGGTGGTGACCGAACCCGCCCATGCCGACGATGGCAATCCGGTGCATCTGTGCGGAGTTTACCCACGCGACGGTTAGCCTTTTCCATCCCGCAGGCTTCAGGTGCCCCTCCGCCGAATCGACACCGATGACCGACGCCGGCCGCGCCGAAACCGCCGCGCTCGTGGCCGCCGGCGGCTTCGTCGGGGCGAACCTGCGATACCTCGTGGACGGCGCCCTGCCGGGCCTCGGCGGCACCCTGCTCGTGAACGCCGTGGGAAGCCTCGCGCTCGGCTGGCTGCTCGCCGACGCGATGACCGACCTGCTCGCGGGCCGACACCGCCTCGTCTTCGGCACGGGCCTGCTCGCCTCCTTCACGACGTACAGCACGTTCGCCGTGGAGACGCTCCGGGCGCCCGGCGCGTGGCCACTCGCGAACCTTCTCGCGACGTACGCGCTCGGGTTCGCCGGCGTCCTCGTCGGGCAAGCCGTCGCGCGCCGCGTCGGAGGTGCGTGGGCGTGACGCTCCCGCCCGCCCTCCTCGTCGGAACCGGGGGCGCACTCGGGGCCGTCCTCCGACACGCCGTCGCTGGCCGGCTGAACCGCGGCGCAACGCCGTACGGCACCGTCGCGGTGAACGCCGTCGGGAGTTTCGCGCTCGGACTGCTGGCGTTCTCGGGCGTCGGCGGCGACCCGTCGCTGTTGGTCGGCACCGGCGCCTGTGGCTCGTTCACCACCTACTCCTCGTTCTCCGTCGACGCGGTGACGCTGTGGCAGGCCGGCCGCCGGCGCCGGGCCGTCACCTACGCTGGGGGGACGTTCGTCGCCGCCACGTGTGGCGTGGCGCTGGCGTGGGCGCTCGTTTAGTTTCAGTTTCACTCCGGGTTTGGCTCGCGCTTACCCGTGCGCCGGCCGTGCGCCGTAATGGAGGATGGGTATGCACGCAGACGACACCGTTCCGCGCCTCGACGCCGGCGCGACGCGACTGGCGCGCCCCCCGGGCCGACCGGACGCGCTTCGCCGCGTCGCCGTCGCCGCACACCGGCGCCGGGACGGACCGACGCTGTGGATAGACGCGCGCAACGTCGCCGTGACGCACGCGCTGTACGACCGGGCGACGCCCCGCGAACTCGCCGACGTGCGCGTGGCGAGAGCGTTCACGGCGTACCAGCACGCCGACCTCGCCTCGCGCGCGGTGCGCCGCGCCGACTCGTCGACCGGCCTCGTCGTCGCCGCGAACGTCGCGTCGCTGTATCGCGACGACGACGTGCCCGACCGGGACGCCGACCGACTGTTCGAGGCGACGGTGGCGACGCTGGCGGCCCTCGGCGAGGCCGTCGACGCGGCCGTCTTGCTCGACGCGCCGGGCGACGACGCCCTCGCGGAGACAGTCGCCGACCGCGCCGCCGACAGCCTCCGGGTCCGGGCCACGGACCTCGGCCTCGACTTCCCCGACGCGGAGCCACCGGACCGGGGCTACTGGTGCGACGGGCGCTGGCAGACCACGATTCCGTACTGGGCGGCGCGATGTGGAACCCGACCCGGACCGACGCTCGACCCCATCGCGGTCAGGGAGGCGGTGGTCTGATGGGGCGCACCAACCCCACCTACCGCGATTTCCTGCGGGGCTTCGAGGAGGACTGCGCGCCGTTCCGGCGGGCGCTCCGCCGCCGGCACAGGCCGGCGTTCGACGCCCTGTTCGAGCGAGCGGAGACCCACGCGGACGCGGCGGGCCACCTCAACGCCGCGGACCCGCGCATCGCCTTCCTGCTGTCGGTGGCGCTGGCACAGGAGCGCGAACTCCGCGCCCTGCGGGCCGAGATGGATGCCGATAGCGGTTGAAATCCGCGACGGCGGCGTGGTGACGTGGCACCGAACCGCCGACGGGGTCCGGGTCGAACGCGACGCCGACTACCGGCCGACGCTGTACGTCGACGCACCCGAGCGAGTCCGCGCGGACCTCCGGGCGGCGCTCAGCGACGACCCGAAAGTCGCAGCCGCCTCGACGGCACGCCGATACGTGGACCTACACGCCGACGAGCGCACCCCAGTCCTGCGCATCGACTGCGACAGGCCGGGCGAGGTGCGGACGCTCGCCCGCGAACTCCGGGGCCACCGCGAACGCGAGTACGCGCCGGGGACGATTCGGTGTTTCAACGTCGACTTCGCGCCGGGCTTTCGCTACTGCGTCGAGACGGGGACGCCGGCCGTCGCCTCGGACCCGCCGCGATCCCTGCGGACGCTCTCGCTGGGCGTCGACGAGGCGGCGCTGGCGGACCGGGACCTCGGTGGCCTCCACGTCGGGGGCGACCCGGTGGCCGGCGACGAGGGCGCCGTCCTGCGGGCGCTGGCGCACCGCCTCGACCGGACGGACCCGGACGTGCTGGTCCTCGACACGGCCGAACTCGTCCCGCTGATTCACGACCGGGCGGCGGCGTGTGGCGTCGACTGCCACCTCGGGCGCCTGCCCGGCCACGACGTGCTGGCGGGCGCGAACACCTTCGAGAGCTACGGCCGGACGGGGCACTCGCCGGCACGCTACGACGTGCCCGGCCGGGCCATCGTGGACCGGGCGAACTCGTTTCTGTGGGACGAGGGGGGACTCCCGGGTCTGCTGGACCTCGCGGAGCGCTCGTGGCGCCCGCTACAGGAGACGGCGTGGGGGAGCATCGGCACCGTCCTCACCTCGATTCAGTCCCGCGAGGCCCTCGACAGGGACGTGCTGGTGCCGTGGAACAAGTGGGAGCCAGAGGCGTTCAAGGACCTCTCGACGCTTCACGCCGCCGACCGGGGCGGGTTCACGTTCGCACCCGAGGTGGGGCGCCACGAGGACGTGGTGGAGGTGGACTTCGCCTCCCTCTACCCGAACGTCATCCGGAAGCACAACGTCAGCCCCGAGACGGTCCGGTGTGACTGCCACGACAGGGCCGACGTGCCCGAACTCGGCTACAGCGTCTGCGACGACCGGGGCTTTCTCCCCGACGTGCTGGCGCCCCTCGTCGAGGACCGCGCGGGATACAAGGCGCGCGACGACCCCGAGGCGGCGGCGAAGGCGGACGCGCTGAAGTGGATTCTCGTCTCCTGCTTCGGCTATCAGGGCTACCGGAACGCGAAGTTCGGTCGCATCGAGTGCCACGAGGCCATCAACGCGTTCGCGAGGGAGATACTGCTCGACGCCAAGAGCGAAATCGAGGCGCGGGGCTGGCGCGTTCTACACGGCATCGTCGACAGCCTGTGGCTCACGCCCGCGTCCGACCCCGACCCCATCGCGGACGTGACGGCGGCGGTGACAGAGCGGGTGGCAATCCCCCTCGAACACGAGGCGACGTACGACTGGGTCTGTTTCGCGCCGCGCCGCGAGCGGCCGGGAGGGGCACTCACGCGCTACTTCGGCGCCCGCGAGGACGGGTCGCTGAAGGTGCGGGGCATCGAGTGCCGGCAGCGCTCGACGCCGCCGTTCGTCGCCGACGCACAGCGGGACTTGCTGGACGTCCTCGACGCCACGGCGGACCCGGCGGCGGTGTGTGACCGCCTCGCCGAGCACAGACGCCGCCTGCGGGCGGGTGACGTACCGGCCACGGAACTGGTCGTCACGCGACGCGCGTCGAAGCGCGCCGACGAGTACGACCGCGAGACGCCGGTGGTGGGTGCGCTCCGACGCGCGGCCGACAGAGGCATCGAGACGCACCCCGGCGAGTCCGTTCGGTACGTCCACGTCGCGGACGCGGGCGCCCCCGCCGAGCGGGTCCGCCTCCCGGTCGAGGACGGCGCCACCGACTACGCGGTGGCCCCCTACGAGCGGTCACTGCTCCGGGCCGCCGAGAGCGTCGTCTCGCCGCTGGGGTGGGACGAGAGCGACGTGCGCGCACACCTCCGGGGCGAGAGGGACGCGACGCTCGCGGCGTACCGCGAGCCGTGACACGCCCCGCGCTCCGAAGCATTAATACCCTCTGATAGGAAATCGCTCGGGACGGATGAGCCACTCCACCCCGACCACGTGGGACGACGGCGCCGTCGGCATCGTCGGCATCGCCGCGGCCCTCGCGTTGGGTGCCCTCGCGCAACTCTACTTGCTGGTCCGGGTGCCGACGCCCGACGCCGGACTGGTGGCCGTGGTGCTGTTGCTCGCGGCCGGGGCGGTGGCGTCGAGTGGATTCTGGCTCCGGTCGGCGACGGACTGCGGGTCCCGGTGGCGCGTCGCCGGATGGACCGGCGCGGGCGTCATCGCGTTGTCGGCGGCATACGCACTCGTCCACGCGCTTCACACCCCCGGTGGGGTCACGTCGGCGGCCCCCGCGCTTCTCGTGATGCAGGCGGCGGGCGCCGTCGCCGGCCTCGGGGGCGGGGTGACGGAGTGGCGGTCGGTCACCGAGGTGCGCCGGACGACCGAACTCGAAGCGGACGACACGGCGGAGACGGACCTCGCGTTCGTGAACGGCGTCCTCCGGCATCACCTGCTCAACGGCCTCCAGATAGTCGACGGCTACGCCGACGACATCGCGGCGAGCGCCGACGACGCCATCGCGGGCCGCGCCGAGCGAATCCGCTACCGGAGCCGTCGCCTCGTGACGCTCGTCGAGAACCTCCGGGCGCTGATCGAGGCCGAACACGGCGCGGCGGACTGCTCCCCCGTCGACGCAGTCGCGGTCCTCAGGGAGACAGTCGGCGACGGACGCGAGTACGACGCGACGGTGTCTGTCGGCGAGTGCCCACCGTCGGCCCACGTCGAGGCCGACGCGCTCTTCGGGACGCTCATCGACGCGCTCCTCCGCGCGGCGGCGGCAGGCGAGAACGGCGCCGAGCGGATGACGGTCCGCGTCGAGCGGACGGACACGCGGGTCCTGCTCCGCGTCGCGGACGACAGAGGGCACGTCTCGCCCGTGACGGCCGCGGTCCTCGGCTCGGCGGCGGGGTTCGACGACGTGGACGAGCGGACGCAGACGGACGAGGGCGTCGCGTTACACCTCGTCGAAACGCTCCTCGACCGGTACGACGCGGACGCGTGGCTCACGGAGCGAGAGTCGGGCGTGACGGTGACGGCGGCGTTCGACCGGGTGGCCGCGTAGTCACTCCTCGGGCGCGTTCAGGAGTTCGGGGGCCACGTCGCCGTCGAGATACTCCTCACCGAGGGGGCGCAACACGTAGCCGTCGTGGGTCACGGGCTGGACCAATCCCTGTGCGGCCAGTTCTTCACAGCGCTCCGTGAGATGGGCCTCGGAGTAGTCGAGCGCGTCGGCCATCGTCCCGACGGTTGCGGGGTCGCTCTCCCCGTCGAGGAACTCCAGAATCTCGACGTCGGCGGGCACCATCCAGTTCGCGAGCGGCGGCATTCGAGTGGTCTATCGGGGCGCGCTCATTTACGCTCGGCGGATTCCCCACGACGGGGGACGCGCTCCCCGGCCCACGCGAACTGGTCGCGGAGGGCCGCCTCGCCCGCCTCCGTGAGGGCGTAGCGGTCGGTGAGGCCGTCGGCCTCGCGGGTGAGGTGCCCGCTCTCCACGAGGGCGTCGAGGGCGCCGTAGAACTGCGTTGGCTTGACGTGGTCCTCGTAGTGGGCTTCGAGGTCCCGTTTGAGTCGCTGGCCCGTCGGCTCGTCGAGGGCGTGCGCGAGGATGCAGATGTCGCGGCGCAGGCCGCTCTGCAGCCACTTCGCCATGGCCGGGGTTGGAACCCCCCGCCAAAAACTGTTCCGAGAATCGGTCCGGTCGCGCGACTTATGAGCGCCGCTCCCGTCGCCTCGGGTGATGGAGACGTGGACGCTGAAGCGACGCCCGTCGTGGATGCACGTCGCGGACCCGCGCATCCTGCTGGCGGTGCGGACCCGCGGCGGCGCCACGCTGCGGTCGCTCCACCGGAGCCAGCCCTACCCGCTCGTGTATCTCCGCCAGCGCTGTGAGCGGCTGGCGGCGGAGGGCCTGATTCAGCCCCTCCCCGAGAACGAGTACCGACTGCGGGAGTTGGGACAGGCCTTCCTCGACGGCGAGGTGCCCGTCAGCGAACTCGAATCCGGCTGGTCGTGGTAGTCAGCGCCGGTCCCGCGCTGCCGCCTCTTCGAGGAACTCCTCGGGGAGCGCCTCCATCTCGCCGACCTGCACGCGCCAGAGGTTCGCGTAGAGGCCCGCTTCCTCCAGCAGTTCCTCGTGGGGGCCGCGCTCGACGATTTCCCCGTCGTCGAGGACGAGGATGCGGTCGGCGTTGCGCACCGTCGAGAGGCGATGGGCGATGGCGAAGGTGGTGCGCTCGGCGACCAACTCTTCGAGGCTCCGCTGGATGAGGACCTCCGTCTCGTTGTCGACGTGGCTCGTCGCCTCGTCGAGGATGAGAATCTCGGGGTCCTTCAGCAGGACGCGGGCGATGGCGATGCGCTGGCGTTGCCCGCCCGAGAGTTTGTCGCCGCGCTGACCGACTTCGGTGTCGTAGCCGTCTTCGAGGGCGTCGATGAACTCGTCGGCGTTGGCGCGCGTCGCGACGGCCTCGATTTCGTCCTCGGTGGCCTCCATGCCGTAGCGGATGTTCTCGCGGATGGTGCCGGGGAACAGGAACGGCTCCTGTGAGACGTAGCCGATGGAGCCCCGGAGGCTCCGAATCGACAGGTCGCGCACGTCGTGGCCGTCGACGCGCACCGCGCCCTCGTCGGCGTCATCAGAATCGCCTTGCGATTCTGATTGGCGAACGGGAGCAGAGCTCCCGTTAACGTCGTAGAATCGCATGAGGAGTTTCATCAGCGTGGACTTGCCCGACCCCGTGGGGCCGACGAGACCGATCATCTCGCCCGCCTCGACGTCGAAGGTCACGTCGTCGAGGGCTTGCTCGTCCGCGCCGGGGTAGCCGAAAGACACGTCCTCGAACGCCACGTCGCCGTCCGGGTCGTCGAGGGTGACGGCGTCGTCGTCCTCGGGGATGCTGAGCGGGTGGTCCATCAACACGAGGACGCGTTCGGCCGACGCCTTCACGCGCTCGTAGTTGTTCAGCAGTTGGCCGGCCTGCGACATCGGCCCCTGAATCTGCTGGGTGTACTGGAGGAACAGGACCAGATTACCGATGGTCAGCGCGCCCGAGAGCGGGCCGGGCGCGCCGAACATCACCCACCAGCCGCCGACGACGAAGACGAGCGCGTAGCCGTAGCCGTTGATGAGCGTGAGACTCGGCCCGAAGCGGACGCCCCACCGGCGGGCGCCCCACCGCGCGTCCATGTGCTCCTGTGAGGAGTCGTTCACCCGGTCGGACTCGAACGGTTCGGTGGTGAACGACTTCACCACCTCGATGCCGCTGAGGTTGTTCTCCAGTCGCGACGCGAGGTCCCCGTACGTCTGCCGCGCCTCGCGGTACATCGGGCGCACCTTCTTCACGAACAGGTGGCTCACCAGCGTCAGCAGGGGCGTCGGGAGCAACGCGATGAGCGCGAGTTGCCAGTTCGTCAGGAGCAGGATGACGCTGATGCCCCCGACCTGGACGCCGATGTTGAGGATGCGGCCGACCCAGCCGTTGAGAAAGCCCTCCAGCCGGTTCACGTCGCTGGAGAGGATGGACATCAGTTCGCCCGTCTGCTTGTCCGAGAAGAACTCCATGCCCAGTCGCTGCATCTTGTCGTACACGTCCGTCCGCACCGCGTGCTGAACGTTCTCGGCGAACACGGCCCAGCCCCAACTACCCAGCCACGTCAGGACGGCGTTGATGCTGTACACGACGACAAAGAGCGCCGAGATGAACAGCATCTGTCCTTCGAGGCCGGTGGGAAGCCACGCGTCCGGAAGGAACGGGAGCGTCGTGAACCCTTTCGTCCGGTTGAACAGGGCGTCGATGGCAAAGGAGAGTAGGAACGCCGGCACGAGGCCAGTCAGCGGCGAGACGAGGTTCGACGCCAGCGCCACGGCCATCGGAATCGGGTAGCGACTGCCGTACACCCGGAACAGGCGGAGCATCGGGCGCGACACTTGCTCCCGTTCGTCGACGAACAGGTCCTCCTCTCGCTCAGACATCGGGGACGGTCACCTGTGTGTCGGAGGCATGAATCGAACCGGGCGGGACGGACTGATGGGCGGCCTCGGTAACTAACACGACAGTCAGTACCGGACACCCCGACTAAAGTTCATCGGAGACTGCAACCGGACGGAGGTATCTAGTCGTCCGCGGCGACGGCGCGCACGGACGTGATGGCGTCGGATTCGACGGCGGCCGTCTCCTTCGCGAGTTCGTCGAAGTGGTCCGCACAGAGATGAGGTGTGTCGGCGCCGATTGTGTATTCGAGAAACTCCAGTGCGCCGTCGTCCTCGCTCACGCCGATGGCGTCCCACTCGGGAACGGCGTACTCGCCGTCGCCGTCACAGAGACAACAGCCGTCGGTGGACGCCGTGCCGTTTACGAGGGGGCCGAGATGGCGCTTCTCGCAGGCCGCGCAGACGACGCCGAAGACGGGTCGCTCCGCGCGTCCGACTGCGACGCGTTCGAACTCGCGCTCCCGGCCGCAACTGATGCAGTGCATGGTGGTGTCCGCCGCTGACGAGCGGGAATCGTTCGGATGAGAGTCACTCTCACACCGGTTATTAACTCTTTCCCGGGGTGTTTACGCGCGGCACCGCTTCGAAAATTCGAGTGACGGCGGCGAACGCCGCGCACGACGAGCGGGGAAGAGCCAGGGGTGGGATTTGAACCACGGTCGCGGCGACGCCGCTCCCTGATTCAAATCCCCGGCGTCCACCGCCCGCCAGAGTCGGCGCAGGAAGCCAGGGGTGGGATTTGAACCCACGAACTCCCGATTACAAGTCGGGTGCTTGGACCGCCCAAGCTCCCCTGGCGCGGGCGGGAGTAGTCAGTCCACACTTGAAGACGTATCGCTTTCGAGCGGTCGCTCCATCGTGATCCGGTGCGGGCTGTACCCCCGGCGCTCGTAGAGGCGGCGGGCGTCCTCGTTGTCGGCGAGCACCGAGAGCGCCGCCACGTCGGCGCCGCGTTCGGCCAACGCGTCCTCGGCGGCGTCGAGCAGACGAGACCCGATGCCCTCCCCCCGGCGCGCCGGGCGGACGAAGACGTTGTCGACGAAGCCCCGCGTCGCGTCCTGTTCGTACGCGCCGGACTCGATGCGGAACATCACGAAGCCGACGATGCCGGCGTCGCGGGCGACGACGACGGAGTCCGTGGCGACGAAGTTGGCGAGGAACTCCCGCACTCGCTCGCGGTTCGCGGCCGCGAGCAGGTGGGCGCCGTACGCCCGCTGGTCGGCGACGAGCGACACCCACAGGTCCGCGAGAGCGGCGACGTCCGCCTGCTCGGCGGCCTCGATGCGCACCATCGGTTCGTCGTCGGCGCGGGGCGCCGAAAGGTCTTGCTACACGCCGCGGCAGTCCGGACAGAGTAACTGGCCGTTGTAGCCGGCGAGTTCCCGCGAGAGAGAGCCACACGCCTCACAGATGCTCTGGTCGGAGTAGGGGCCGTCACCCGCCGCCCGGAGCGCGACGGTCTGTCGCTCCTCGACGGGGGGCCGCGACGCCTCGGCGGCCACGAGGTCGCGGGCGGTGATGACGCCGTACACCTCCTCGTCGTCGGTGATGACGACGAGGTCGACGTCGGACTCGGACAGCGCCGCCACCGCGTCCGCGAGCGAGCGAGTCGGCGGGAGGGTCGGCGGGGGGTCGGACATCACGTCCGTTACCGTCGTGTCCGACGCGCCGCCGTCGGTGGTGAGGCGGTCCAGAACGTCCACGGCGCGCACGACGCCGACGGGGTCGGTACCCCGCAACACGAGGGCTCGCTCAGTATCCTCGTCGGCCAGCAGACGGCCGGTCGCCCGGAGCGAATCCGTCTCGCTCACGCCGACGAACGTCCGAGAAGCCACGCCGTCGAGTGTGACATTATCGTTCATGATAGTCACTACTACCGACGGCGCGCCCTAAAAACTATGGCCGGCGCTCAGCGCTGTTCCGGGGTGTAATCCCAGAAGTCGCCGCGGCGCATCGCCTCACCGACGAGTTGGTTGAACTCGACTTTGTCCGCGGCCTCGTCTGCGTCGACGTACTCGAAGATGTCCGCGACGCTGACGACGCGGCGGTGATTGATGCGAACCGGGTGGTCGCCGAACTCGTCGACGAACTCCGAGACGTCGAGGGGGAAGTCGTCGTCGGGGTCGACTTTCTTCGCGACGACGGCGAGGCCGTACTTCCGCATGCCCTCGCTCCCCTCGTCGCTATCCGGGTCGTGCGGCCACTCGGACTCGGCGGTTGCCATACCTGTGGCTGTGAGTGGGGATGGCAAAACGGTTGCCCTCTGAGTCGGACACTGACGCGGTGTGACTGGGAGTCGCGCAAGCGACAGCGCTCGGGACGCCGGCACGGTTGGCCGTGCCGAAGTTTGAACGACGCGTTGACCGTCGTCTCGCGACGCTGGGACATCTCTCGTTCAAATCCCGTCGCCGCCACGAGAACTGCGCAGACGTGACTGCGCGGGAGGAACGTGATGCGGTGAGGCTGGGATTTGAACCCAGGAGTCCGGAAGGACACCTGCTCTCAAGGCAGGCGCGATGGGCCGCTCCGCCACCTCACCGCAGTCGTGCGTTGCCCACGGGCGGGTAAAAGCCCTGCCGTTACGCCCGGACGAGTCGCGTCTCGTCACCGTCGGCCACGAGGTCCAGACCGAGGTCATCTATCCACGCCGTCGTGTGGTCGGGGACCGCCCGCCCGCCGGCGCGGTGAGCCTCGACGACGGCGACCAGCGTCCGCAGGTCCGTGGGGGCCGTGACACGGAGACCGACGGGGAGAAAGCCCACGTCCCGGTCGGCGTCCCGCGCGCGTTCCGCGAGCGTCCGGACCGACGGGGGCGCGAACGCGTCGGAGAAGTCGACGGGCGCCCGGAAGCCGGCGAGATAGACCCGCCCCTCTCGGGCGGGACCGAGGGCCACCTCGTCGCGGCGGAGGCGCATCATCGCCTCGTCCACCGCCGAACGGGTGAGAAGCGGCGCGTCGGCGCGGACGACGCCCGCCATCCCACGGTCCTCGTCGTCGAGGAGGTGTGTGATGGCGTTGCCGGCACGGGCCGCGAACGAGGACCCGACCTGCACCTCGTAGCGGGCGTCGGGCGCCACGTCCGACAGCACCTCGCGGAGGTCGGCCTCCGGGTCGTCGCTGTGGCTCTCCTCCGCGGGCGGGAAGTTCACCAGCAGAGGGGCGTTGCTGTCCGCGATTGCGCTCGCGACGTCGCGGAGCATCGCGCGCGACAGGTCGGCGGCGTCGGCGTCCGAGAGCGGCGTCGCGTCGGCCAGTCGGGGGAGCGCCCCGTGATGGGGCGGGTCGGCGACGAGGACGAAGGTCATACTCCCGACGAGAGTGCGAGGGGATTCAAACCCGGCGGTTTCATCGGCTCCGGCGCCCCTTGGTCTGTCGGTAGTCGCGGTCCATCAACGTGAGGAAGTGATTGACGAACGCCTCGGCGTCGGCGTCGCTCTGGTCCGCGGGGTCTTTCATCGGCACGAGTTCGAAGCCGCGGCCGCGGATGGTCGTCGCGTGAGCGTCAGCGAGGCGGTAATCGTCGGGGTCGTCGGTGGTGTAGTCCGCGAGGAGTTCTCGGAACGGGCGCTCGCCCACGGGAATCAGAATCTCGGGGTTGATTGTCCGAATCTCGGCGTTGAGAAACGGCTCGCACGCCGCGACTTCGTCGTCTCTCGGCCCCCGGTCGGGGTCCCGACAGCGCGTGAGGAGCGTGAGGAAGGCGTCGTCGAGCTCCGGGCGGTCACTGCTCGGGAGCGAGTTGTTCAGGCCGAGACGGCCCAGAACCGAGTGAAATCGCTCGCCCCGCGCGTCGCCGGTGAGGGGGACGCCGGTGGCCTCGGCGCCGTCGGTGGGTCGCGCCGCGACGAAGAGGAAGTCCGCGCCCACGTCACCGTAGCCGTGGACGACGCGCTCGCGGGTCTCACAGAGGCGGCACTGCTCGCAGGCCTCGTCCATGCCGAAGGGGTTGGCCCACGCGTCCTGTTCGGCGTCCATTCACGAGGCGGTAGCCGACGGGGGAAGGTAGGTGTTGCGCTACTCGACGTGCGTGTCGGCGTCGTCGGGGTCGTTCTCGGGGCTGGCGGGGTGGTAGTCGGTGTCGTACTCGCCGGGTCGGTCGTCGAGGCGGTCCGGGTTGATGCGTCCGCCGAGGAGCATGAAGTCGAGGACGGTCAGCGCCAGCATCGACTCGACGACGGGGACGCCGCGGGGCGGCAGGACGGGGTCGTGGCGGCCGATGACCTGCGCCGTCTTCTCCTCGCCCGTCTCCCAGTCCACCGTCGTCTGCTCGGAGGGGATGGAGGTGGGTGCGTGCAGGGTGACCTCGCCGTAGATCGGCTGGCCGGTGGTGATGCCGCCCTGCAGGCCGCCGTGGTCGTTGCCCTCGGGGATGGGGTCGCCGTTCTCGTCCACGGTCCAGTCCTCGTTGCGTTCGAGGCCGGTGTACTCGCGGGCCTCGCGGCCGAGGCCGAACTCGAAGGCCGTCGTCGCGGGCACCGAGAGCATCGCCTGCCCGAGGCGGGCCTCGACGGAGTCGAAGCGCGGCGCGCCGAGACCCCGGGGAACGCCCTGAATCTCGAAGTAGATGGACCCGCCGATGGAGTCGCCGGCCTCCTGATAGTCGTCGATGAGGTCGCGCATCTCCGTTGCCGTCTCGGGGTGAGCACAGCGCACCTCGTTGTCCTCGACGTTCTCCTGAATCGTCTCGAAGTCCACCTCGGGCGCCTCGACGTCGCCGATTTGGTTGACGTGCGCCGCGATTTCGACGCCCTCGGTTTCGAGAATCTTCTTCGCGATGGCGCCCGCGGCGACCCAGTTCACCGTCTCGCGCGCCGAGGAGCGGCCACCGCCGCCCCAGTTCCGCGTGCCGAACTTCGTGGAGTACGTGAAGTCGCCGTGGCTGGGTCGGGGCGCCGTGATGAACGGCTCGTACTTCCCCGAGCGCGCGTCCTTGTTCTGGATGACCATCCCGATGGGCGTCCCCGTCGTGTAGCCGTCCTGAATGCCGGACTTGATGGACACCTTATCGGGTTCGCCGCGGCTGGTCGAAATCTTCGACTGGCCGGGCTTGCGCCGGTCCAGTTCCCGCTGAATGTCCTCCTCGGACAGTTCGAGGCCCGCGGGACAGCCGGAGACGGTGACCCCCATCGCCTCGCCGTGGCTCTCCCCGAAGGTGGTGACCTGAAAGAGCCGACCGAAGCTGTTGCCGTTCATTACCGGTCACTGGGTGGCGGGGGCATTTAGATGTTGCAATCCGCTCAGCGGTCCACGACGGCCCCGAGGTCGGACAGCACGTCGAAGAAGTCAGGGAACGACACGTCGACGTGTTCGGCCCCGGTGATGGTCGTCGCGCCGTCCGCGACGAGGCCGGCGACGGCCAGCGACATGACGATGCGGTGGTCGCCCCGCCCGTCGAGTTCCGCGCCGTGCAGGTCGCTCTCGCCCCCGTGGACGATGAGTTCGTCCTCGCGTTCCTCGACGACGGCGCCCATCGCGTCGAGGGCCTCGGCCATCGCCGCCACGCGGTCTGTCTCCTTGTAGCGGACGTGTTCGGCGTCGGTGATTCTGGTCGTGCCGTCGGCGGCGGCACCGAGGACGGCGATGGTCGGGAGGAGGTCGGGCGTGTCCGCGACGCCCACCTCGACGCCCGAGAGCGCGGACTCGCTGACCTCGATTTCGCCGGCGTCGCGGTCCCAGTCCACGTCGGCACCCATCCGCCGAATCACGTCGACGATGGCCGTGTCGCCCTGTGCGCTCGGGTAGACACCCTCGACGGTGAGGCCCTCGGGCGCGGCGAGGACGCCCGCGGCGAGCAGGTACGACGCCGAGGAGAAGTCGCCGGGGACGGTGTACTCACCGTCCGGGGGCGCGTAGGACTGGCCTCCGGGCACCGCGAAGCCGCTGTCGGTTCGCTCCGTCTCGACGCCGAACGCGTCGAGGACTTCCCGGGTGATTTCGACGTACGGCGCCGACCGGAGTTCCGTCGTCAGGTCGATTTCGACGCCGTCCTCGGTGACGGCGCCGGCCATCAGCAGGGCCGTGACGTACTGCGAGGACACGTCGCCCGGAATGGCCGCGCGACCGCCCGTGACGGGGCCGCCGACGACGAGGGGTGCCTGTCCGTTCCGGCGCGTGCTCTCCGCGCGGCCGTCCAGTTGCTCGATGGCGTCCAGAAGCGGCCCCTGCGGGCGGGAGCGCAGCGACTCGTCGCCGGTCAGCACCGTCAGGCCGTCCGCGAGCGCCGCCGTCGCCGTGACGAGGCGCGTCGTCGTGCCGCTGTTTCGGCAGTCGACGACGTCGTCGGGAACGCGCGGCGTGCCGGCGAACCCGGAGACGGCGATGGCGTCGTCGTCCTCGGGGGTGACGTGGCCGCCGAACGCTTCGACGGCGTCCATCGTCGCTCGGGTGTCGGCACTCGACAGGGGTGCGCGGACCACGGCGCCGTCGGCGTAGCCGGCGGCGAGGATGGCCCGGTGCGTGTAACTCTTCGACGGCGGGGCACGGGCGCGGCCGCGAACCGACGACGGGTCGATGGTGACGTCCATATCCGTGCGTCGGCGGGGCGCGGTATCAGGATTCCGGACGTGCCACGAAGTCCACTACCTCCTCCGTGGACACGAAGCCCTCGGCGCGGCGGGCGACTGGCTCCCCGTTCCGGAACAGGACGAGGAGCGGGACGCTCCGCACGTCGAATCGCTCGACCAGCGGGGGGTCGTCGCGGGGGTTGATTGTCGCCACCGCGGCGTCGGTGGCCCGCGCGACGTTGCTCAGCACCGGCTCCATGCTCGCACAGAGCGTACAGCCCTCGGTGTAGAACATCACCAGCGCCGGGTCGTGGGCCGAGACGAAGGCGTCGAGGGCCGCGGCGTCGTCGAGGGAGATGGGTCGGTCGGTCATGGTCGCCCGTTGGGACGCGAGCGGGGTAGGGCTACCGCAGGCGGTTTATCCGGCCGGTTCGAAAGCGTCGGCATGCGACCGACTCTGGACACCCTCGCCGATGCGCTCGCGGACCGACGCCTCGACGGCTATCTGCTCGACGCGGCGGGCGACTCGGCCGACCAACTGTACCTCTCGGGCTTCGACGCGCCCGACCCGTTCGTGACGCTCTACACGCCCGAGGAGATCGCGCTCCTCGTCTCCAGCATGGAGTTCGGCCGCGCCAGCGAGGAGAGTCACGCCGACGCGGTGAGGCGCTGGGCCGACTACGACTACCGCGCCCGAGCGGCCGAGCACGGCCGGCAGACCGCCCGCAACGCGGTCATCGCCGACTTCCTCGACGAATTCGACGTCGAATCGGTGGGCGTGCCCGAGCGCTTCCCCGTCTGGACCGCCGACGGCCTCCGAGACCGCGAGATAGCGGTCGAACCGGACCCCGAGGGTCTCGTCGGCGACGTGCGCGCGGTGAAGGACGCGCGCGAAGTCGAACACATCCGGGCCGCGCAACGCGCCAACGAGGCCGCGATGCAGGCCGCACAGGAACTCCTCGCCGCCGCCGACGTCGAGGACGGCGTGCTTCACCACGCGGGCGACCCGCTGACGAGCGAACGCGTGAAAGAGGAAATCGAGACGACCCTGCTCCGGCACGGCTGTTCGCTCGACGAGACCATCGTGGCCTGTGGCGCGCACGCCGCCGACCCACACGACAGGGGGAGCGGCCCCCTCGACGCCGGCGAGACCATCGTCGTCGACATCTTCCCGCGGGACAAGGAGACGAAGTACCACGCGGACATGACCCGGACGTTCGTGAAGGGGGAGCCGACGGCCGCGGCCCGCGCGTTCTACGACGCCACCGAGGAGGCCCAAGCCGCCGCCCTCGACGCCATCGAAGCCGGCGTCACCGGCGAGGAAGTCCACGCGGCGGTCTGTGACGTGTACGAGGACGCGGGCTACGAGACGCTCCGCACCGACGAGGCCGCTGAGACGGGCTTCATCCACTCCACGGGCCACGGCGTCGGCCTCGAAGTCCACGAGGGACCCCGCCTCGCCGACGGCGGCGAGGAACTCGAAGCGGGCCACGTCGTCACCGTCGAACCGGGGCTGTACGACCCCGACGTGGGCGGCGTGCGCATCGAGGACCTCGTCGTCGTCACCGAGGACGGCCACGAGAACCTCACCGACTACCCCCGCCAGTTCGAACTGCCGTAGGAACCCTTTTTGCCGGGCCGGGGTTAGCCGCCGCCGATGGACGCACTCGTAGTCGGGGCTGGCGAGATGGGACGGTGGTTCGGCGAGGTGATAGACGCCGACGTGGCGTTCACCGACCGGGACCCCGAGGCCGCCGCGGACGCGGCCGCGGCCGCGAGCGGCGATGCGCGCGCCGTGGACCTCTCCGCCGGCGCCGAAGTCGACGTGGTCTGCGTCGCCGTCCCCCTCCCCGTCGCCGTCGATGCAGTCGAGCGACACGCGCCGAAGGCCACCCGGGCCGTCGTGGACGTGACGGGCGCGATGGTCGACCCCCTCGACGCGATGGCCCGCGTCGCGCCCGACGCCGAGCGGATGAGCCTCCACCCCCTGTTCTCGGCGTCGGCCGCGCCCGGCAACGTCGCCGTCTCGACGGCCGCGGACGGGCCGGTGACCGAGGGCGTCCGCGCGTCGCTGACCGACGCCGGCAACACGCTGGTCGACGTGAGCGCCGCGGAACACGACGAGGCGATGACGACGGTGCAAGGCCGCGCACACGCCGCCGTCCTCGCCTTCGCACTCGCCGCCGACGACGTGCCCGATGGGTTGGAGACGCCCGTGTACGAGGCGCTCACGGACCTCGCGGAGCGCGTAACGGGGAACACGCCCCGCGTCTACGCCGACATTCAGGAGACGTTCGGCGGGGCCGGCGACGTGGCCGCCGCCGCGGAGTTGCTCGCCGAGGCCGACGGCGAAACGTTCGCGGCCCTCTACGAAGATGCCGGGGAGTGAGCGTCAGCAGGTGGTCGACGCCGCGAAGTATCTGCGCGGGGTCCGCCCCCTCGACCCGGACGAACTCTCCGAGTACGTCGCGGGCGGCGCGCACCCCGCCGTCGTCGCGCGCATCCTCCGCGAGGAGGCCGTCGCCCTCGATCTGGTGGAGCGAGCGAACGGCACCTTCGCCCCGGTGCCCGACGAGACCCTGACGCCCGACTTCGACGGCGTGGGACGCTTCCCCGAGGCCTACGCCGACGCCTTCGAGGCGCGACTGCTGGACGCCTACGGCCGCGACTGGCACGCCGGCGACACCGGCGACGCCATCCGGGAGCGCATCCGTCGCCTCAAGACGGACTACTACTGGCGCAACGACGTGGCCTACGACGCCGACGTCGCGATGGCCTACGCCTGCTACCACCTGCCCGACGCCTACGCCGCCGTCGCGTACGCCCTCCACGAACTCGGGCGCGACGGCTTGCTGGACCGGCGCCTGCGCGTCCTCGACGTTGGCGCGGGCGTCGGCGGCCCGGCCCTCGCCGTCAACGACTACGTTCTCGGCGGCCCCGGCGACCCTGAGCGCGAAGCCCTCGTCGAGTACCACGCCGTCGAACCGAGCGACGCCGCGACGGTGTTCGGGGACCTCGTCGACGAGACGGGACCGAACTTCCACCCCGAACTCCACCGCGAGGTGGCCGAGGAGTTCGCGCCCGAGGGCGAGTACGACCTGATTCTGTTCGCGAACGTCCTGAACGAACTCGACGCGCCCGCCGACACCGCCGCGCGCTACCTCGACGCTCTCGCACCAGACGGGACGATGCTGGCCGTGGCGCCCGCGGACCGCGAGACGAGTACGGGTCTCCGCGGCGTCGAACGCGAGATTGCCGACGAACGGGACGCGGCGACGATTCACGCGCCGATGCCGCGCTTCTGGCCGAACCAGCGCCCCACCGACCGTGGCTGGTCCTTCGACGAGCGGCCGGACCTCGAACCGCCGGCGTTCCAGCAGCGACTCGCGTCGGGCGCAGAGGACCCCGGCGCGTATCTGCGGACGGCCGTGCGCTACTCGTGGACGGCGCTCCGCACCGACGGGCGGCGACGCTTCGATATGCGCCTCGACCGGTCGACGGCGGCCCCCCTCGGCGAGTCAGAGCGCCACGTCACCGAGCGAGTGGACCACGTCGTCGCCAAGGCGAGCCACGACCTGAGCGAGAGCGAGGGGCATCCCCTCTACAAGGTGAGCGACGGGAGCGAGGACACCGAACACTACGCCGTCCTCGTGAACGAGACGGCGCTCAACCGTCTGCTGGCCGACGCGGGCTACGGCGACCCGATGCGAATCGAGAACGCCCTCACCCTCTGGAACGACGACGAGGAGGCGTACAACCTCGTCGTGGACGAAGAGGCAGTCGTCGACCCGGCGTAGCGCGGCCCTTTTTGCGACGGGGGGTTTCTACGGTTCCATGGACGGCCCCCCGTCGATTCTGCTGACGAACGACGACGGCATCGAGAGCCCCGGCCTCCGCGCCCTCTACGACGGCCTCGCGGACGTTGGCGACGTGACTGCCGTCGCGCCCGCCAGCGACCAGAGCGCCGTCGGCCGGTCGATGTCGAGCGAAGTCGCGGTCCGCGACCACGAACTCGGCTACGCCGTCGAGGGGACGCCGAGCGACTGCGTGGTGGCGGGCCTCGACGCCCTCTGTCCGGACCCAGACGTGGTCGTGTCGGGGTCCAACGAGGGCGCGAATCTGGGGATGTACGTCCTCGGGCGGTCGGGGACGGTCAGCGCGGCCGTCGAGGCGGCGTTCTTCGACGTCCCCGCCATCGCCACGTCGCTCTACCTGCCACAGGACAAGTTCGGGACCGGGACCACCTACGACGAACACCGCGACGCCGTGCGCGCCACCTCGTATCTGGTCGACCACGCCCTCGACACGGGCGTCTTCGACCACGCCGACTACCTCAACGTGAACGCGCCCCTGCCCGGCGACGACCCGGCGCCGATGCAGGTGACGGTTCCCTCCCACGCCTACGACATGGCGGCGCGCCACGAGGGCGAGACGGTGACCCTCCACGACCAGATGTGGGAGCGCATCGAGAACGGCGACATCGACGACCCGGAGGGGACGGACCGCCGGGCCGTCATGGATGGCAGCGTCAGCGTCTCGCCGCTGACGGCGCCCCACACCACCGAACGCCACGAGATTCTGGACGCCCTCGCGGAGACGTACTGAGTCAGCCGAGTCGGTCCACCGCCTCGTTCCCGACGACGGCGAACGCGACGAATCCGACCTTGCTGATGAAGTCGAGGTAGACGACCACGATGACCTCCATCTGCTGTTGCAGGACGCCGACGCCGGTGGGCGCGAGGAGCCACACCACCGGATAGAGGGTCCAGAGGACCACCGTGAGATTGCGGAGCGTCGTGAACGTCGCCGCGACGCGCGGGTCGGCGTCGTCGCCGAGCGCCCGCGGCAGAGTCCGGATGAGACCGTAGAGCAGGCCGACGTACGCGACACAGCCGACGGCGTAGAACAGCCACTTGCCGCTCGTCGGCGTGAGCGCCGCCCCGACACCGGCCGCGATGACGACGGCGTCGAGGCCGACGAGCGTCGCGTACGTGCCCCGACTCGGGCGCGAGAGCATCCCGAGGTAGAGAACCAACAGCGGCGTCGTCACCAGCCAGTCGGCGTAGCGCGCGAGGTGGACGGTGTAGTCCGCGACGGACATCTCGCCGACGCCGAGGGCCATCAGCACGTACGCGACTGCCGCGACGCCGGTGACGCCCGCGAGGACGGCGTCGTGGCGCCGGTGGCTCGGACTGTGGAGGGCGTCGCGGACCGGCAGCGCCGTCCCGAGGGTCATCCCGGCCGCGCCGACCCAGAACCACGTCGCCGTCATCGGGAGACACCCCCGTCGTCGCGGGCGTCGAAGTCGGCCAGCAAGTCGTCGAGCGTCGCCGCCCGGTCGGCGAGGTCGGCGGCGGCGTCCTCGACGGACGAGAGGGTGGCCGTCTGCTCGTCCGCCGCCGTCACGACGCGCTCGGACTGGCTCGCCGTCTCCTCGCTGATGCCGGCCACCTCGTCGACGGCCGAGGCCACGCGGTTCGCGGCCTCCGCCTGCTGGTCGGTCGCCGACCGAATCTCGCCGGCCGCGGCGTCTGTCTCGGCGACGAACTCCGCCACGTCGTCGAGGGCCGACGCCGTCTCGTCCACGGTTGCGCGCCCGTCGGCGACCTGTCGGTTCGTCTCGCGCATCTCGTCGGCCACCTCGCTCACTCGCTCCTGTAAGTCGAGGAGTCGCTCCTCCACGTCGCCGGCGGCGGTTCGGGACTCCTCGGCGAGGGACTTCACCTCGTCGGCGACGACGGCGAACCCGTCGCCGTCCGCGTCGGCGTGTGCGGCCTCGATGGACGCGTTCACCGCGAGGAGGTTCGTCTGCTCGGCGATGTCGGCGATGACGTCCACCACCTCGCCGATGTCCTCCATCTCGTCGTCGAGGGCGTCCATCGCGTCAGCCGCGGCCTCGGCGTCGGCGGCGACGGCGTCCATCGTGTCCACCGCCTCCCCTGCGGCCGTCTGCCCGTCCTCGACGGCGTCGGCGGCCTGTCCCGCCGTCTCCGCGAGCGACGCGACGGTGCCCGTGATTTCCTCGGCGCTGGCAGAGAGGTCGTCCACCTCGCTCGCCACCTCCTGTAAGCGCTCGGTCTGTTCGGTCGCGCCGTCGGCGATTTCCTCGACGGCGCCCGACACGTCCCGGCCGGCCGACATCGCGTCCCCTGCGCCGTCGTCGACGCGGGTGGCGGCCTCGGCGACGTGGTCCGCGAACGCCGACGCGGCGGCGACGCTCTCCTCGATGTCGTCGAGCATCTCGTTCAGCGACCGGCCGACGCGGGCCATCGACTCGTGGTCCCTGTCGGCGTCGACGCGCCGCGTCAGGTCGCCCGCCGCAACGGCGGACATCGCCTCGTCGTACTCCGTGGCGGCAGTTTCGAGGGCCTCGGCGGTCCGCTGGGCCTCCTCGCGGGCCGCCTCAGCCTCGGCCGTCGCCGCCTCGGCGTCGGCCAGCGACTCCGCGAGC
The DNA here is from genome assembly GCA_042216675.1 of Halobacteriaceae archaeon. Taxonomy (GTDB): domain Archaea; phylum Halobacteriota; class Halobacteria; order Halobacteriales; family Halobacteriaceae; genus JBDGTS01. Next base: position 1,760 of record JBDGTS010000007.1, on the reverse strand, counting down.
GAGTCCCGCATCCGCCGCACGGAGTCCACGAGCGTGCCGAACTCGTCGGTGCGCGCCGTCTCGATGTCCGTGTCGAGGTCCCCGGCCGCCATCTCGTCGGTCCGCGCGGAGAGCTGGCGGAGGGAGACGACGGTAGTGCTGCCGAGCGTGACCCCGACGAGCGCCAGACTCACGACGGTCAGCAGGATGAGGCCGACGATGCTCGACGCCACGTAGTCGCCGAGGGCGAAGGCTTGCCCCGTCGGGGCGCGGACCAGCACCGCCCAGTTCGCGCCGGAGACGGACGCGCCCGCGGTGACCGCGTCACCGTGCTTCTCGTACGCCGTTCCGGAGAGCGCCCGGTCGAGGAACGCCGCGGGGCCGTCGTAGGCGCTCAGTGTCTGACTGGCGTTCGTGTGCGCGACGGTGGTCCCGGCCGCGTTCACGACGGCTGTATCGCCCCCGTCGGTGCCGCTGAAGTCCTCGGTGAGGGCGTTGACGTTCACCATGTAGACGAGTCGCTTGTCCGCCGTTCCCTCGACGGGCGACAGGACCGCCACCACCGGGAACTCGGCGATGGACACCTCGAAGGGAGCCGTCACGGCCACGTCGCTGGCGTTCTCGAAGGACGGCGGGTCCGTGGCGAAGGGCGCGCCCTGTTCGGCCGGGCTGACCCCGACCATCCGGTCGCTCGAACTCCGGAGGATGCGCCCCTCCGAGGCGTCGTAGTAGTGGACGGCCACGACGCCCCGCGGGAGGGAGTCGCTGGCCGCGAGGTCCCCGAGGAACGTCGAAACCGCGTCGCCGTCACCCGACGCGAGGACGGGGCGCGACGACGCCAGACGCGTCTGCCCGCGGACGTTGTTCAGCCACGCGTCGAGTTCGGCGGCGCGGGCGTCCGCCGTGGCCGTGAGGTCGGAGCGCACGTCGTCCTCCAGTTGCGCGTTCGTCTGGAGATACACCATCCCGCCGATGCCGACGGCGACGGCGATGACGACGAGGAGCGAGAGCGCGAGTTTCGACCCGTAACTCCCTCTGATGCGTTCGAACTGGCGGGTAACTCCCATCGTTCGTGCGGGCGTCCAAGGCCGACGACAAAAAGATTTGCAGTCACGGCAGGGGATTTTCGGCGAACATCTCCGGAATCAATGAAGTTTCGCGTCAGTCCATCGTGACGTGCTGGCAGTTGGCCTGCACGCGGACGCTCGGCGCCCCGTCGGGACCGCGCTCTATCCACACCTCGACGCCGACCCAGTTGTCGCCCTCACAGGGCACTCGCGGGGCCTCGAAGCCCGGCCAGTCGCGCACGAACCGGGTTCCGTCGACGGTGACGGTGACGGTTTCCGGGGCGCTCGATTTGGGGAACGTCGCGTCCTCATGGGCCTGCGTCGACTCGGAGAGGCGGTAGTCGCGCGAGAACACGGACTCGCCGGCGTCGTTCTCGACGGTCACGGACACGTCGCGGGCCACCTCGTCGTCGACCAGATACACCGAGACGGTGTGTGCCGGCCGCGTCGAGGTTCCGAGGACGGTGCTACAGCCGCTGGCGCCGACCAGCGCGGCGCCGATGCTCGCGAGGAGGGCACGTCGTCGCATAGGGACTGTGTGGAAAACGGGCGCACCGGCCACCTAAACGGTGCTATGAGGGCTATATAGAGCGCGGCCGTGCGACGGAACGCAGACCGTGATGAGATAGGCTCGGTTCGAGGGAAGCCACCGAGGGCAAGAAGTGCGCCAACCGGGGAGTCCCGTGAGCGAAGCGAACGGGACGTCGGTTGGCA
>JBDGTS010000020.1:0-115556 GCA_042216675.1 Halobacteriaceae archaeon | reverse complement strand
GGAGTGACCGGTCTCTCGCACTCCTCGTGACAGGCGAAACAAATTTCTACAGCGGGGAAATCTCGTGGTGCATGGACTCCGTTCAGGAACTCGGGGACCGGTGGCGCGGAATCTACACGACGCTCACGGAGGCGCCTCGGCGACAACTCGTCGGCTCGTTGCTCGAGGCGCCCCCCGACCGCTCTCTTTCACTGCCCGAAGCCGCGAACATGCCGGAGTTTCGGCTCGACCCGACGGACCTGCACCTGAACCTCGTCCACCATCACCTTCCGTTGATGGCGGAGTACGGCTTCATCGAGTGGGACACAACGCCCCTGTCTGTGCAGCGCGGCCCCGCCTTCGAGGAGGTGGCCGCGGTGCTGCAGGCGATAGACGCGTACGACGAGTTCCCACAGCATCTCTTCGACGGGTGCCACTTTCACGAGCAGAATGGAGGGGACCGATGAGGCGAGATGCGGTCATCCCCATCATCATCGGGGCCATCGCGGACGTCGAGGGGTGTTCCCCGCACGACCTCGACTTCACGCTCTACGACCACGTCGATACGAACGCGCTCAGGTCGCTCTGTGCGTCGGACCAGACCGACTGGAAACTGACCTTCGAAGTTCCCGACCACACGGTTCTCGTCCGCGGGACCGGCGAGGTGCGCGTCGACGGCGAACCGGTTCGGACCGTGGCCAACTCTCATAAGTAGCCGGTTGCGTGCGCCGCGTTCGCACGGACTCCTCTCGGTCCACCCACCTGAACGGGTGAAGGGGCGGGTCCGAAGTGCCCGCGCCGACCGAGGCGACAGCAGCCCACGAGAACTCACTGAATATTTTCGGATTGTAGCGGACTGAGTGCGACAGCGGGACAAAAAGACACGATACTCCCCCTCTTCGTGGACACGAATTGGGAAATCGCGTGGATGGTTGCCCAAGAATTAATCCTCTGCTCCGGCAATTTCCCGGTTGATGGGGGATATCCGTACTCACAGTCGCATCTGAGGTCAGCATCGCACTGTCCGCCGCGTCGGTCCTCGGTGTCGAACTGGGGCGGACGGGAGTCACCGCGCTCGGCATCGGGATGATTCTGTTGCTTCTGCTGGGGTCTGGCTTCTTCTCGTCGTCGGAGATTGCGCTGTCCTCGCTCCCGACCCATCAGGTCGACGCGATGGTTCAGGAGGGAAAGCGCGGTGCGCGGGCGGTCCAGTCGCTCAAGGAGGATCCCCACCGCTTGCTCGTGACCATCCTCGTCGGCAACAACATGGTCAACATCACGATGTCGTCGATTTCGACGACCCTCGTCGGCTTCTACTTCGACGCGGGCACGGCGGTCGTCGTCTCGTCGCTCGGCATCACGTCGATGGTGCTCGTGTTCGGGGAGAGTGCGCCCAAGTCCTACGCCGTCGAGAACACCGAACTGCACGCCCGGCGCGTCGCCCGCGGGCTGAAAATCGTCGAGAAGCCCATGTGGCCCCTCATCACCCTGTTCTACTACCTCACGAGTCTCGTGAACAGAGTCACCGGTGGCAGCCCGTCCATCGAATCGACCTACGTCACCCGCGACGAGATCCGGAACATGGTCAAGACCGGGGAACGCGAGGGCATCCTCGACGAGGAGGAACGGCAGATGATCCAGCGCACCCTGCGCTTCGAGAACACCGTCGCCAAGGAGGTGATGACGTCGCGCCTCGACATGGCGGCCATCTCCGCGGACACCACCGTCGAGGAGGCCGTCGAAAAGTGCATAGAGTCGGGACACGCCCGCCTGCCGGTGTACGAGGGTCACTGGACAACGTGATCGGCATCTTCGACATCCGTGACCTGCATCGCGACGCCGACGAGGACGACCGGGACGTGGCTACCGTGGCCCAACCCACGCTTCACGTTCCGGAGTCGAAGAACGTCGACGACCTCCTCTCGGAGATGCGTGAGAACCGGATGCACATGGTCATCGTCGTCGACGAGTTCGGGGCCACGGAGGGACTCATCACGATGGAGGACATCCTCGAAGAGATCGTCGGCGAGATACTGGTCGGCGGCGAGGAGCACCCCATCGAGTTCGTGGACGACGACGAGGTGGTCGCCCGCGGCGCGGTCAACATCGAACAGATCAACGAAGCCCTCGGCATCGACCTCCCCGAGGGCGAGGAGTTCGAGACCATCGCCGGCTTCATCTTCAACCGCGCCGGCCGCCTCGTCGAACAGGGCGAGGAGTTCGACTACGAGAACGTGACGCTGCGGGCCGAACAGGTCGAGGACACGCGCGTGCAGAAGGTCCGGGTCACCGTCGACCGCGGGGCGGTCGAACCGGGCGAAACCGTCCGCCGGCCCCCTGCGACGGGCATCCACCGACCGCACACCTTTTGCCGCCGCCGCGCCTGCCTCCCGGCGTGCGACAGTTCTCCGCCGACTACCTCGCGGACACCCGCCGCGGGATGTGGGCCGGCGACCGGTCGGCCCTCCGCGCCCTCTCGCTTCCGGACCGCGAGCGAGTGGTGGACGTGGGCGCGGGAACGGGGGAGTTCACGGCCGTCCTCCGCGAGGAGACGCCTGCGCCCGTCGTCGCGTGCGACGCCGACCCCGATCTGCTCGCCGAGGCGGGACCACCGGCCCTCGCGGGCGACGCGGAGCGCCTGCCCTTCCGCGACGACGCCGCGGACCTCGTGACGTGTCAGGCCTTGCTCGTCAACCTCCCCGACCCCGCGGTGGCGGTTCGTGAGTTCGCCCACGTCTCCTCAGACCTCGTCGCGGCCGTCGAACCCGACAACGCGGCCGTGGCCGTCGAGTCGACGGTGGGCGGTGAGGCGGCGCTGGCGGCCAGCGCTCGCGAGGCGTACGCGGCGGGCGTGCCCTCGGACGTGACGCTCGGCGCCGACGCCGCCGACGTGTTCGGCGACGCGGGCCTCACCGTCGAGGCGCAGGCGACGTACTACCACACGCGCGTCGTCGAACCCCCCTATTCGGAGCGAGCGCTGACCGGCGCGAAACTCAAGGCCCGCGGGACGCGCATCAGCGAGGCGCGCGCGACGCTCCGGGCCGGCGGGATGAGCGCGAGCGAAATCGACGCGCTCGAGGCCGACTGGAAGGCGATGGGTCGGTCGGCAATCGAGCAGATTCAGCGCGGCGAATACCGCCGCTCGGAGGTCGTGCCGTTCTACGTCACGGTGGGGCGGGTTTGATGGGCGGTGCGGTGTCCGTCCGCAGACTAATTCGTGACAGGTGGGGGCTCTCGCTCGACGCGAAGGCTTTTGACGGAACTGCTAGAAGCGATATACGTCCAGATGTCAGCGTTCGTCGAGGGACGGGACGTCCGCCAGCGAGACGTGACCGGCCGCCTGTACGAGGGGATCGGCCCCGCCCCGCACCCCGGTGTACTCGTCTTCCACGGGGCCGGGGGTGGCCGCGGATACGAGCAGGAGTACGCCCGATATCTGGCGGCACACGGGTACACCGCCTTCTGCGTCGAGTACTTCGGGACTCCCGGAACGCCGGACGCACTCGCTCGGATTCCGCTCTCGCGCTTCGAAGGGGCGATTGACTGGCTGACCGACCGGCCGGACGTCTCGTCCGGGCACGTCGGCGCCATCGGACTCTCGCGCGGCGGTGAGGCCGCCTTGCTCGTAGGTGCCCGCTGTGAGCGAGTCGGAGTCGTCGTGGGATACGTCACGAGCGGACTCGCGTTCCCTGCCCCGACGTGGATGGACGGGGTCGAGGAGGAAGTCGCCGCGTGGACTGTCGACGGCGGGCCGGTTCCGTATATTCCCGTCGAGGAGTCCGTGGAGACGAACGAGGAGGGACTCGAAGAGACCATAGCGCAGACTGACTCGGCTGACGGGTCGGACGCCGTCGGGGCGGCCACTCGCTCACAGCGGGCGCAGGCGGCAATCGAAGTCGAGCGAATCGACGGGCCTGTGCTGCTGATATCCGGCGGGGCTGACGAGGTCTGGCCATCGCCGGCTCTTTCGTCCGTCGCCATCGAACGGCTCGACGCCAACAATCACCCGTGGCCGTCCGAGCACCGGTCATTTCCGGATGCGGGCCACGCTATCCGCGTCCCCTATCGGTTCGACGAGACGAGCGACCCGACCGCTCGCCATCGATTCGGCGGGACCGCCGAGACGAATGCCCACGCCTCGGCGGCGGCGTGGCGGGCGACCCTCGACTACCTCCGTCGCGGACTCACGGCTCGCGAGGAAGAACGGGACACGCAGTCGCGCTGACGCCGGGGCGATTCACGCCGAACGATGAACTCAGACCGCTACACCACGTCGCCCCGCACCGTCACGCCGTCCTGTCCCTCCCGGTAGGCCTTCAGCGCCTCGGCGGCCGTCGTCGCCTCCTCGTCGTCCATCCCGAGCATCTCGAGCGCGCCGTCGAGGGTGGGGAAGGCGAACTCGCTCGCCCGGAGTTTCTCGAACGCCGATTCGGAGCGCTGGCCGTCGACCCAGAGGCAGACGCCGCGGGGGTCGAGCAGTTCCTCGTAGGTGCCGCGGGCGCGGGCGCCCTCCAGTCGCTGGGTGACGTTGTCCTCGAAGGAGGCGTTGCACACTTCGAGGTGAATCGGCTCGTCGTCATCCAGCAGATGCGCGGCGAGACAGCGCTCCGGTGCGACGTGGCCGCTCTCGTTCGCGCGGACGTACTCGGGGTGGGCCTCGGCCCACGACGCCCGCACCGTCTGCCCGACGCCCTGTACGCCGAGTTCCCGGTCGACGTCGGGCGCGGGGTCGGTGTCGTCCCCGAGCAGGATGTCCTTCGTGACGTACACGTCGAGTCGCTCCACCGGGTCGAGGCCGAGTGCCACGTCGCCGTACACCCACACCTCGCGCACCGGCACCGGCATCTCCTCGTCCTCGACGGTGGCCACGAGTTCGGCGACCCGTTCGACGGCCCGTTCGCGGTCCATCACCTCCCGTTCAGGTGTCGGCGCGGAAAACCGTTTCTCGTCAGAGGCGGCAAACGGACGACCGGAGCGAGACGTTTTTGCCCGGCCACCGACCACGGCGTGACGAGTGCTCACCGAACGCCGCGAACAGCAGGCCGTCGTCACCTTCGTCGCCATCACGCGCATCACCAGCGCCGCGCTGCTCGGCACGGTGATGGCCGTCTACATCGGCGACATCGCCAGCGAGTTCTACGTCAGCCTCGCCCTCGCGGTGTTCCACTTCGGCCTGCTGTTCGCCGCGCCGTTCTGGGGCGCCGTCGCCGACGTGACGGGGCGCCGGCGGGCCGTCCTCTTCGGCACGTCCGTCCTCGCCGCGGCGGCGCTCGTCCCCCTCGTTTTCACGCAGACGCTCTGGGCGCAACTCGGCGTCCGGGGCCTCTACTCCGTCTTCGCGGCCGGTTTCGGCCCCGCGATGCTCGCCATCGTGAGCGAACGCGGCGGCGACGAGGGCCGGGGCCGCTCGGTGGGCTTCTACAACAGCGCCCTCTCGGTCGGGGACATCTCGGGGCGCCTCGCCAGCGGCTACGTCCTCGGCTTCCTGCTCCCCGGCGAGACGTACCTCCTCGTCGCGGTCATCGGCGCCGTTTCGGCGCTCGGCGTCGTCCTCCTCACCGACCCGACACCCTCCCCCGACGTGGACCCCTCGTTCGGCGAGCTTCTCTCGGAGGTCCGCTCGCGCCTGCTCCCCGAGGTGGGCGACAGGGCGCACCTCCGCACGAACGGCCTCCAGTACCTGTACGTGGCGCTCGCGCTCCGGAACATGACCCAGAAGGGGATGTCTTCTATTATGCCGGTGTTCCTCATCGGCGCGCTGGGCTTCTCCGAACCGCTGATGGGGGCCGTCCTCGCGGTCAGCCCGACGCTCCGGACCGGGGCGATGTACGCGCTGGGGCGCTACTCCGACACCATCGGGCGCAAGCCGCTCATCACCGCCGGCCTCGTGGGCGCCGGCCTGCAGGCGCTGCTGCTGGCGGTGGCGCTCGGGCTGCCGGACCTGAACGCCCGCATCGGCGTCGCGGTGCTGGCGTTCGTCGTCCACGCCGTCACCTTCTCGGCGCTGACGACGGGCACCATCGCCTTCATCGGCGACGTGGCGCCCGTCGACCGCGAATCCGAACTGATGGGCCTGCGGACGACGACGCGGGGCGTCGGGGGGGTCGTCGGCCCACTCGTCGTCGGGGCGGCGGCGGACATCTGGGGCTGGGGCGTCGCCTTCGGCGCGTCGAGCGTCCTCGCGTTCGGCGCCGCGGGTCTCGTCGCGTGGCGCCTCGTCGAGAGCCACGGCCCCTCAGGCGCCGTCGCGGGCGCCGACTGATCACAGCGCCGCCACGTCGTCACAGAACTCACAGACGACGTGGGCGCTCAGCAGGCCGGCGCCGGCGGCGACGCCGACGCCCGGGAGGTTCGCGGCGACGTGCATCGCGGTGACGATGGCCGGACTGTGAATCGTGCGCACACCGAAGATACCCAAATCGTACGTCTCCGGCGTGGCTCGGAGCGCGAACGCCGCCGAGCGGACGACGTAGAACGAGAGCGTCGCCGCGAGCGCCGCCTTCAGGCCGACCATGCCCCGGGGCCGGGCCATCGCGTCGTGCCACGTCGGCCCGACGGGGAGATTGCTGACGAGGACCCCGGCCGCGATGCCGGGCGGGAAGCCGGCGCCCAGCGTCGCGAGGGCCGAGAACTCCCCGACGCCCGCCCCGTCGGTGGCGAGCAGGTACGCCCACCCGACGGCGATGGAGACGGCGTAGGTCACGGCGAGGCGGCGTTGCACGTGTCACCCCGCCACCCCCGACCCAAAGAATGTTTCTCTGCCGACAAAGAACGTAGTCTCACCCTTGATGAGGCGTCGCCGAGACCCCCGCTACATGGACACGGCGAGCGACGCGTCGTCGAACAGGGCCGGGGAATCACCCGCCGAGGTGGCGGCGCCCACGACAGCCACCGAGGAGACGACGGTCACCGAGGAGGGCTCGGAGTTAGAGCGCTCTATCGGGCTGCGGGGCGGCGTCGCCATCGGCGTCGGGACGATGATCGGGGCCGGCATCTTCGTGTTCCCCGGCCTCGCGGCGGGGCGGGCCGGGCTCGCGGCCGCCGGGTCGTTCGCCATCGGCGCCGTCATCGCACTGCTGGTGGCGCTCCCCGCCTCCGAGTTGGCGACGGCGATGCCGAAGTCGGGCGGCGGCTACTACTTCATCTCCCGGGGGCTGGGGGCGCTCCCGGGCGCTATCGTCGGCATCAGCATCTGGCTGGGGCTGGTGTTCGCGACGGCGTTCTACCTCGTCGGGTTCGGCAACTACGCGGCGGCGCTCCTCGCGGAGGCCGGCGTGAACCTCGGGAGCGCGAGCGTCGTCGTCCCGTTGGCACTCGTCTTCGGCGTCCTGCTGACGGCGCTGAACCTCGTCGGGACGGAGAACGCGACGAAACTCCAGAACTACGTCGTCGGACTGCTGTTGGGCATCCTCGTCTTGTTCCTCGGCTACGGCGGCCTCGACGCTGTCGGTGTCTTCGGCGCCGAGAGCGCCCCCGAGACGTTCATGCCGTTCGGCCCGATGCCGATGCTCACGACGGCGGCGCTGGTGTTCACCTCCTACCTCGGCTTCGCGCAGGTGGCGACGGTGGCCGGCGACATCAAGAACCCCGGTCGCAATCTCCCGCTGGCGATGATCGGCTCCGTGCTCATCGTCGGCGTCCTCTACGTCGCCACAATCTTTGTGTCGACGAGCGCGTTCGGAAGCGGGAAACTGGCCGGCTTCGGCGAGACGGCCATCGTCGAGGTGGCCCGCTACTTCGCCGGCACGCCGGGGGCAATCGCAATCCTGCTTGCGGGTCTCCTCGCCACCGTGTCGAGCGCGAACGCGTCCATCCTCTCCACCTCGCGGGCCGTCTTCGCGGTGAGCAAGGACGCGCTCATCCCCCAGCGGGCGAGCCGGGTCAATCTGCAGTACGGCACGCCACACGTCGCGCTGGCGATGGCCGGCGGCCCGGTGTTGGCCCTCGTCGCCCTCGGCGAAGTGGAGGTGCTCGCGGAGGTGGCGTCGTTCCTCCACCTCGTCATGTACGGGCTGATGTGCGTGGCGCTCATCGCGATGCGCCGCGACGAACCGGCGTGGTACGACCCCGACTTCCGGGTGCCGGCGTACCCCCTCGTCGCGGGCCTCGGCGCCCTCGCGAGTTTCGCGCTCATCGGGTTCATGCAGACGGCCTCGCAGGTAATCGGCGTCGCCATCATGCTCGCGTCGGCCGGGTGGTACAAGTACTACGCGAGCGACGTGCGACTCAAGGGGGTGCTCTGAATGTCCGACCTCGCCATCCGCGAACCGCCCCGCGTGCTCGTCCCCGTCCAAGTGCTGGAGGGCGAGTCCATCTCGGAGTCCCTCGTCGAGTTCCTCGCGCCCGCGGAGGTGGTGGTGCTCGGCTACCACGTCCTCCCCGAGCAGACGCCGACCGAACAGGCGAGCATGCAGTTCGAGGACCGCGCCCGCGAGGCCGCCGAGGACGTCGCCCACGTGTTCCGCGAGGCCGGCCGCGAGGTGGAGACGCGCGTGGCGTTCACCCACGACCGGGACCAGACCGTCTCGCGCGTCGCCGCCGAGGAGGGCGTCACCGCCATCCTCCTCCCGAACCCCGTCGGCGAGGTGGACGACGTGCTGGTACCGATTCGGGGCGCCACCGACCGGGGTAGACTGGCCGACCTCGTAGCGACGCTCCTCGCCGACGGCGAGGGGTCGGTGACGCTCTGGGGCCTCGATAGCGAGGGCTTCGACGCGGACGCCGCCGTCGACGACGCCCGCCGGAGCCTCCGCGACAGGGGGCTCCCGGCCGACCAACTTCGCGTCGAGACGACGGCCCCCGAGGCGCCGGTGCGCGCCATCGTCGAGCGCTCGGGCGAGTTCGACGTCATCGTCATGGGCGAGGGCGAGGCGGGCCTGCTCGCGGCCCTGTTCGGCGACGACGCCGAACGCGTCGCCGAGGGCGCCGTCGCGCCGGTGCTGGTCGTGCGGGACCGCGAACTCGCGGAGTGACGGCCGGGCGGATTTTTCGGTTGGGATGGGTGTTTCGGACGAAATACGGCGCCATCAGTCAGGTTTATCCACCGCTTAGCCGAACGGCTGGACATGACCACCTCCGTGGGCCGACGCGCAGTGCTCGCGGGGGTGGCGGGTGCCCTCGGCGTTGGGGCCGGCTGTGCGAGCGTCGTCGGCGAGGGCGCACCCGTCTCGATGCTCGTCGCCGGGAGCCTGACCAACGCCGTGGAGAACGGTCTGCGGCCCGCCACTGACCGGGCGCTCCGCGTCGAGGCGCGCGGGTCGGCGCACGCCGCCCGCCTCGTCGCGTCGGGCGCGAAGGACCCCGACGTCCTCTCGCTGGCCGACCCCGCGCTGTTCGACGGGCTCGACGCGGACTGGCACGCGGCGTTCGCGACGAACGCGCTCGTCCTCGCGTACAACGCCGACACGCCGGGCGGGCGCCGCGTCGCCCGGGCCGACGACTGGTACCGGCCACTCCTGCGCGACGACGTGCGCTTCGGGCGCACCGACCCGGACCTCGACCCCCTCGGCTACCGGACGCTGTTCGCGCTCGAACTCGCTACCGACCACTACGACGCTGACATCGACCTTCGCGACGCGATTCCGTCGCGCGACCAACTGTACCCCGAGACGCAGCTCGTCAGCCAGTTCGAGACGGGCGGTATCGACGCGGCCATCACGTACCGCACGATGGTCCACGACAGGGGCTACGACTACCGGCCGCTCCCCCCGGCGGTGAACCTGAGCGACCCCGCCCGCGCCGACCGGTACGCCCGCACCACCTACGAACTCCCCGACGGAACCGTCGTCCGTGGCGACGTCATCCGCTACGCTGCGACAGTTCGGCGCTCGTCGCCCGCGGTCCGCGAGACGTTCCGTCGTCACGTCGCCGGCGACTACCTCTCGGCCTTCGGCTTCGGCGTCCCCGACGGCTACCCCCGGTTCACTCCTCATGCTCCCGACGAACTCGCGCACTGAGACGGCGGGCCGGTTCGACTGGCTCTCGACGACGCTCCTGCTCGGCGGGGTGTTGCTCGTCTACTACCTGCTCCCGCTCTCATCGCTCCTCCTCGGACGCTCGCCGGGCGCGGTACTCGGCCGCCTGCGCGACCCGACCGTCGTCTCCGCCGCGGGGACCTCGCTCGCGGCGTCGCTGATCAGTACCGCCGTCGCCACTGCCTTCGGCCTCCCGCTGGCCTACTGGCTGGCGCGGGCCGACGGCCGCTTCAAGACGCTGGTGACGGCGCTCGTCGTGTTGCCCCTCGTCCTCCCGCCCGTCGTCAGCGGAATGCTGTTGCTCACCGTCGTCGGGCCGGGCACCCTGCTCGGGCGCACCGCCGCGGCGCACGGCGTCCCCCTCACCCGGTCGCTCGTCGGCGTCGTGTTGGCCCAGACCTTCGTCGCCTCGCCGTTCGTCGTCGTCACGGCGAAGGCGGCCTTCGAGAGCGTCGACCGGAGCCTCGAACAGGCCGCCCGCTCGCTGGGGAAGGACCGCCTCGCCGCCGTCAGGCAGGTGACCCTGCCCCTCGCGTGGCCGGGCATCGTCGCCGGTGTCACCCTCGCCTTCGCCCGGTCGATGGGGGAGTTCGGCGCGACGGTGATGCTCGCGTACTACCCGCGGACGATGCCCGTCCAGATCTGGGTGTCGTTCACGACGCTCGGGCTGGACCACGCGTTCCCGCTGGCGGTGATTCTGGTCGCCCTCGCCGTCGGAACGCTCGCGGTCCTGAACGTCCTCGGGACGAACCCGCTGGAGTGAGGGGCCTCAGTCCGCCGCGAACGGCGGTTCCGAGAACTCCTCCTCGGCCGCCGTGCGCCACGTATGCTCGGGTTCCCAGTCCAGTTCGGCGCGCGCCTTCGCCACCGAGAGCGCTGATTCCTCGCCCGTGAGGTCACACGGTTCGGGAACTTCGCCGAAGAACTCCTCGAACGCCTCCCGCGTCGGCCGGTCGAGGTGGTTCTCCGCCGCGGCGATGATGTACGGTTCGTGCCCCTCGATATCGGCCTCCATCGCGGCCTCGACCGCCGAGACGCAGTCGCGCCCGTCGACGTAGGACCAGAAGTTGCCGACGCCGTTCGAGAGGTCCCCGCGCCCGTCAAGGACGGTGTAGTTGCCGGGGTACATGATGTTCGAGAGGCGGAACGACGCGACGGAGATGCCGTATCGCCGGGCGACCATCGCCCCGAGTTCTTCGGCGACGACTTTCGAGACGCCGTAGGGGTCCTCCGGGCGCATCGGGTGGGCCTCGTCGATTGGGAGGTAGTCGGGCAGGCGTGGCTCCGCCGCGAACGGGAAGCCGTACGCGCTCTCGCTCGACGCCTGCACCACGTCGGCGCCGACTTTGCCCGCCTCGTCGAGGACGTAGTACGCCGAGATGGAGTTGTTCTCGTAGACGTTGTCGCCCCGGTTCGGACTCGGGATGGCGCCGAGATGGACGACGTGTGCGGGGTCGGCGTCGGCGATGACCCCGCGCGTTCGCTCCTCGTCGGTCAGGTCCACGGCGTGGAAGGTGATGTTCTCGTACGTCTCGTCGGGCGCCGTCAGGTCGACGGCGACGACGTCGTGCCCGGCCTCCGCGAGTGACGCGGCCGTTCGACTCCCGAACCGACCGCGTGCGCCCGTCACAACGACGGTCTCTGTGGAAGACATGCTCGTACATGGCCCACGCGGCGAATAAGGGTTGCTCTCGCGGTCGGTCTGGGGCCGCACCCCGATTTACTATCGCGACATGTGGTTTATAGCGCGTCGTAACGGTGAAACCCGCCCGTCCGCAACGGTTCGCCAATGGAGTGTACCAAGTGCGACCGGCCGGCCGTGATGCACGCGGCCTACTCGGGGAGCCATCTCTGTGAGCCCCACTTTCTGGAGTCCGTCGAGCGCCGGGTCCGACAGCGCGTCCGCGAGGACAGCCTCCTCCCCCGCGACGCGACGCCCGAGGACCCCGAGACGTGGGTCGTCGGCCTCTCGGGGGGCAAGGACAGCGTCGTCCTCACCCAGATTCTCCACGAGACGTTCGCCGAGGACCCCCGCGTCGAGCTGGTGGCGCTCACCATTCACGAGGGCATCGAGGGCTACCGCGACGAGAGCGTCGCCGCCTGCGAGGACCTGACCGCGGACCTCGACGTCAGACACGAACTGGTGAGCTACGCCGAGGAGTTCGGCGTCGAGATGGACGACGTGGTGGAGGACGACCCGATGGGGATGGCCGCCTGCGCCTACTGCGGCGTGTTCCGGCGGGACTTGCTCGCCGACTACGCCGACGAGTACGGCGCGGACAAGCTCCTCACCGGGCACAACCTCGACGACGAGGCGGAGACGGCGCTGATGAACGTCTTCGAGGGCAACGTCGAGCAGATGGCCCGCCACTACGACGCCAGCCTCGGCCCCTTCGAGGAGAGCGATGGCCCCCTGCAGGCGCGCACCGAACCGGCCGACATGATTCCGCGGGCGAAACCCCTCCGCGACGTGCCCGAGAAGGAGGTGGCGCTGTACGCCCAGTTGCGCGGCCTGCCCGCGCACGTCGCGGAGTGTCCCCACTCCAGCGAGTCGTTCCGCGCGGAGATTCAGGAGCACCTGCTCGCACTCGAAGAGGAGCACCCCGGCACGCGACACTCCATCATGGCCGGATACGAGGAGATGGCGTCGCTGGCCGCCGCGCGGTACAGCGGCGACGACGGCGCGGAGTACGGCACCTGTGAGTCCTGTGGCGCGACGACGGCCGGCGACCGCTGCCGGAAGTGCACGCTGTTGGACGCGCTGGCGTGAATAAAACGGCGAAATGGCGACGATGGCCGGGGCGTCGCCCGGGCGGTTACCGGATGACGTCGAGGCCGTTCTCCGTCTCGACTTCGGGTTCGCCGCCGTCGGTTTCGCTCCACTCCGTCTGGGCGTTCTGGGCGGCGTCGTTCTCGACGCCCTCGATGCTCGCGCGTGACTTGTCGGCCTGCTTCTGGGTGGACGGGCCCAGCACCTGCGCGCTCTGGACGCCGGTCATGATGGCCATGACGCGGACCTTGCCCTTGTACTCCTCCTCGATGCGGGAGCCCCAGATGACGTTGGCGCTCGCGTCGAGGCGTTCGGTGATGTTCTCGGCGATGCCCTCGGCCTCGCGAAGCGCGAGGTCCGGGCCGCCGGTGATGTGGACGAGGGCGCCCGAGGCGCCGCGGTAGTCCACGTCGAGGAGCGGGTGGTTCATCGCGTCCTTCACCACTTCCTCGGTCTTGTTCTTGTCCTGCGTTTCACCCACCAGCATCACGGCCACGCCGCCCTGGTCCATGATGGACGTCATGTCGGCGTAGTCGAGGTTGATGAGCGAGGGCTGGGTGATGGTCTCGGAGATGCCCTTGACCGTCTCGGCGATGATCTGGTCCATCACCGAGAACGCCTTGCCGATGGGCAGGTTCGGCACGTAGTCGAGCAGGCGGTTGTTGTCGAGGACGATGATGGAGTCGGCCTCGTTGCGGAGGCGTTCGAGCCCTTCCTCGGCCTTCACGGTGCGGGCGCGTTCGACGTTGAACGGCGTCGAGACCATCCCGACGACGATGGCGCCCTCCTCCTTCGCGATTTTGGAGACGACGGGCGCGGCGCCGGTGCCGGTGCCGCCGCCCATCCCCGCGGTCACGAAGACGAGGTCCGCGTTCTCCAGCACTTCCTTGATGGTCCCCTGTGCCATCTCGGTCGCTCGCTCCCCCATGTTGGGGTCGCCGCCGGCGCCGAGGCCGTTGGTCAGGGACTTGCCGACCAGAATCTTCGTGTCGGCTTCGATCATCTGGAGGTGCTGCTTGTCGGTGTTGATGGCGACGGTGTCCGCGCCGTCGACACCGATGTTGTACAGGCGGTTGACGGTGTTGTTGCCGGCGCCGCCACAGCCGACGATGACGATGCGCGGGTCGCCGAACTCCGAGGCGTCGCTGTCGTCGAGTTCGCGGGATTCGCGCTCCGAGTGTTCGAGCGCGTCGTTGACGATTGAATCCATCTTAGACCCTCGCCCACGTCTTCGTGTTGTTGTCCTTGACCTCGCGCTGCTCGCTGAGCATCTCCCGAACGGCCGACCGGATGGCCTCGCTCCGGTTCGGGAATTGGCCGCGCTCGACCATCTGTTCGACTTCCTCGATCTGCTGTTTCGGGATTCGGAGAGTGACGCGTTCCATTGTTGGTTTCCCCCTGGTGGTAAGACGGCCCACCGGACCTCGCCGCACGGCGTCTTACGGGTGTCGGGAACGGCGGCGTGAGCCGCGTTCCGCGTCACACCTGTGTAAGACAGGCCGTCTTACGTACACTCACCATTCCGCGCATACTTAAAAAAGTTAACGGCCGGTGTAAACGCGGTGTCTTACCCGTCGAGTACGTCAGCCGAGGCCGTCCGACGCCCGCAACTGGGACAGTGCGACCAGTCCGACCGGAGTTCGTCGCCGCACTCACAGAAGGTGCGGCGGGCCGCCTTCTCCCCACAGTTCGGGCAGAAGACGTGGTCTCGCGACAGGTCCTCGCCGCACTGCGAGCAGGCGCCGGCCGAGCCAGCGGCGGGGCTCCGGTCGGGCCGGCGCTCCCCGCCGCGTTCGACGTCCGCGTCGACGCCCCCGGCGTCGGGCGTCTCCACGGAGATGTTTACGTTCACGTCGCGGGCAGGCGCTCGCTCCTCCACCCGGTCCGCCACGATGTCGTCCACGCGTTCGGCCACCATCTCGTCGATGGATCCGGACGCGCCGCTCGCCGCCTCGGCGTCGCCGTCGAGGTACGAGCGCAGGGCCGCGCGCATGACCTCGCTCTTGGAGGCGTCGAGCGCTTCGACGCGGTCCACGAGGTCGTCGTCGGCCCGGAACGTGATCTTGCTCATCGACCGTGTCCCCTATTGACGCCCTTCCTATTTCAACCTTCCCGAGCGTCTGACGCGCGTCGGGGGCCACAAGCCGCTAAACGGTTGCCGTACACGTGTTCGGTGAATGTCAGGCGCGAACGCCCGCGAGGAGGCTTTCTCGACGCTCTCGACAGCGACATCGCCGACTACGGCGCCGGCGTGGCCGACGCCACCCTCGTGAAACTGCGCGACTACTTCCTGTCCGACTTCGTGGGCTACGGGCCGGTGGACCCGTTCATCTATGACTCTGCGGGGGAAGACCTGTCCTGTAACGGGAGCGACCGGCCGGCGTACGTCTTCCACGCGGACCACGGCGACGTCGAGACGAACCGGGCGTGGGGCGCGGACCGCCTCGACGGCATCGCCGCCCGCCTCGCGCAACGCGCCGACAGACACCTCTCGGCGGCCCGCCCCCTGCTGACGACGACGCTCCCCGACGGGTCCCGCATCCAACTCACGCTCGCGTCGGACGTGGCGACGCGGGGGTCGAACTTCACGCTCCGAAAGTTCCGCGAAGAGCCGTTTACGCCCACCGAACTCGTCGATCTGGGGACGTTCTCCGTCGAGCAGATGGGTATCTCTGGCTCGCCATCGAGCACAACTCCTCCGTCGTCTTCGCCGGGCCGACGGCGTCGGGCAAGACCACGTCGATGAACGCCGCGTCGCTGTTCGTCCCGCCGGACCACAAGGTGGTCACCATCGAGGAGACGCGCGAAATCGGGCTCCCCCACGAGAACTGGGTGGCGACGACCACCCGCGAGTCCGACGTGGGCGAGGACCGGCCCACCGTCGACGCGGACGAACTGCTCTCGGAGGCGCTTCACCAGCGTCCCGACCACATCCTCGTGGGCGAACTGCGCGTCGACCCCGACGTGGTCCGAACCTTCTTTCAGGCCATCGGCAACGGACTGTTGGCCGGCGAACTGCTCGACGACCGACTCCTGAGCGGCCTGCCCTACGCGCTCGGCTTCACGGCCGTGTTCCTCGCACTCTGAATGAGAATCCTTAAGTCCGCGACGGCGCCTACTCTTGGATGCGCCCGCCCTTAGCTCAGACTGGTAGAGCAGTCGACTGTAGATCGACTTGTCCCCCGTTCAAATCGGGGAGGGCGGACTTTTCCTGCGAACGAAGTGAGCAGTGAAACGGCTCCCGATCCGATTTGAGCACGTCAGTCGCAGTTCCGGAACGGCGCGTAGCGCCGCATGCCCGGACCGTCTGACGGCGTTCAGAATCGGGGAGGGCGGACTGATTCTCGCGTCGGTTCACGGCAGAATCGGACAGAGAGTGCCGACGGTTCGCCGATACCCGACCCCCTCACCCGAGCAGCGAAAACAGTACGAAGGCGCTAACGACCGAAATCGAGGGCGTGATGACCCAGAGCGCCACGATGCGGGCCGTCGCCGCGGGGTCGAACAGGCTCTCGGCGGACAGTTCCTCGGGGTTCTCCTCCCCGACGTCGGGGACGCGCGATTCGGGAACCTGCTGTTTCTCCGGGTCGGGGACCTCGCCCTCGGCGAGTTCGCCGACGGTCGGACTCGCGGCCGTCTCCTCCCCGTCCGTCGCCGGTGGCGACTTGAGCGCGCCGGTGGCGACCTCCGGGACGGAGTCTTCCGCGGAGGGCGTCGCGATTTCCTTGAGCGTGCGGGCACGACTCGCCCGGCCCCAGCCGAGGCCGATGATGCAACTGGTCGTGCTGACCGCGAGGCTGGCCGGAATCCCGAGCCACGAGAGGACGGTGATGATCGTCGCGCCCACCGTGGAGACGATGAGGGCGGCGAGAATCGGCAAGTCGGTGACGTCGTCGCCGACCGTCGCCAGCGTCCGGCGCGCGATGGTGAACCCGCCGACGCTGATGGCCCCGACGGCGACCAGAATCCCCGGGCTGGCACCGATGGCGCCGTTCCCGACGAGGGGCGCGACCGCGTTCGCGGCGTTCGAGGCCCCCGCGCTGAACCCCATGTAACAGGCGATGGCGACCACGAGCGTCGACCCGAGGACGTCCCGCGGTGCCACGCCCTCGTCGACCGACAGCCGCGGGACGGTCCCCTGCGTGTCGATGGCGATGAGCGGGTTCGTTAGGCGACCGAACGCGAACTTGGCGTCGAGATACGGGTACGCGTACCGCCCGATGAACGCGCCCGTGAGGACGGCGACGAGGGGGGCGACGATCCACGCCGACAGGATGGTGAACATCAGCGCGGCGTTGAGCGTCCCCGTCGCCAACCCCAGACCGACGATCGCTCCGACGGCCGTCATCGAGGTCGAGGCCGGCACGCCGTAGAGGTTCGAGATGAGGAGCGCGAACCCCGTGAAGAAGAGAACGCCGACGCTCGCTGCGGGCGTGAACGCCGACGCCGCGACGATTTCGGAACTCATCGTCGTGATGACCTTCCGGCCGATGGTCCACGCGCCGAGGAACGCGAACACGGTGAACAGCGCGCCGGCGGTGACTTTCCTGACGATTCGACTGCCGACGGCCGGACCGAAGGCGACGCCGGTCGACGACCCGCCGATGTTGTAGCCGACGAACACCGCGACCAGTAGCCCCACCAGTATCAGCGCTTCCGCCATACTCCCGTTCGGGACGCTCGCGAGAAAACAGTTCGGACGCGGCCAGAGCGGTTTTCCTGCCGCCGTCCGACGTGCCCGAGTGTGACAGTGACACTCACGGGCGACGACCGCGGCAAGGAAGTCGTCCACGAGACCGAACGCATCGGTGTGGTGACCGACGTAGCGGGCGACACCGTCTACGTGGACCCGGACTGGAACCACGTCCACGACGAACTCGCCGACGAACTCGGCTGGGACCCCGACGACCCGCACCACCGCTTCGACGAGTCCGAGGTGACGGCGGTCAGAAACGATCAGGTCATCCTCGGAGACGTTCTCTGAGCGACACGTAAAACTGCGTTCGACTCGCGCCGACCGGCGCCATCGAATCGGGGGATACCGTCGGGGGAGCCCCCGGAAGATTGATAATTTCATGCCCGTTCCCAAAGTATTATGTCTCGGTGCTGTTCACAACGTGATACGTGATCCTCCTCGTCGTCACCGGAGACGCGGCGCGGGCGTGCGAGCGGGCGGCCCGTGACGCCGACGTGGAGGTGCTCGAGGCGGAGTCAGTGACGGCAGCGCGCGAGACGCTGGCCGAGCGCACCCCGCGCGCCGTCGTCCTCGACGCGACGATGGACGGCGCGACGGCGTTGTTCCGGGCGCTCAGAGACGGGACGTTCGGCGATCCGGCGGTGCCGGCGGTACTGCTGTTCACGGACTCGCCGCCGGAGGGGCTTCCGACCCTCGCGTTCGACGAGATCCTCGTCCGGCCGGTTCGGCCCGACGAGGTGTCCGACGCCATCGACAGGGCGGAGTCCGTCGGCGCCTACCGCGACGCCGTCTCGCGCCTGTACGAGCAGAGCCGCGAACACGCCACGGAGGACGCCCGGCCCGGTGACCTGCCGGCCGACATCAGGGCCGCGCGCGAGGAGGCCGACGAGCGACTCGCGCCGCTGATGGACCGCCCGGGCGTCGTCTCCTCGCTGCTCTGGACCGGTTCGGAGACCGAAGAGTAATTTTCGCCCGCTCCGATGGGCGCCCATGGTCGAGGCGCTCGCCGTCGCAAGCGGCAAAGGGGGAACCGGAAAGACGACGGCGACCCTTGCGCTCGGGATGGCGCTGGCTGAGGAGTACGACGTCACCGTCATCGACGCCGACACCGGGATGGCGAACCTCCTGTTCCACGCGGGCCTCGACGACGCGGAGACGACGCTCCACGACTTGCTCGTCGAGGACACCGACGCGACGGTTGCCGACGCCACCTACGAGCGCTTCGGGATGCGGGTCGTGCCGTGTGGCACCGACCTCGCCGACTTCGCGGCCGCTGATCCCGGGCGCCTCCGGGACGTGGTCGCGCACCTCGCGGCCGACACCGACGTCTTACTCCTCGACTCCCCCGCGACCCTCGGGTCGAAGAGCGCCGTCCTCCCCATCGTGTTGGCAGACCGGGTCGTCCTCGTCCTCCAGCCGACGGTCCCGGCCCTCAGCGACGGCCTCAAGGTGCAGGAGTACGCCGTGTCCTACGACACGGGGGTCGCCGGCGTCCTGTTCAATCGGGTCCGCGACCCCGCCGCCGTCGAAGAAGTCGAGGCGACGGGCGCCGACTACTTCGAGGGGCCGACGCTCGGCGCCGTCCCCGAAGACGACGCGGCGCCCGCGGCGCGCCGGGCGGGGCGGCCCTTGCTTGAACACGCGCCCGACAGCGAGGCCGCCGCCGCGTTCCGGGCGGCCGCGGCGGCCATCGACGTGCGCTCCGGCGACTCGGGGGCCGTCGCCGAGCGGTTCCGACAGGCCGTCGTCCCCGAGGAGCCATGAGGCCCGCCGGCGCGGTCATCTACGACCGGGTTGTCGCCGACGCGGGCGCGGCGCTGGCGGCCGCACTCGACCGGTCGCTCACCGGCTACGCCGTCCTCGAACCGCAGGACACGCTCCTCCTCGACGGCGACGGTGCGGGCGTTCTCGCCCTGCGCGACGGCGCCCCCGTCGCCGCCGCCCACACCGGTACGGGGCGTCGCGGGCCGGACGCCGTGGCCGACACCGCCGTATCGGGTCCGTATCGCGTCACCCTCCACGAGCATCCGCCCGGCCCGGACCCCGACGCCGACGCGGCCGTCGATACGGGAGTGCCCGCGGACATCCTCGCCGCCGACGCCGCACTCGCCGAGCGAACGCGCCGGGCCGCCCCCGACGACGCCGGCGATGCGGGCGCGGCCTCTCCCGACGCCGTCGGCGCGTTTCTGGAGAACGAGGAGAAAATCGAGGCCATCCGGGAGCGGGCCCGCGAGGAGGCGGCCGACCGGGCCGACGAGTGGGGGTTCGGGGAGGCCGTCGGTCCCGAGTGAGCCCGTAGCCTTTTCGACGCCCCCGGTCACAGTCTGGCCGTGACCGAGGCCGACCGCCGCCGCGTCTGGACCGCGGTGCTGTTCGTCGCTGTCGCCAGCGGCGGCGCCGCGCTTCAGGCCCGGGGTGCGCTCGTCCCCACGTTCGAAGTCGCGTTCCGCGTCTCGGAGGTCCAACTCGGCCTGCTGACGCCCGTCGCGACGCTGGGCTTCGTCGGTCCCGTCGTCGTAGTGGGCGTCCTCGCGGGGCGCCTGCCGATGCGCGCGACTGTCGCCACCGGGCTGGCGCTCTCGGGCGCGACGCTGTTCCTCCTCGGTACCGCCTCCTCGTTCGTCTCGCTTCTCGCGTTCGTCGGCCTCAGAAGCGCCGCCGTCGGCCTCGTTCGCGGCCTCGACCGGCCGATTCTCAGCCGCCTCTATCCGGAGTCCCGGGGTCGCGTGTTCACGCTGGAGGCGATGGCGTGGGCCGTCGGCGCGACGCTCGGTCCCGTCCTCGCTACCGCGGCGCTGGCACTCGGGTCGTGGCGGCTGACGTACTACGCGCTGGGCACCGTCTTCCTCGCCGTGGCCGTCGTCGCGTGGCACGCCGAGTTCCCCACGGGCGCCGGGACCGAGAGCGCGTTCACGCTCGCGGACTTCCGGCCGCTGTTCGACCGGCCCGCCGTCGTGGGGATGTCGCTGACGGTGATTCTGGTCGGGGGCATCGAGAGCACGTTTTTCGCGTGGCTCCCGTACTACGCCGCCGACTTCCTCCCGCGAACGGCCGCGAACGTTTCGCTCTCGGCGTTCCTCGCGGCGTACGTCCCCGGCCGGTTCGCGTTCAGCCGCGTCGCCGACCGCTACGACCCGCCGGACGTGGTCCTCGGGGCCGCCGCGGCCCTCGCCCTCTTGCTGGCGGTCCTGTTCGGCGTCGGCCCGATGCCGACGCTCCCGTTTCTGGCGGGCGTCTTCGCCGCCGGGTTCTTCGTCTCCGCCTGTTTTCCGCTCCTGTTGACGTGGGGCGTGACGGCCGTCCCCGAGTTCACCGGTCCCGTGAACGCACTCGCGATGGTCGCGGGGCAGGTGGGCTTCCTCGTCGCGCCCGCGACGGTCGGCGTCCTCGCGGAGCGCTTCTCCATCGGGACGGCGATGCTCGTCGAGGTGGCGATGGCGCTCGCCCTCGTCGTTCTCCTCGCCGGGCGCCGTGCCCGCCGGGCCGTCCGAGCCTGACTCATCGGAAGACGACGAGCGTCGCCGCCGTCCGACCGTCGGCGCTCGCCCGCGTCACGTCCACCGCCACCGCGACGAGGTGCGTGCGGTTCTCCCGAGCCTGTACGACGACGCCCCCGATACCCCGACACGGCCCGAATTGGCGGTTCGGTCCCGCTGGGCAGGCAGTCTCGGCGACGCGCCGGGCCGCGGTGTCGTTGAACGCGACGCGTGTGGCGGCGTCGGGCGGGCCGGCGTTCCGAATCGCCCTGAACGTCGGGCCGAGCGCACGCCGCACCGTCAGCGAGGCGGCGCCCCGCGCCGACCAGTTCCTGTCGGACACGTTCGTCGCCGGGCGCGCGAGAGCGTCCGACAGCGCTCGCTCGGTCGTCGCCGCCGGGTCACCGACCCCCCTGTCGGCCGCGGTGGTCGGCTGGTAGCCCAACTGGAGGTAGGCCGCCACCATCGGCAACAGCGCCACCGCCACCAGCGCCGCCGCGAGGACGACGAGTTGGCCGCGTTCGGTCACGGATACCACACCCGGACGGTCACCGTCCCCGCCGCCGTCGGCACGCGCTCGACGCCGACTGGCCGATTTTCGGGTGCCGGATAGCCGACGGCGCCGTGGGGCGTCTCGACGCGGAACAGCACGTTCGCAGGCAAGAGCGCCGCCGCACGGTTCCGAATCGCCGTCCGGTTCGTCTCCCACGCCGCCGCCGACCGGAGCGCACGGTCCACCTGCGGGCCGCCGTCGCCCGCCGCCGTCAGCACCACGGCGGTGTCGTGGGCGTACGTGTCGAGTTGCGCCGCTGCCCGGCCGTCCGCGCCGTCGCCGACGAGGAAGAACCCCGCCGCGACGGCCGTCAGCAGGAGGACGCCGATGCCGGCCTCCATGACGGAGAGCGACAGTTGCCCTCTACGCATCGACGGTCACCTCCAGTACCGCCTGCTCGGTCTCCCACGGGTGCGTTCGCACCCGGACCGTCCCGGTCGGATTCGACCCGTTGAACGCGAGGGCGGTCGGCCGGTCCCGGCGCACGTCGAGTTCGATGGTGCCGTTCAGCGCCACCGGGTCGTGGGCGACGACGCGGCCGTTCGCGGTGATGGTCTCGACGCCCGCCGACCGCTCGACGGTCACCGTCACAACCCCCGTCGGGGCGACCCGGAACGTGCCGTTCATGTCGGCGGCCACCGTCCGCGTGATGGTCCGTCGCCGTTCGACTAGCACGAGTCGCCTGACGGTCGGACCGGTCGGGTCGCCCGTCTCGACCAGCGTCTCGCCGTCGAGGCGCACCCGGACGGCCCGGTCACGGGTCGCCGGGACCGCCGCCCGGAGCGCCTCGGCGTCGAGGGTCGCCACCTCGCTCCCGTTCAGGACGTTCTCGCGCACCGTCAGCGAACCGTCGGCGGCGACGAGCCGCTCCGCGACGCCCGCCGCGGCGGCACGGTCCCGGGCGTTCGCGTCGGCCGTGGCGAAGGCGCCCGTCGCGACGGCCAGCGTCACACCGATTGCGGCGGTGAGGAGGAGCATCGCCACCGCGAGGGCGACGAGGTTGGCCTGTCCGCGGGTCACGCCGCCGTCACCTCCACGACGAGGCCCGCCGGCGTCGACGTGACGCGCACGACGACTGACTCGTCGCTCTCGACGGTGCCGCGCACCGCCGCGACGCGGGTCGGAAGCGCGAGACGGTGCGTGGCCCCGACGCCCGCGTGGGGGTGGTCGAGGACGAGCGTCCGCCCCTCGGTTCGGAGCGTGTACGACTCGCCGCGGATTCGGTCCGGAAGGTCGAGGTGCGCCGTCGCGCTCACGTTCCGGCCCGCTTCGGGCACGGCGTCCTCGACGCCCGTCGCGGCCGTCGCGAGCGTCCGGTCGGCCAGTTCGTCGCCGGCGGCCGTCCGTGCGTGTGGGACCACGCTGCCCGAAACCGCCGCCGTCACCGCCGTCGCGAACAGGAGGACGAGGCCGATTTCGAGCACCTTCCCGACGACGGGGGACACCGCGCGGTCAGCCACGAATCGCCACCTCGGTGCGGTGCGTGAACAGCAGGAGGCGGTCGGCCACCGGGAACGCCACGACGACACTCTCGACGCCGTCACCGTCGAAGTCGCGGCGCTCGACCGACAGACCTCGGTCTTCGAAGTGGCGAGCGAACGGGGCCGGCGACGCCGTCTCGATAGCCACGCTGTAGTTGCCGGGACCGAGGGTCGTCCGGTCGTGTGACACTCGCGTCTGGACTGTCACCGTCGCCGTGCCGCTGACGGCGTAGGCGGCGTCGCCCCGGAGCGTGGGCGCGTTCACCACCAGCAGACCGTCCGTCAGGCGGACGCCGGGCGGTCTGCGGAGTGCGGTCCCCCCGCTTCGCTGGAATATCGCGCCAGCGACGAACGTGGCGCTTCCCTCGGCGTTCTCGAAGCGCAGGGCGCCAATCGAGCGCTCCGCGACCACAGTCTCCCCGCGGAGAATCCGGAGTTCGCGGGGCACCGTCTCGAAGGACCCGTCTCGAATCGCGAGGCGGCGCTCTCGGACCCCGGTCGTCTCGGCCGGGCGCACGGCGTCGTCGAGGCCGTCGGCGACGCGGGCGGTGTCGGCGCGCGCCGTCTGCGCGTCGAGGACGGTGCCGGCGCTGGCGGCGACGAGGCCGAGACTGACCGCCGTCACGCCCACCAACAGGGCGACGCCGACGACGTTCGACTGGGCGCGGGTGCGAGCCACTCAGACCGCCCCCGAGAGCCTGAAGACGACGTGCGCGACGAGGACCAGCGACGCGGAGTGGAGCAGTGCGTCGTAGCGCCCCCGGTTGGCGAAACCGGCGAACCACCCGCAGGCGAGCATCGTCGCCTGCGTCACGACGTAGAAGCGAAAGCGGTCCCGCGCCGGGTCCACCGCCGCCGGGTCGAGGACGAACCCGCCCATCGCGCCCGAGACGGTGGCCAACTGATCGAAACTGTCCAGCACGTAGCGATTGATGGCGATGGTCACCCCG
The DNA here is from genome assembly GCA_042216675.1 of Halobacteriaceae archaeon. Lineage (GTDB taxonomy): Archaea > Halobacteriota > Halobacteria > Halobacteriales > Halobacteriaceae > JBDGTS01. The sequence goes on along the minus strand of JBDGTS010000020.1, from coordinate 91,677 downwards.
ACGACGAGGATGGCCGTCGTCCAGCCGACGGCGACGTAGACGGCCAGATTCGCCCGGAGCGCCCGCTTCTCGTGGTAGAGGCGCCCGATTTCGGCCTGTAGCGTGTCGAACACGGTCTCGGGGTCCGCGCCCACGTCGAGGGCACCGGTGACGAGGCCGACCGTCTGCTCGGCCAGCGGGGTCCCCACGCGCTCGACGAACTGCGACATCGCGGCGCCCTGCACGTCGTCACTCCGGCCGCTCACCCGGATGTTGAACGCGAGGTCGGCCACGTCGTCGCCGAGTTCGCCGAGGTCCACGTCGCGGGCGACGTGTTCCACGGCGTCGGGGAACGGCCGGCCAAGCGCCACGTGGCCGGAGACGGCGTGGACGAAGTCCTTGATTTCCCGGTCCTTCTCGTCGTCGATGCGCGCTCGGCGGAGCGCCACCCCGCCGACGGGGAGTCCGTAGGCGACGTAGCCCAACAGCGCCACGTCCACCGCCGTCGCGCCGGTCCGCCACGCCGTGAGCGCCACCCCGACGGCGAGGGGGACCGCGAACACGGCGGCGTCGGCGGGGTTTCGGAGCGCGTTCCGGGCCATCGCCGTCCACCCGTCGCTCCGAGGGTGCGTCGCCGCGCGGGCGTTCGGCGGGCTGAGTTCCTGCACCAGCCACGCCGCGACGGCGCCGACGGCGAGGACGAAGCCGGCGCAGGCGTAGACGAGCGCCACACGCACCGTCACGGTGCCCACCGGCGTCGGAATCGGGCGCCCGAGGCCGGGCGCGAGGACGCTCAGCACCGTGAGGACGATGATGAGGAGCGTCGGCAGGACGAGGAGGACGATGAACAGTTCCGCCAGCAGTTCGAGAAAACCCTCCGCCTGCCGGCGCTCGCGGGACTGCCGCCGGCCGAGCATCCGCCCCTCCAGTCGCAGATACTCCGCCAGTGCGTCGTCGCCCTGATCCGCGTACTCCCGGTATTTCAGGAGGAACGGCGCCAGCGTGTCCTCGGCGGGCGTGTCGCGAGCGACGACGCGGAGGCCGGTGCCGAGACTCCCCGTGAGCGCCGCCTTGTTCAGCACCGCGCGGAACGCCGTCGCCGTCTCGCCGTACGCCGCCCGCTGGTCGGCGACTTCGGCGAGCATCGCCCGCTCGTCCCGGCTCCCCGCCGCCAGCGCGTGGAGGTAGCGCACCGCGCCGGGGAGCGTCCGCTCGATGTCGGCCCGCCGCGCCCGCGCGGCCCACCGGAGATAGGCGCCCCCGAGCCAGAGCGTCAGCCGCTTCGCGAGGAGGCCCGCGAGCGCCGTCGCCACCGCGGCCACGAGTGGCGGCGACACCACGCCCGACAGCGGCGGCGCGAGGCGCGCAATCGTGGCCGTCGCGGCGCCGAGGACGCCGGGCGCGCCGGCGCTCAGCAACAGGAGCGTCCACCCGGTGGCGAGAGCGAACGCCACCCACGAGAGCCCGTAGGCCCGCGCGAGGTACACGTCGAAACTCGTCGTCACCGACGTGCCGCGGTACCAGCGCCGGGCCGCGCCGTGGCGCGTGGCGTCGGCGTGACGCGAGAACAGCGCGTACAGCCCACGGTCCACCGCGCCCAGAAACGTACCGTTATCCGACATTCGGGCCCCCGGACCGCTGTCGGGCCCCCTCGAACGCCGTGCATCCCTGCGTCTGCATCGGTTCTATTCTGCGGATTGTCACGTCTCGACAGTTAAACGTTCGCCTCTCGGCCGGTCAGTCCGCGCCGGGGGCGAACGCCTCGCGGGGAACGAGTGTCACTGGGCCGAGCAGTCCGGCCGGGCGCACGTCCCAGTCGGACGCGTCGAACGGTTCGTAGTCCCGGCCGACGAGGTTGATGTCGCCGAAGCGCTTCCAGTCCACGCCGCGGCGGTCCAAGTCGCGGACGCGGTTCGCAGCGCGACTCGTCACCTCGACGTGGAGGGTGTTGTCCTCGGCGTCGAGTTCGTCGACGGGAATCCGGAACGGCGCGCGGAGCGCGGTCCCGAGTTCCTCGCCGTTGAGCCACACCGTCGCGCTGTCGGCCACGTCGCCGAGGTCCAGCCACCACGCCTCGCCCGATTCGGGCCGGTCGAACGTCGTCTCGTAGCGGGCGGTGCCCGCGAAGCGCTCGTGCATGTCGCTCACCTCGGTCCACGAGCGCAGGGCGTCCATCTCGACGCCCGGCGGACGCTCCGGACCGCCACGGATGAACTCCACCGACCACGGGCCGTCGAGTTCGATGGGGTCGCTCTCGTGCCAGTAGCCCCGTGGCTCGGCGTCGAGCGTCTCATCATCGAACGCGCGCAGGACCACCGAGTCGCCCGCGTGGAGTTGGCAGTACACCTCGACGCCCGACTCGCTCTCGCGGACGGCGGCGGGTGCCGTCTCGCCGGACATCGGGTCGAAGCGCGCCACGTCGGCGGCGTCGACTGCCAGCGGCACCCAGCCCTCGACGGCGCTCTCACCCGTGTTGACGAGGAAGTAGTGCGTGCCGCCGTCGAAGGTGCGACGGACGAACTTCAGGCCCTCGTCGACGAGGGCTTCCCGGCGCGCGTCCGTGCGCGGAAGCAGGTTCGGCACGTCGCCGACGAGCACTCGGCCGTCGCCGACCTCGGCCTCACCGTCGGTGGGGTCGATGTCCTCCCGAACCGCCGCGAGGCGGTCGCGTCGCTCGTCGAGGCTCCCGAGGCCGGGCACGTCGTCGGGCACCTCGCTCTCGAAGGCCACCGTCGCGCCCGCGTCCGCGAGGTCTCGGAGCGCCGCTGCCGTGTCCACCGGTGCGTGGGCCGTCTCGGGGACGACGACGGTTTCGTACTCGCCGCCGGGCATGACGATGCGCTCGTCCTTGACCCGCGCGTCCTGCAACTGTCGGTCGGACACGAAGTCGAAGCTGTACCCTTGCTCCCAGAGCCACCGCGCCACGCGGCCGAAGGAGTAGGACTCGAACCACTCTTCCTGTAAGACGCTCAGCCTGTCGGCGAAGCCGTCCTCGGCGTGCCACACGTCCTCGACGTTCCAGTAGAGGAGCACGTCGGCGTCCGGGTCGCCCGACTGGAGGACGGACTGACACCGCGTGACGTACTCCGTCAGCGCGGGCAGGTCCTTCCAGATGGGGTTCCGTGGGTTCAGTTGCGTCGCCGCGTAGAACAGCCACCCCGGCCACGGCGCGTCGTCGGGCGCGTACGCGGTGCCGTGGAAGACGACGTGGTTCACGCCCGAGAGGAACAGTTCGTCGACGTGTTCCTTCAGTTGCCCCAGCGAGACGGTGAAGTGCTCGTCGAGCCACGTCGCCGTCTCCGCCGAGGCGCGCCGCGACCCCGTGACGTGCGCGGCCGAGGAGGACAGCTTCGACCCGAGGATGTTGCGCTTCTCGTCGATGAACTCCGTCTCGGGGATGTCCGCCAGCGCGTACAAATCGAGGATGTTGCCCGGCGCGCAGTGGGCCTGAAACCGGGCCTGACGGCCGTCCTCGTGGTTCCAGCGGAGCCACTCGGAAATCGTCTCCGAATAGAGGTCCGAGAGGACGCGCCGGTAGTCGGCTTTCACCCGCCCGACTCGCTCCTCGTCGGGGTGGTTCCCGAGCAGTTCGGGCAGGTGGTCCTGCAGGCGGTAGCCACAGTCCTCCTCGAAGGCGTCGAGGAGGAGCGGCGACCAGTGGGCCTGAAACTCGAAGGAGTCGTGGAACGTCCCCCGGAACGGCGGGCCGTCGTACTCGGCGAACTCCGCGTCGAAGCGGCCGAGGTAGCGCCGCATCGCGGCCGGGTAGAACGGACTCACCATCGGCCCCTCACGGTCCGGCGCGGCCCGTTTCACGTCCCGCCCCATCTCGCCGACGATAGCGACGACGGACCACTCGCCCTCGTCCGGGCGCCACGCGATTTGCCCGTCGTCGTCCACCTCCTCGGTCAGTTCGACCGAGCGGCCGTCCTCGCTGTAGGCCATCACCGTCTGGAGTCGGTCGGGGTCGAAGTCGGCCTCGTAGGGGTCGCCGTCGAGGCGCGTCGTCTCGGCGTCGAACTTCATCGCCGAGTCCTCGAAGTCGACGTTCGGGCCGCCGAAGTGCCACCCGGTGCCGGGCACGGCGTCGACGCCCATCCCGCGCCGCGTGGCCTCGGCGACGGTGTGCTCGAAGCGTTCGATCCAGTCCTCGCTCAGGAAGTCCAGCGAGACGTGTTCCTCGCCCTCCACCTCGTAGATGGGCGTCACCTCGACGCCGCCGATACCTACCTCGTCGAGGCGGGAGAGTTCCCGTTCGAGATTGCCGTCGTCGACGGCGTCCCCGAGCCACCACCACCGGGTCCACGGTTTCGTCGCCGTCGTCACCGCCGGCCAGTCGAGCGGTGCCTCCGGAACGCCGTCGGGACCGTCCGTCTTGCGTGACGTCATCACCGACCGAAGCGGAGCCGGGAGGATAAAACTACGCGCCGCGGAAGGCGGCGTCGGGTTTCGGCCCCGACTCCGCTCTCAAACCGCGTCTGTCGGGCGGGCGTCCCGGTCCGCCTCACACTCCGGGCAGTAGCCGCCGTCGACGACGCGGCGGTCACAGGACGGGCATCGCGTCGCGCGGCCGAACCCGGGCTGACACTCGACGGCACTTTCGGGATCAGTCATGTCACGACCTTTACTGTGTGGGTGCTTAACAGTTGCCCCGGTCACGCGGAGAGCGCCCAGTGCGCCGCCGCGTTGCCGATTCTGACGACGAACTCGTTCTTCGAGCGGTCGTAGCCCTCCCGGACGTGGAACACGACCCACCCGCTGACGGAGTCGCCGGGCGGAAGTGACCAGTTCAGGTCGGCGACCCGCGCCCCGAAACTCGGGACCGCCGCGCCGTCGCGCACGAGGCGGCCGACGACGGGCGCCGCGTCGAGGCCCTTGCGACCTACCGGGTCGTTGCGGCCCGTGACGAAGACGCGGCCCGTCGCGGCCGGTGGCGCCGGACTCGGCGCCGGGAGTCCCTGTGACTCGCCCGACCGGTTCTCGGCGCGCAGATCGGTGACGAGAAACCGCCGGTCGGTCCCGCTCCGCCACGCGTCGGCCGCCAGCAGGGTCGTGCTGTCGGCGTCCGCCTCCGCACCAGCCACCTCGATCGTCTCCGCTTCGGCGACGCTCGTGAGGGTGTAGTGTACGTCTAGTAGTTCCAGCGTCTCGCCGGGGACGCCGTCCTCGCCGGCACCCGACCGGTAACTGCTACACCCCGCCAGCGCCGCCGCCCCGACGCCCAGCGTCCGCAGGAGTCCACGCCTGTTCACGCCTCGGTGGTGGAGGCGGAGGTCAAAGTGCATGTCGCCGCCGTCGTCGTCGCGACCGAGACGTGGCGCCGTTCGCCCTCCACGTCCACTGTCGCTATCCGGGCGTCGATGCGTCGTCGACGGGGATCTCGAAGCGCACAGAGACACCCTCGATTTCCACCGCCAGCGGGCTCTCCGACAGGTCGAGCGCCTCGTCCACGAGGAAGACGACCCAGCCGGCGACGGACGCCTCGGGGGCGAGCAGTAGATCCCGGGCCGCGAGCGCCTCGGTCAGGGGTTGGCGTGGCTCCCCGTCGACCCACAGGTGCCCCTCGTATCGCTCGGGGGTCACGTCGCTCAGTGGTTTGGCGGCGCTCTCGATGGCGATTTTGCCGGCCGCCAGCGGCGGTGCGGGCGCGGGCGCAGGCAACTCCTGTTCCTCGTCGGTGGCGTTCTCGATGTGGAGTTTTACCCCGACGAACTGCCGCGCGTTGCGGAGTTTGCTCGTTCCGGCGGTGAGCCGCGTCGTCCGGTTTCCGTCGCCGTCGGGAGCGACGTCGATTTGTCGCCGCTGGAGGCCGTCCGTGACGGTGATTCGAAGCCCGCTGATCGTCCGCGCCTCGCCGGGTGGGGCGAACGTCCCGTCCGACGAACCGCCGCAGCCGGCGAGGAGGGTGGCCGCCGCCCCGCCGACGGCACCGAGGACCGTGCGCCTGTCGTACATCGGATACTGAGTGTCAGCGGTCTCGGGCTAAAACGGTTCCTCTCACGTCTTCAACTGCCAGCGCGCGGTGGTGGCGTCGATTTCGACGGTGAGCGTGTTCGTCGTGCGGTTGAAGTCGTCGCTGACGCGGAACAGGAGCCACCCGCTGACGGATTCGCCGGGCGGAAGTGACCAGTTCAGGTCGGCGACCCGCGCCCCGAAACTCTCCACAGGCGTGCTGTCCCGGAGCAGCTGGCCGGTGACGGAGCGGGGGTTGACGCCCCGCGCGGCCCCTGTGATGGAGATGCGCCCCGCCGCCGCGGGCGGCGTCGGCGCGGGCGCGGGCAGTTCTTGTGCCGAGTCGCCGGTGTTCTCGGCCGTCAGGTCGACGACGAGGAAGCGTCGCTGGTCGCCGATGCTGTCCTCGCCGGCGGTCAGCCGCGTCGTCCGGTAGGTGGTTGCCGTGTCGTTCACGTCCGGGGCCACCGCGTCGACGGTCGTCGTCTCCGTCACCGAGGTGACGGTGAAACGAATCCCGCTCAGCTCTCGCGATTCGCCGGGCGTCGCGTAGTCCTGTCCCCCGCCGCCGTTGCCGGAGGAGCCACAGCCAGCGAGCAGCGTCGCGCCGGCGGTACCGAGCGCGCCGAGTATCTGTCGTCTCTCGAACATCCGTGTCCGAAGAACCGAGTCGTCCCTCAAATCCCTGTCGTTCACTCCTCGGCGAGCGTCTCCATCGACGTGGAGACGTAGTCGCCGAACAGTTCCGCCGTCGAGCGCCCGCCCCGGCCGTTCGGATGGTTCTCCTCGAACACGCGGTACAGCGGGAACTGGTAGACGCGCTGTCGGTCGTGGACCTCGGTGTGCCAGCCACGCTCGGCGAAGGCGTCGACGACCGTGTCCAGAAAGTCGCCGCCGTTCCACCCCGAGACCCGTTGGCGCTCCTCCTCTTCCGAGTCGTGGAGCCGGTCACACACCTCGTCGTGGCTGACCACGAGACGCCCCTCGGACTCGCGGTACGTCGCGGCCAGTTCCGCCGCGCGCGCCGCGACGGCCTCCGGGTCGAAGTACAGATGCCGGTCGTAGGTCCATCCCATCTCGGCGAACCCCTCGCGCACCGCGTCCAGCGTGACGTGTTCCACGTCGACGCGGCGTTTCACCTGTCGGTGGACCGCCGGTCGGGTCCGGACGACGACGTCGCTCTTCGAGAGGTCGTCGGCCACGTCCGCCGCCGTCTCCTGTAGGTCGCTCATGGCACCGCCATCGCCCGCCTCGATAAAAGAAGTGCCCCTCGGCGGTCACTGGCTCCCGGCGTCGGTGATGCGGATGTCGTCCAGCATCCCCGACCGACGGGTGCCGATGCCGCCCTCCGTGAACGTCGTGTCTTGTGCCGTCGTCGTCCCGATGACGGTGCCGTCCGTCTCGCGCAGTTCGAGCGTGATGGTGCCGTCGGCGGCCCAGTCCACGACGTAGTCGTAGACGGTGCCGACGGTGGTCTCGGGCACGTCCACGCTCGCGAGTTCGCTGTAGCTGCCGTCCTCGACGCGCCAGATCTGGAGGTCCGGGCCGCCCTTCCAGTAGCGCGTGAAGTAGAAGTTCGACAGGTCCTGCATGCCGAACAGGAGCCCGAAGTTCTCCGCGTCGTCGATGCTCGCGGCCTTCGCGGCGAACGTGTCGCCCGCGCTCGGGTAGCGGTCGAGGCCCGCGAAGGAGCCGATGAGCGCCTCGTCGCCGCCCGTGTTCTTGAGGCTGTAGGACCCTTCGGCCACCGGCGCGTCGCTGTTCACCTCGTAGGCCCCGGTCGCGCCGACGTACTCCGAGATGTTCTCGTCCTCGAAGTCGTCGATGACGCCCGCGCCCGGTTCCTCGTCGACCTCGTCGGGGTTCCACTCCGACGGCGGCCCCGTCTCGACGCCCGCGAGGTTCGGCTGGTCGCGGTCGACGATGTACGTCGCGTCGACGTCGGTTCCCGGGTCGGTCGTCCACTCGACGACGAGGTCCCACTCCCCGCCGGTCCACTCGAAGTGCGACTCGAACCCGAAGGCCGTCTCCGGCGGCCGGACCGGCTGGATTCGCGCTTCGAGCGCCGAACTTCCGGTGGCAGTCACGCCCTCGACGCGCGCCGCCGGGGCCGCCCCGCCGGTGAGCGTCATCTTGCCCTCGTCGAGGCCGCCGCCGGTGTTGTCCCGCACGACGGTCGTCCCCGAGCCCACGTTGATGACGCCCTGCGTGCCGGGGTCGAGGTCGTTGTCCACGAAGCGGTTGTTCGCGGACTCTCCGCCCTCGTTGATGGCGTACTCCATCTCCGTCTCGTCGCGGTCGTCGATGATGCGGAGGTCCGTGATGCTGATGTTCTCGTTCGGCGGTTCGTTGTTCAGCGAGTAGATGTTGACGCCGTGGTCGCCGGGGTTGCGGATGACGCCGCCGCCGATGGTGACGTCTGCAGCGTCGACCATCTGGATGCCGCTCAACTCTGGCTCCGCGATGTCGACTTCCCCGATGGAAACCCGCTGGGCGTCGGTGATGATCGCCAGCCCCCGGAAGCCCCCGCGGCTGACGACCTGCCCGACGGAGATGTTCTGGTTGTCGTTCGCGAGACGGAACGTCGCGTACGCCTCCTCCTTGCTCCCCGTCTCGTACCCGACGACGCTGTTGACCGTCGCGTCCGTCGTTCGGTTCAGCAAGCAGGCCGTGCCGCCCGTGTCGTTGCCGATGATCTGGTCGGCCTGAAACCGGTGGACGTTGACCGTCTCGACGCCGTGGTTCTCGGAGTGCTCGACGTACGCGCGGCCCACCTGTACGTCCTCACACTGGACCTCGCCGCCCCAGTCGTCGATGCGCAGGCCCACGTCCGTGTCGGCGTCCGGGTCCGCGTAGTAGCGGAACTCGCCGACCGTCGTGCGCCGGACGCCCTGCAGTCGGCAGGGGATGAACGGCGCGCCGGTGACGTGGAGGCGCGGAATCGCGATGTCAGTCTCGTCTGTGGCGTTCACGACGTAGTCGACGTCGACGTCCGTCGGGATGTGGACCCGGTACGGCATGTCGAGGACCGTATAGCTCGGCACCGAGATGGCGCTCACCTCGCCCGTCGCCGTGCCGGGCGAGACGACGAGGACTTTCTCCTGCCAGTCGCGGCCGTCCGTGAGGCTGTCCACCGCGGCCTGCGTGACGGCCAGCACGTCCGACCCCGTCGCCACCCGCTCGGTCGTCCCGTCGGCGTACCACGTCCCGTCGTCGTCCTTCCAGACGATGACGTCGGCCTCGCGGGCCGACGTGTACGTGACGTCTACGTCGAGAGTCCCCAGCGACGCGTGGTCCGCCTCCAGCGACGCGACGTTCGTCAGGTCGTGGTCCTGTGCGTCGACGTGCTGGTTCCACGGACGCGTCGGCGCGCCGTCGTCGCCGTTTGTGTGGGTCGCCGCCGCCGGCCCCGTCGCCGCGGCCGCCGCGCCGCCGGCCCCCAACAGCGCCAGCGCCGCGCGTCGCGAGAGCGGTAGTTGCCCGTCCGATTCGTTCGTCCTGTCTGTCGCCGGTGTGTCGTCTGTCATCGTTTATCAATCCTGTGCCGGGATGGCACGAATTAATATTCACGATTAAACGTATTAAAAATAGGTCATACTCGTGGCAGAGTTAATCATCGACCTGCGTGCCGTGCTAACGGGCAACAGAACTATACGGGTCTGTGAATTCCTCTCTCCCATGCTCGGCTCAGGAACCTTCGGGCACCTCCGGAACCCCGAGTACACCGGCGAGAACCGGTGTCTCGCCTGCACCGTCGTCAACGTCGTCATCGTCGCGACCCTCAGCCTCGCCGTCGCCCTCGCGACGGCTGTCGGCGTCGGCGTCGCCGCCTTCGTCGTCGGCGTCGCGGCCGTCTACCTCCGTGGCTACGTCGTCCCCGGGACTCCCACGCTGACGCAGTACCTCCCCGACTCAGTGCTCCGGCACTTCGACCACCACGACACCACGGTTCCCGCCGCGGAGATGGACGACGAACCGGACCCGGAAGCGGTCCTCCGGCGGGCGGGGGCCGTCACCGAGTGCGCCGAGGTGGACGACCTCTGTCTGGACGAGACGTTCCGGGCCGACTGGCACGCAGAGATGACGGCCATCCGCGAGTCCGCGTCCGTCGAGGACCTGATTCGGGACGCACTCGGCGAGGACGCCGCCGTGACCGAACAGGAGGGTGACCTAATCGCTCACGAACAGGACAGGATTCTCGGTCGCTGGGTGTCTCGTACCGCCGCTGTCGCCGACTTCGCCGCCGACAGAGTGCTAGCGGACCGTCTCTCCCGCTGGGACGCCGTCCCCGTGGCTCGGCGCAGTGTCGTAACCCGGGGGCTCCGGCCGTTTCTCGACAGGTGTCCGGACTGCTCGGACCACGTCGCCGCGGAGAAAGTCACGTCCTGTTGTGTCTCCGGACAGGCCCGGACCGTCGTCCACTGTCCGAACTGCGACACGGTGTTGTTCGAGTCCGAGCCGTATACCGACCTCCCGGCGGCCGGGGCCTGACGGTGTGGGAGGTTTTAACTATCACGTTCGAAAATGGGGGAGTAGCGACCCGAGGTAAACGATAACTCATGTCAGGAACTACCCGAGACGCGACCGACGCGCCCGATGCCATCGTGCGCGGCGAGGACGTAAACGTCGCGTTCGCGATGGAGCGAGGCGAGGCGATCGTCGTCAACGACGTGGACATCACGGTCCAACGAGGCGAAATTCTCGGACTCGTCGGCGAGAGCGGGAGTGGCAAGTCGATGCTCGCCCTCTCGTTTCTGGACGCCGTCGAGGACCCGGGGGTCTCCCGCGGCGAGGTGACGTACGTCGAGCGTGACGGGACGGAGCAACGGATTCTCGACCTCACCGAGGAGGAACTCCGACAGGTTCGGTGGGAGGAGATCGCGTTCGTGTTTCAGGGGGCGATGGACTCGTTCAATCCAACGCTCTCTATCGAGGACCACTTCCTCGAAACCATCGACGCACACGACGCCGACTCAGAGGAGAAGATGGCGCACGCGCGAGAGCTACTGGAGCAGGTGTATCTCGACCCCGACCGCGTGCTGAACTCCTACCCCCACGAACTCAGCGGGGGGATGCAACAGCGCGTCCTCATCGCGCTGAGTCTCATCCTGGACCCGGAACTCCTCATCATGGACGAGCCGACGTCCGCGCTCGACTTGCTGATGCAGCAGTCTATCCTCGCGCTCCTCGACGACCTGAAGGAGACGTACGACCTCACGGTCATCGTCATCAGCCACGACATCGCGACCATCTCCCGACTCTGTGACCGACTGGCCGTGATGTACGCCTTCGAAGTGGTCGAAGTCGGCGGCGTCGAGGAACTCGTGACGAACTCCGCGCATCCGTATACGCGGGCACTGATGCGGGCCATCCCGGACTTGGGCATGGACATCGAGGACATGGAGCCGATACCGGGGATGAGCCCGGACCCGGTGAACGTCCCCGACGGCTGTTCGTACCATCCGCGCTGCCCCCTCGCCACCGAGGAGTGTGAGACGGAGGACCCGCCGTTCTACGACGTGACCGAGACGCAACGCACGAAGTGCTTCCACTGGGAGGACGCGTCTGACGCCATCCCCCTCGACGTCCACGAAGACTAATGAGCGAGCAAACCGACAAACCGACCGAACGGACCGAGGAACCGGTGGTATCACTCGACGACGTGTCCGTCGAGTTCGACACGGGACAGTCCGTCATCGACCGCCTCACAGGGGAGAAACGTGCCGTCCGTGCGGTGCAGGACGTGTCCCTCGACATCGGCGAGAACGAAGTCGTCGCACTCGTCGGCGAGAGTGGCTGTGGCAAGACGACGCTCGGCAAGACGGCCATCGGCCTCCAAGAACCGACCTCAGGGGCAGTGCGCTACCGAGGACAGGATGTTCAGGCCGCCAAGGCCGGACGGGGGGACATCCCCTTCGGCCGGATTCGGCCGAAACTCCAGATCATCCATCAGGACCCCGGCGCGTCGCTGGAGCCCCAGCGGACCGTGCAGGCCATCCTCTCGGACCCGCTGAAGCGGTGGTACGACGGACTGGCCGCCGACGAGAGACGGGAGTACCTGATCCAGTTCCTGCAGGCGGTGGGCGTTACGCCGGCCGAGAACTACCTCACGCGGTACCCCCACCAACTCAGCGGCGGCGAGCAACAGCGGGTGGCCCTCGCGCGCGCCTTGCTGATGCAACCGGAACTCGTCCTCGCGGACGAAGCCATCAGCGCCCTCGACGTGAGCCTGCGGGTGGACATGATGGACCTGATGCTCGAACTGCAGGAGCGCTTCGACACCTCCTATCTGTTCATCAGCCACGACATCTCGAACGCGCGCTACCTCACCGAGAAGGCTGACGGCCGCATCGGCATTATGTACCTCGGGGAACTCGTCGAGATCGGACCGGTCGAAGAGATAATCGAGAACCCCCAACATCCCTACACGCAGGTGTTGATGTGGGCGTCCTCAAGCATCAGGGACTACGACGACCCTATTGAGGAGCCGCCGCTTCGGGACATCGACGTGCCCGACCCGGTGAATCCGCCATCCGGCTGTTCGTTCCACACGCGGTGTCCGGAGGCCCGTGAGACCTGCGCCGAGCGCAACCCGGCCCTCGAATCGACCGCGGAGACGAAGACGGCGTGCTTCTGGGCGCAGGACGACGAGGAGTACGCGGAGAGCGATCCGCTGGAGGACTAGTAGCCCATGTACCGGAGGAACTCCAGCACCCCGAGGACGACCAGAGACAGGAGGGTGACGTAGAGGCCGACGAGGCCGACGACGCCAGCCCAGACGCCGGCCTGTCGCCCCGCGTCGAGAAGCGGCCTGAGGACGACGTCGATACCCGCCCCCGCGCCGATCAACACGACGCCCGCGACGGCTACCTTCAGGGAGATGGACCCGAGGAGCCGATCACGCGTTCTCGTGTCCATCCGTCAGCCACCTCCACTGTCGCCGCGAGCCCGGTCAAACCAGCGTGACATAGGTCCAGTACACGATGAAGACGCCCAGCAGTGCTATGCCCAGATACAGCAGGTACTTCAGGGTACTCCCTTCCTTCTCGACTTTCATGGGGACACGTTTGCTTATGTACTATTTATAGGTTGTGCCGAGTTCACACACCGCAGATCGCTCCGCGACGCTGGTTACAGTCCTCTAAGAAAAATACTTAAGAATGACCTGTGTTACCTCCCCCCATGGTAACTGCGGGCTACTTGGGGAAGCGACTGCTGCAGGCGGGTATCACCATCTGGGGGGCGATCACGCTCTCGTTCGTCATCGTCCACAAGATGCCGGGTAGTCCAGCGGCATACATGGCCGCGCGACTGGCGGGCGTGTCGCAGTTAAGTCAGACCCAGATCAACCGCATCGTCCAGACATATCTCCAGCTCAAACCGGACGCACCCCTCCATGAACAGTATCTCAACTACCTGTCGAGTGTGGTTCTTCACTTCGACTTCGGGCGCTCCGTCACCTTCAATCGCCCGGTCAGCGACATCATCCTCGACGCGCTCCCGTGGACTATCTTCATCTCGCTCGTCGCCATCAGCATCGGGACCATCATGTTCCTGCTCATCGGCTCCTTCCTCGCCACCAAAGAGGGCTCGAAGTGGGACGTGTTCGGCAGTTACTTCGTGATGTTCAGCGACTCGGTGCCCTACTACGTCGTGGCGCTGTTGCTCCTGTTCGTCTTCGGGTTCGTCCTCGGCTGGTTCCCGACCCGCGGGCAGATGCAGCCCGGCACGACGCCCGGGTTCAACCTCCCGTTCATGAAGGGCGTCCTCTACTACGCCTCCCTCCCGATTCTCTCCTTTGCCGTCACCGCGTGGGGCGGGCTGAGTTTCCGCGCGCACTGCACCCGAATCCTCGGTGAAGACTACATCCGGGTGGGCCGACTGCGTGGCCTCCGCGAGTCCCGCATCATGGTCCGCTACGTCGCGTGGAACTCGCTGCTTCCGATGTACACGGGCATCATGGCCGGCATGGCCGCCGTCTTCGGCGGGTCCATCATCATGGAGAACATCTTCACGTACCCCGGGATGGGCTACTACATGTGGAAGGCCATCCAGACCCGGGACTACCCGCTCATGCTGGGCGGGCTGATCATCTTCACCGTCGTCACCGTCATCGCACTCCTCATCGCCGACCTCACGTACGGCTGGATCGACCCCCGGGTCAGCAACCGCGAGTCGGCGTCCTACGGCACGAACCTCGCGCGACTCGCACAGGGGGCCGTTCGGAAAGTGAGGCGGCTGGTCCGTGGCTCGGACGCCGACTCGATGCGCCTCGACCCCGTCGATCTGTCGGGATTCGACCGCGTCGAGGGGGCGGCGGTCGGTGGCACCGCTGCCAGCAACGGCGGCCGACCGGTCAGTAACGGCGACTCGGCCGGGGCCCCCGGAACCGCGACGGCACCGGAGGGGCTCCGTGAGCGACTGGAGGTGGCCTACGAGTCGCTCGACCGACGGTACCTGCAACCGGGGTACAGGACGCTCGATCGCCGCGTGCTCACGCCGATGCGCATCCTCTGGTCCGCGCCGCGGGCCCGCGTCGGCTTGCTCATCGTTTTGTTCTACGTCTTCCTCGGCTTCGTCGCCCCGGAAATCGTCGCCAAGCCGAGCGCGTTGCAGGCGAGTCCGGAGAACTTCAGCATGGGCCCCTTCCAGTCGCTCGCCCACCCGCTCGGGACGGACAAGATCGGGACCGACCTCGTCTCGCGCCTCGTGTACTCCACGACGCCGATGCTGAAGATGATGTTCGCGGGTGCCCTCTTCGCGTCGCTCGTGGGTGCGGCCGTGGGCATCGGCTCGGGCTACTTCGGCGGGACCATCGACTGGCTCCTCACGACGCTCACGGACATCATGATCAACATTCCGGGCATCCCCCTGCTCGTGGTCATCGCGGCCATCTTCGAGCCGAGCAGTCCGGCAATCGTCGGCATCATCCTCGCCATCGACGACTGGCCCAGTCTCGCTCGACAGTTGCGCTCGGAGGTGCTGACCATCCGCGAGAAGTCGTACGTCGAGGCGGCCCGCACGATGGGGCTCTCCTCTTCGACTATCTTCTCGAAGAAGATTCTGATGAATCTGATGCCCCTCATCACGATGAACACGATGCGGGCCGCGCGCAACATCGTGTTCGTCTCCGCGGGGCTGTACTTCCTCGGCATCCTGCCGTACAACTCCCTCAACTGGGGCGTCTGGATGGACAACGCGCGTGACTCGGGTGCGCTCACCAGCCCCGACCGGTTCTACCTCATCGCGATTCCGCTCTTCGCGATCACGACGCTGTCGCTGGGGCTCCTGTTGTTCAGTCAGGGCACGGACCGCCTCTACAACCCGCGCATCCGCGCCCGACACGCGAAGACGGCGGGCGAGAAGTCGGAGTCCAGCGAAGTCGTGGATTCCGAATAGGTCGGCTTCGGGCACTATTCCCCGTCCGACCGGGGTCGGGCCGGGCTCCGTGCTACATATTCCGAATTATGAAAAGGTATAAATGCTGGGTGATATAAACGAGTTGCTATGCCAGGACATGGCACGGACTCGTCGGACGAGTCTCGCTCAGAGCTATCGAGACGTAATCTCCTCGCAACGGTCGGAGCGGGGTCGGTGGCCGGCGTCGCAGGCTGTTCGGGGAACGGCGGCGGCGACGATAGCACGCCGGCTGAAACCGGGGGCTCCGGCGGCATCGCGGATAAGAAGTTCAACGCCTTCTACTTCGCTAATCCGCCGGACGACCTGTACTTCAACCCCTTTGGCCCCGTCGCACAGGGGATGGGACTGTACCACTGGGCGATGATGTTCACGGGCGTCGGTCTCTGGGACATGCTGAACCCGGAGCGGGCGATGATGGGCATCCTCGAGGGCCACCCGCGCCACACCGACCCCATCGAGGACGGCACCGCGACGTTCAAAATCCGCGACGACCTGACGTGGCACAACGGCGACTCCTACACTGCCAAGGACTACGAGACGGGCCGGATGATGAAACTGTATCTGGCCCAGAGCACCGGGGGCGAGAAGGCAATCCCCTACACCGACGTGCGCGCCATCGACGACACCACAGTCGAGGTGGACATGCGGGATCCATCGACGCCACACGACCCGTGGTGGAACACGATGTACGGGGCGAACCTCCATCACTCCTGTTGTACCATCAGCAACGGGCCGATGTGGGTCAAACACGACGAGTGGTCCGACTGGCGACAGCGCTACGAGGACGCTGCCAGCAAGAGTGAGATGGAGTCCATCACGCAGGAAATCAGGAGCGTCACTCGGCCGTTCGAGGAGACCATCGGCTACGGGCCGTTCAAAATCAAGGAGATAAGCGGCCAGACCGTCGTGTACGAACCGTGGGAGGAGTGGAACGGCCTCGTGGCCGTCAACTGGCCCGACGTCGAGAGCGGGACCCGCGTCGGCAAGGAGGAACATCAGAAGTGGGTCGATGAGGGTATGACCGCGGAACTCACCTTCTACTCCGAGCAAAGCGTCGCGGGACAGGCCGCACTGGGCGGTGACCTCGACTACGTGCGCCTCAGCAGCGCAGCACAGGGTCGTGACCTGAAGAACCAGGGGTGGAAGAAGCCGCCGCGCACGGGACGCGTGTACGCGGCCAACACCGAGGTCGGCTTCCACGTCAACTTCAACCACCCGGCCCTCGCGAAGACGAAGGTTCGGAAGGCACTGTTGCACCTGATGAACCAGATGCAACTGTCCACCATCGGCTATCAGAACACGCAGGAGACGTCCCAGCAGAGTCCGGTCCCGGTCCCGGCACCGACGGGGCTCTCGTGGGGGAGCGTCATCAAGCGCCTCGATACGGGTGCGGTGAAGAACAACTGGTCGGGGTACACCGTCCAGTCGTCGGCCCAGGACCGCGCCACGACCCTCCTCCAGGAGGCGGGCCTCTCGAAAAGCGGGGGCAACTGGCAGATGGAGAACGGCGACCGCTTCATCATCACGCTCAAGCAGTCCAGCGAAATCCCCGTCGAGGTGTCCCGGGCGTTCAAGGACAGACTGGAGAGTTTCGGTATCAAGACGGAATTCACCGCCATCGAATCGACGCTGGTCAGCAAGACGCTCCGGAGCGGCGACTACGACCTGTTCTACGACTTCGACGAGGGCGGCATGGGCTGGCCTGGTTCGGAGTTCCAGCAGGGCTTTGGCTTCCTCGGGCAGGACTACCCGTGGGGTGGGTCGGCGACGAAGAAGGTCAATCACCCCGACCAGTGGGAGGTCCCATCGGAAATCGGCAACCCGGACAGCTCGACCGAAACCGTCGACGTCGTGCCGATGATTCAGAAACTGAACCAGTCGGGCAACGACCACGAGGCAATCACCCGCCGACTCGCGTGGATCTTCAACCAGACGGTCCCGTCGCTGGTGTACGGTAACGGCGAATACTCGCCGAAACCGAAGGACCGCCGTCCCGTGGGTCAGATGTACAACGCTGACCTCTGGAACGCCGTCTCGCGGAGCGAGACGTACGGCCTGAAGATCATGGGCGCGACGGGCAACCCCGGCTATCCGCAGTCCCGACACCACTTCGGCGCGTTCGAACCGAAGATGGAGTGAGCGCTCGCGCGGCGTCTTTCGCTGGGCGATTTTTCACCGCTCCCCGCCCGGATACAGCGTCGCCGTCGCCAGCCGTTTCGGCTGCGGGCGCGGGTCGGCGTCCGGGGCCGGTGCGAGCGTCACGTCCTCGTCGCCGAACAGATGCACTGTGTCGCCGTCGCGAATCACCACTTGCTCTCGTCCCGTGTCACAGAGGTCCGCGTGCGCGAGGTCGCCGTCGACGGGGAACGTGACGACGGGGTTCAGATGCCCGTCGTACAGCGTCGGATTCGTGTCCCCGCCGCGGCGCCATCCGAGAATCAGGTCCCGGTCGCGGCCGTCCCAGTTCGGCATCGGTTCGAGGATGGTGAGCCACCCGCCGGGGTCGCGGTCCTCCTCGACGAGCAGTTCGCCCGCGTCGTCCACGACGAAGATGCCGTCCTGTCCGCCGCCGCGGCCGGACCCACGGACGATGCGGTCGAGGCCCGCGACCTGAAGCCCCGACTCACTCCGGAAGTCGCCGGGCGCGATGTGTTGGACCTCACGGGGCGACGTGTTGCGCCACAGTTCCTCGCCCGACGGGTCGTAGGCGTAGAGGCCGCCCTCGCCGATGAGAATCTCGGGGTCGCCGTCCGCGTCCACGTCGGCAATCCAGATGCAGTCGGCGTGGGCCTCGGTGATGTCGGCGGACCACTCCACGGTGCCGTCGGAGTCGAGGAAGTCGTAGCCCGCCATCACCTCCTCGCGGCCGTCGCCGTCGAAGTCGTGGGGCCACGGGTAGTGGCCGGTGTTCCCCTCGTGGGTCCACAGCAGTTCGAAGTCGGCGTCGAGAGCCCACAGTTTGTCGTACCGGTCCTTCAGAATCACGTCCTGGCGCCCCTCGCCGCCGGTGAGGTTCGCGGGGACGATGCAGTCGTGTGCGTCGGGGTGCGGCAGGTCGTGGGTCCGCTGGATGACGCCGCTCGCGCCGTCCACGACGACGAACCGGTCGTCCATCACGCAACAGACTTCGTTCGCGCCGTCGCCGTCGGCGTCCCAGATCTGGACGGGGTAGTCCGCGCCGTGACTGCCGCCGGCCGCGGTCACGTCGCCCACCTGCCACCGCACCTCGCCGTCGAGGTCGATGGCGGTCAGCGAGGTCACCTCGTGGGGCGTGCGCGTGGCGTCGATGTCGTCGCCCTGCGCGAACAGGAGGTCGATGCGGCCGTCGCCCGTCAGGTCGCCGAGGCGCATCTTCGGGCGCCCGCCGGCCGCGCTCACGTCCACGGTGCCGAGTGCCACGGGGTCGCTCATGGTCTCCGGTTCCGACGCAGGGCCTACTACCCTCCCTTCCCTGCGAAATCATCCGGTTCTCAGCGGAGCGCCGCCACGCGCCCGTCGCGGGACCCGACGAACACCGTCGACTGCACCAGCGCCACGGCGTCAATCGGGTCGGGCGCGTCGTGGGTCCACAGCGGTTCGCCGCTCTCGGCGTCGTACGCGCGCAGGCGGTCCGCCTCGGTGTCGGGTTGCCCGCCCTGCGCGACGACGACGCCGTTGCCGCCGGCCACGGGGTCGCCGACGCCTGCGCTCCAGTCGCGGCGCCACCGCGTCGTGCCGTCGGTGAGGTCGAGAGCGACGAGCGCTCCGCTTTGGGTGATGCCGTCGTCGTTCTCCCGCGACACGCCGACGTAGCCCGTGTCGCCGACGACGGCCGGCGAACTGGCGCTGGTGCCGAGCGAGCGGGGCTCCCACAGTCGCTCGCCGGTGGCGGCGTCGTGGCCGAAGAGCGAGGGCTCTTCCGACCCCATGCCGGCTCGACGGCCGGCAAACACCCGCCCGTCCGAGATGACGGGCGCTTCGTGCCCACCCCGCTGCCTCCACGTCTCCGCCGGCCCGCCGGTGAGGCGCGCGTCGAGGCCCGAGCGTGGCTCGTATGCGCGGAGCGCGCTGTACTCCCCGGCGAGGAGGCGTCCGTCCGTCAGCGCCGGCACGGCGCCCCGTTTCCGCCAGCGCTCGCTCCCGTCGTCGGCCGCGGCGGCGACGAGGGGGCCGCCCATGTGGCCGACGTACACGCCGTCGGCGCCCGTCACGAGGTGGATGGCCTCGCCGCCCGCCGTCTCGTACGTCCGCCAGAACGTCGTCGACCCGCCCGCACCGCCGTAGCGCCGGTCCCGGAGGGCGGCGATGGCGGTGTCGACACGGTAGCCGAGGACCGTCGCCGCGTACAGCGGTCGGCGGCCGTACTCGTCGCGCGGGCCGAAGCCGGCCGCCTGCGCGGGCACGGGGTCGCGCTCGTCGATGGTGCCCCGGTCGTCGTCGAGGACGGCGAGACCCTCGTCGCCGGCGGCGACGACGCGGCCGTTCGCGACCACGAGCGTCCACACGTCCACGTCGGTCTGGCTTTCCCACGCCGTCTCGACGCCGTCGCGGGGCGGCGCGGCGTTCGGATTGTGGTTCCTGTTCCGGGGGTCGTAGCGCGCCAGCGGCCACGTCTCCGGCGGCGGCGTCCACGCGTCGAAGGACGCGGACCCGCCGCCGAGACATCCGGCCGTCGTGGCGGTGACGCCGGCGGCGCCGGCGCCGAGGAGGGCGCGCCTGCTGAGGCGGGGCGTACACGTCGGCTTTCCAACCACTCGGTTAGTTCTTGTGGCCTCCGCGTCGCTCTCACTCCTGCGATTCGACGTACGCCTCCGCGCGGTCTATCATCTCGTCTTCGAGGCCGATGAACACGCCGCCGTCCTTGCCGCCGACGAACGTGCTCTCGTCCGGTTCGATGATGTCGTCGAGGGCGGGATGCTCCACGTCGACGTGGGTCACCGTCGCCCCGGCACTGTCCTCGCCCGCGACGTGGACGTAGACGCGGGCGTCTTCGAGTTCGTGTTTCGATGGGTGCGGTCCAGTCATCGCCTCGGGGGTGGGGCGCGCGACTGAAACGGTTTGTCGCCGCACAACGCTTATGTGGGCCCGCCTGATGGGGGCGGGCATGGCACCGACAGCGGGCGGGTTCCGCGAGCGCCTGCGACCCGCACCGACGGACGGCGGCTTTCGCATGGACGACTACTGGATCTGGGGCGCCTCGGTGGTGCCCGGCCCCGACGGCGACTATCACATGTTCGCCTCGCGGTGGTCGAAGGGCGTCACCTTCTCGCCGGGGTGGACCTCGAACTCCCACGTCGTGCGGGCGACGGCGCCCACGCCCGAGGGTCCCTTCGAGTTCGCGGAGGAAGTCATCCCGCCCGGCGAGGAGGGCGACTGGGACCGGATGTCCCACAATCCGTCCGTCGCCGAACACGACGGCACCTACCTGCTCTACTACTACGGGTGCAGTTACGAGGGACCGCGTCCGACGCCCGAGGACCCCCACGGCGTCGAGCGAACGGGGAAGGCCGTCGGCCTCGCCACTGCCGACCACCCCGCCGGCCCGTGGGAGAAACACGGCCCCGTCGTCCCCGGCGAGACGAACGCCGTGCCCGTCGTCCACGACGACGGCCGGGTCCTCCTCTACGTCCGCGACGGCGACTTCGAGATGAGCGTCTACGAGGCCGACCACTGGGACGAGCAGTACGAACGCGTCGGCAAGCACGTCCTCTCCCCCCTCGAAGACCACGCCGTCTGGTACTCCGAGGCCACGGAGCAGTACGAACTCGTCGCGAAGGACATGCACCACCACCACGAGGACGCGGGCTTCGTCGACAGTTACGCGGGCTTCCACGCCACCTCCTCCGAGGGCGTCGAGTGGACCGTCTCCGACCCGCCGGAGGCCTATCCCCAACGGACGACGGGTGACCGGGAACTCGTCGTCGAGTGGGACGACGGCACCGCGGACACGTTCGCCAACGTCGAACGCGCGCAGGTCCTCGTCGAGGACGGCGAGGCGACCCACCTCTACCTCGCGGTCCACGAACACAGCGCGGAGGACAAAGCGGAGGCGGAGACGCCCGCGGACCTGCCCTCGCACGCCTCGTGGCCGACGGACACGTACAACATCTGTGTGCCCCTCGACCCGCCGGGTGAGTCCTGATGGAGTCGTTCGCGTCCGACGACGGCCACGTCGTCGTGCGACTGGACCCCGGCGACGACGCCCTCGAGTCCCTGCGCGCCGCCTGCGACGACCACGGCGTCGAGACGGGCGCCGTCGTCACCGGCATCGGCACGTTCCGGCACCTCAGCATCCACTACGTCCACACCGACGAGTTCCCCGAGGACCAGTCCGAGCGGAACACGGACCTCGAACTCGACGGCGCGTGGGAGGTGACGAACGTCAACGGCGTCATCGCGGACGGGGAGCCACACCTCCACGTCACCGCCTTCGACGGCGACCGGACCGTGGGCGGCCACCTCGAGGAGGGCTGTGAGGTCCACCTGCTCGGCGAGTTCACCATCCGGCGCATCGAGGGCTTGGACCTGACGCGCCGGCCCGGCGAGAAGAACGTCTCGCAACTCCAGCGCAAGTAGTCAGGGCGACGGCACTCGCCCGCGTTCCATCGCGAGATGTCGCTGTCCCACATCAGGAAGCCATCGTCGTGAGTTGCAGTGACGTCGACGTAGTCGGCCCCGGCGTCAGCGGAGTCGCGGGCCCAGTCCTCGCGGTGCTGCTCGAAGTGCTTTGAGTCCTCGTCGTAGCGCAGTCCGGCGTCCCACGCGTTGTTTCCGGGAACTGCGCAGGGTCCCCAGAGTGTGTAGACCCCGAGTGTCGTTTCCTCGAACCAGCGAGGGATAGAGGGGTCCTGCAGCGACTCACACGCCGGATCGTCCCGTGACATAGACCGATAGCGTTGGGATAGTCGAACTTCACCGCATGGATTCACCCTCCAGGGCGGCATGGATGTCCACTATCGAAAGGTCCAATTCGAGAATCACGGCGTCGGCAGCAACTCGAGGGGGCAGAACACCGCGGGATCACACCTGAAACGGGGTACGAGATGGCGGTGCCTGAGGGGACAGTCGTCGGCATGGAAACGGGTGAAGAGGTGAGTAGCGAAACGGGGCCGTTGAATTTCGGTCGGCGCGCGTACTTCGCATCGATTAGCCGCCGTGAGCCATATCAATCCAGGGACGAGAGCGCCATCCGGCTGTTGAACAGGGTCTCTCTATCTTGCACTGTCTTCTATACTCCTGCTCATATCAACACGTTTACTCAGGTTGTACCGCGGTAAACTGGCTGTGTCTGTTTCTCTGACACGCTACAGGGAAACCTATTCTCGCAGCTCTCTCCGACACGACGATCAGCTGCTCCTGTCGGGCCTCGCGGAGCAATATTTAACAGGAGTATCTGAATACGCTGAGTATGCGTATTACCGAGGTGGAGATTCAGGAGTTCACGTACAGTCTTGACGACGTCAGCATGTATAATGACCACCCTGCATACAGTCCCGGGGAGACGCTCGAACCCTCTGGATTCGTCCTCACGATAACCACGGACATGGGACTCCAGGGACACTATCGGGGATTCATGTTCACACCTCCGATGGTAACCCAGGTCGAGATGATCGCTTCGGAATACCTGCTGGGTCGGGACCCGCTTGAACGGGAGGGGATCTGGCAGGAGCTGTGGGGCGCGCTCAGACACACGGATCGGCTCGGAATCGGTCCGATCGACGTCGCACTTTGGGACCTCGCGGGCAAGCACCACGACGCGAGTGTCTCGACGCTGCTCGGCGGGTACCGGGACAGGATTCCCGCCTACGCGTCCACCTACTGGGCCGACGACGCGGGTGGACTGGACAGCCCCGAGGCGTACGCTGAGTTCGCAATCGAGTGCTTGGAGGCGGGGTATCCTGCGTTCAAACTGCATCCGTTCGGCGATCCGGACCGAGATATCGCGGCCTGTCGAGCGGTTGCCGATGCCGTCGGCGACGACATGGCGCTGATGCTGGACGCTGGGAGCGAGTACCAGACATACACGCAAGCGCTACGTGTCGGCCGCGTTCTCGACGACCTCGACTACTTCTGGTACGAGGACCCACTGGCTGACGGCGGCGAGAGCATCGAACTCGGTCGAAAACTCGTTCAGGAACTGGCGACGCCGATACTCGGCGTCGAGAACGTCAGGGGTGGACATTACGGACGCGCGAACCACATCCAGGCAGGGGCACTCGAACTGGTCCGTGGCGACGCGCATCTCGACGGTGGAATCACCGGGGTGATGAAGACGGCGCATCTCGCCGATGCGTTCGGTGTCGACGTCGAACTCCACGTGGGCGGCCCCTCACACCTTCACTGCTTGAGCGCAATCCGGAACACGAACTACTTCGAGGCGGGGCTCCTCCACCCCGAGGTCACCTGGACGGTCTCGCAGGGATTCACGGAGGACGTACAGGCGATCGACGACGGAGCGATCCCCGTCCCCGAGGGGCCAGGACTGGGCGTCGACATCGACTGGGACTTCGTCGAGGCTAGAACTACCGATCGGACCGTTATCGACGAGAGTAGCGCCAGCGGTCGGATATGAATCCGTTCGTCATCACCGCTCTGCCTCCGATGATGCCACCCGATCGAGCGGTCGAGCGGCCCGACCACCTGAAGAACTAAGCGACGCGGCTCTCCCGACTTATATGATGAATGACAGTCTCGAACGAGTGGCGATGGTACAGCGCCTCGACCCGGAGCACGTCGACGACTATCTCGAGGCCCACGAGGACGTCCCCGAAGCAGTGTCCGACGCGATGGCTCGCGGCGGCGTCCACGCGTTCCGGCTGTTCGTCCACGACGACATCTCCGTAGGCTACATCGAGGTCGGGGACTTCGAGACGTTCACCGAGGCGTCCATGGCCGACCCGAGTGCCGGGGGTGCGAAGAGCGGGTCGGCGAGTTCAAGCGCTCCAGCGCCGATGCCGACTCGGGGGAGATGGCGCTCATCGACGAATGCTGGTCGTTCGAGCGCAAGGGAGCCGTTTGCGGGTCCCGATTCGCCGCCCCGTGGGGTACGGCGTAGTTTTATTCCGGTCGTGGCACACAGTCGTCCCGATGAAACTGATCGACACGCATACCCACACCTGGGGCCGCGACACGCCCGAACTGCCGTGGGCGGCAGACCTCCTGCCACCGGAGTGGGAGGGGCCCTACACCTACGAGGACCTGCTCGCAGACATGGACCGCCTCGGCATCGACGAGGCCGTGACGGTGACGACGCCGCTCTACGGACGGGGCGAACGCGCCAACGAATACACGATGCGCGGTATCGAGGCGCATCCGGATCGGCTGTACGGCGTCGGCATCATGGACTTCTTTCCGCAGGATGGCGACCTCCGCGAGAGGGTGCGGCGCGTGGTCGGTCACGAACGGATGCTCGGGATTCGAATGCACGCCGCCTTGGAGTACGAGACGATTCCGACGGAGGTGAACCGCACGGGCGACTGGATTCTCGAGGAGGCGCTCGCCCCGGTGTGGGAAGAGGTCGCAGCACAAGACGCCGCGGTCTTCGTGTTCCCCAAGGCCGAACAACTCTCGTACGTGGCCGAGCTCGCCGCCGACCACCCTGACACCGACATCGTGATCGATCACATGGCGTGGCCCGACGAGACCACGGACCCGGATGAGGACCCGTGGGCGACCTTCGAGGCCGTGGCCGAACACGAGAACGTATACGTGAAAGTGAGCTCGCTTCCCCGGTCGGCCGGACGGGACTGGCCGTACGCGGACCTCCACGGATACGTGCGCAATCTCTTGGAGTGGTTCGGTCCGGAGCGCCTGATGCTCGGGTCGGACTACCCCTGGATGGACAGCTGGGCGGACTACGGGGACTGTCTGTCCTGGATCGACGGCGTCGACTTCCTGTCGCGGCGCGACCGCGCGTACCTCTCCCACCGGACGTTCCACGACCTGCATCTGTGAGTGCGTGTTCCGAGCCCCGGTCGGACCGGGGCCCGCTGGATCCCATCCGCAGAACGCCGCGCCGCGAGGATCTTGTTCACGCCGTTTCGACCGCCCGCCGAGATGCGGTTCGCCCGCCGCTGGCGCAATCGGGCCTGTGCTGTGATCCCGATTCCCCTGTGCGGTGGCATCCACAGCCCCCGTCCAGCGTCGCCACGGACGGCCTGTCAGGGAACGGAACTGACCGGAACACTATAACATCGACCGCCGTTGGGCCCGTATGGCTTCCAGTCGGGTCCAGCAGTTCCGGCAGTCGCTCGAGCGTGCGGACGTGTCGTCAACGGTCGTCGGTCTGGACGAGTTCGATGCCGCACTCGCCGACGCTATCGAGACCCCTGCGGTCGGGGCATCGCTTCCGTTTCCCCGGTTGTCACTGAGCGACCACGCGATCACCGTGGACCCCGGTCCCGCGGAGTTGCGCGCCGCGACGACGGGGGTTACCGGCTCTCCGCTCGGTATCGCGTCGTTGGGAACCGTCGCCGTGGCGTCTCGCCCTGCGGGCGACGAACTGGTCGCGCTCCTGCCGGAGTATCACGTCGTCGTCCTCCGGACGGCGGACATCCGCGTAGACCTCGAATCGGCGTTCGACTGGCTCACTGACGAGTTCGCGGCCGGGCACGACTCGATGGTGCTGGCGACGGGACCCAGCGCGACCGGGGACATGGGTGCGCTGGTCCAGGGCGTCCACGGCCCGGAACGAGTCCACGCGATCATCGTCGAAACGGGTGAGCCGCGATGACCGACTCGCGCTCGACGACTGCCGAGCGCATCCGGCACCTGCTCACCACCGAGGGGGAGCAGGTCAAAGCGAACACCCGCCACGTCAACTCCGAGCGGTACCGGGCGATCGACGAGATGGGGCGCGCGGAGTACGACCAGTACCGGTCCGAGGCACGGGCCATCAAGGAAGACGCTATCGAGCGGTTGCCCGAGTTGATCGACCGGACCCGGGCGGCGGTGGAGGAACACGGTGGCACCGTGTACGTCGCCGACGACGCCACGGACGCCCGGCGGTACGTCGCCGACGTCGTGGATGGCGCCGACGCCGACGCTGTCGTCAAGTCGAAGTCGATGACGACGGAGGAGATCGACCTCAACGAGGCGCTGGACGCAGACGGCGTTGACGTCTGGGAGACGGACCTCGGCGAGTTCGTGATTCAGGTTGCCGGGGAGGCCCCCTCCCACATCGTCGGCCCGTCCTTTCACAAGTCCCGCGAACAGATCACGGCCCTGTTCGAGGCCGTGTTCGATCCCGACGAACCGTTGGACTCGGCCGAGCGACTGACCAAGTTCGCCCGCGAACATCTCGGCGAGCGGATCGAGACGGCCGAGGTCGGCGTCACCGGCGCGAACTTCGTCCTTGCCGAGAGTGGCTCCATCGCGCTGGTCACCAACGAGGGGAACGCACGCAAGTGCGCCAGCGTTCCCGACACCCACGTCGCCGTCGCCGGAATCGAGAAGGTCATCCCCGACGTCTCGGCCCTGCATCCGTTCGCGGAACTGATCTCGCGGGCGGCGTCGGGACAGTCCATCCCGCAATATCTGTCGGTCCTCACGCCGCCGGTGGAGACGCCGACGGTCGACTTCGACCCGAGCGAGACGTCCGACGGCGAGAGCGGGTGCGGGGACGTGGCGGGGGAGGAGGACAGTACCCGGGATTTTTACCTGGTCCTCGTGGACAACGGTCGCTGGGAGATGCGCGACGACCCGGAGTTGCGGGAGACGCTGTACTGCATCAGGTGTGGCGCGTGTGCGAACTCCTGTGCGAACTTCCAGTCGGTCGGCGGGCACGCCTTCGGGGGCGAGACGTACTCCGGCGGCATCGCGACTGGCTGGGAGGCCGGCGTCGAAGGCCTCGACGCCGCGGCGTCGTTCAACGACCTCTGTACGGGCTGTTCACGGTGCGTAAACGCCTGCCCGGTCGAGATAGATATCCCCTGGATAAATACCGTCGTCCGGGACCGCATCAACCGACAGACTGAGCACGACTTCGACTTCCTCGTGGACGGGCTGACGCCCGACGACGAGACTGGCGGTCTCTCGCTTCAAAAGCGGTTCTTCGGCAACTTCGAGACGGTCGCGAAACTCGGGAGCAAGACGGCACCTGTCTCGAACGTCCTCGGGTCCACCGGGCTCGTCAGACGGGCGATGGACTCGGTGCTGGGGATCGACGCCTGCAGGGACCTCCCGACGTTCCGGCGCGAAACGCTCGTGGACTGGGCCGCGAACCGGTCGCCGACGGTCGAGAACGCAGCGCGACGGGTCGTCCTCTACCCCGACGTGTACACCAACTACGTCCAGACCGCCCGCGGGAAGGCCGCCGTCCGCGTCCTCGAGGCGCTCGGGTGCGATGTGGTCGTGCCCGACATCGGCGGTTCCGGTCGCGCGCCGCTCTCGCAAGGAATGGTCGCCACCGCGGAGTCGAAGGCGACTGCGCTCAGAGGCGCACTCGACGGGTATCTCTCCGACGGGACCGACGTCGTGGTCGTCGAGCCCAGCGACCTCGCGATGTTCCAGCGCGAGTACGAGAAACTCCTCGAGGGGACAGACGACGCACTCGCCGACGCGAGCTACGACCTCTTCGAGTACGTGTACGGCCTGCTCGAAAACGGGGCTGACGCCGAATCGCTCCGGCACGGGGACGGGGCCGGCGTCGCGTACCACAGTCACTGCCAGCAACGCACCCTCGGGCTGGAGCCATACACGGTGACCGTCCTCGAGGATCTCGGCTACGACGTCGTGACCTCCGACGTCGAGTGCTGTGGCATGGCCGGGAGCTTCGGCTACAAGTCCGACTACTACGAACTCAGCATGGACGTCGGGGAGACGGTAGCCCAGCAGTTCGAGGCGGAGACCCCCGACCGGACCGTCGTCGCCAGCGGTACCTCCTGCGCCGAGCAACTCGATGCGCTCCTCGCCGTAGAAACACAGCACCCGATTCACCTCCTCGAACCGTAGCGGTCGCCGGGCCGGGTCTCTCTGTCCCGTCGCTACGGACAGCCGTCTGCCCACGCGCTCGAAGTACGCCCGCCTCCCACGCTGTGTGTTTCCTCACATCAGATTCCCGCCGCCGCTCACGCGGAGAATCGTGCCGACCACGTACGCCGCCTTGTCGCTGGCGAGCCAGCAGACCGCGTTCGCGAGGTCCTCGGGCTCACCGAGCCGACCGAGTGGCCGTTTTGCCCCCCAGTCGTTCAGTATCTCGTCCGGAGTTCGGTCTTCGTCGTCGGCGTCGGCCATCATCTCGGCCTCGTGCCGGAGCTGATACGTCCGCGTGACGTCGGTGGACACGGCGTTGACCCGAATCCCCTCCTCCGCGTAGTCGGCTGCCATCCGCCAGGTGAGCCCGTTGACCGCCGTGTTCGACAGGCCGTACAGCCCCCGCTGGCCGGTGCGCCGGTCGCCCGTCTGGCTGGTGATGTTGACAACGTTCCCCTCGATTTCGTTCGCGACCATGTGCTCGGCGACCAGTTTGGACGCGTAGAACTGCGACCGGACGTTCACGGCCATCGTCTGGTCCCAGTCGTCGAGGTCGGCCTCGATCATCGACGCCTCGCGGGGCCACATGGCCGCGTTGTTCACCAGCAGGTCGATCTCCCCGAACGCGTCGATGGCGTCGCCGACTAGCTTCTCGACCCCCGCGGGGTCGCCAACGTCTGCGGGGACGCCGATCACCTGCCCGTCGGCGTCGTCGCCGAGTTCTTCGACGGTCCGCTCGACTGCGTCCGGCGTTCGGGAGTTCACCGCAACGTTCGCCCCGTGTTCGACGAGCGTCTCCGCGATGCCTCGCCCGATACCCTTCGTCGACCCCGTCACGATTGCCGATTCGCCGCCGAAATCGTACCGCGTCGTGCCGACCATGCGTCACCGTCTGCCAATGGAAGTATAAAGCCGGGTGCCGTCCTCTGACTCGACCACCGCGAACGCCGCTGCGGCACTCGGGAACGACTGGCGGTTCACGCGCGAGCCCCGGGCTGTGGACCCGGTCTTTCAACACCCCCTACCGCGTCGCGGTCGGGAGACGAGGGTGTGGGTGCTCCGCTCAGTCGTCTCGCCAGCTGTGTTTCGGCGTCCAGCCGAGCATCGAGGCGGCTTTCGAGATGTCGAACAGCGCCTCGTGGCCCTCGAGGGGCGCTCGGACCTCCGCGTCGGGGAAGAACTCGTCTGCGAGAGCCGCCGTCGGGACGGTCGCCGTGGTGTCGTCAGCGGTCGCCCAGAACACTTCGTGTCCGTCGTGTTCGGCTTCGATAGCTCTCCGAGCGACGGCCGCCGCGTCGTCGAGATGGAGATACGAGAACAGGACGTGGCTGCCGGTCCAGGGGTCGCGATCCGGGAGCGTGTCCGCCGACCGGTCGGCCGCCACGATACTCTCGACCATCTCCTCCTCGGTCGGGACCCACGGATACCGGAGTGACGAGATGGTGAGGTCCGTGTCCGGGCGGCGACCGAAGCCGTCTGCCGTGACTTCCATCGCGTGTTTGGCGATGCCGTACACGTCGTCCGGCGTGCGCGGATGGGATTCGTCGACGGGCAGGTACTCGACCTCCGGCGGTCGCTGCTGGTGTTCTGCGCCCATCGCGTTGATGCTGGACGCGAGACAGCAGGCCTCCAGTCCCAGCGATTCGCTGGCTTCGAGGACGTGGAGCGCACTCATCGCGTTGCTCTCGTACGTCCTGTGCTGCGGGTGGCCGTGGGGTCCCGGGATGGTGCCCATGTGGATGACCGCGTCGGCACCGGTCTCGGCCAGTGCGCCGTACGTCTCGCCCGCGTCGAGCAGGTCCGTCGTGACGTACTGGTCCGAGACGTCTTCGCGTCGCTTTCCGCGTGCGACGTTCGCCGTCTCGTATCCGTGGCCATCCAGATCCCGCAGGACCGCGCGTCCGATCTTCCCGTTGCCGCCGGTCACGGCCACAGTCGAAGGAGCCATGGCGTGACCATCCGCGAAGCCGCGTATAAGAGTGTGGGGCGTCTGCGCCACGGTCGCGGTCCAGAGTCACGGCCCGGCGCCCGACGGAGACGACGCGACGCGGTCTGCGCCGGCGACGGTCTCGGCTACTCCAGTAAGCCCTCGATGTATCCGACGGCGAACAGTCGGCCCATGTCCGTGTAGCCGGCCATCGCCTCGTCCCGGTCCTGCTCGCCGACCATCTTCGGAACGTGGTCGGGCCTGATCGGCCCGTCGAACCCCGCATCTCGATAGGCGTCGATAGCCGCCTTCATGTCGGTCGGGCCGTCGTCGTGCCACGTTTCGACGAACGAGTCGGCGTCACCGTTCACGTCCCTGAAGTGGACGAAGTGAATCTTCTCGCCGAACTGTTCGATGGCCGATGGAACGTCGGCCCCCATCGCCGCGAAGTTGCCCTGACAGAACGTCACGCCGTGGTTGGGACTGTCGTGCATGCTCAGGATGCGCTCGTAGTTCTCGACGGACGTGACCAGTCGCGGGACGCCGCGGATCGGCGACGTCGGCGGGTCGTCCGGATGGAGCGCCATGTTCACGCCGGCCTCCTCGGCGACCGGGACGACCTCGTCGAGGAAGTACTGGAGGTTGTCCCACAGCTCCTCTTCGGTGAGGTCCGCTGCCGGGTGGTCGTCGGCCAGTTGTTGCTGGGCGTGGTCGTAGGCAGTCGTCCGGGAGTCCCCACGCAACGGGACGGACCGGGAGGTCCGGAGGACACCCAGTGGGTTCTCGGTCCACACCCAGCAGTAGGTGTCGATGCCGAGTGTCCCCATGTTCCGGAGGAGCCGTTTGACCGTCTCGATCTCCTCGTCGCGGCCCGGCTCTCCGAGCACCGTCCGTTCCATCGGCGGGCGGTCCTCGACCACGTCGAGGGAGAGCCCGTGGTCGGCAAAGCGGTTGCGCGTCTCCAACAGCGTGTCGAACGTCCACCACTCCTCGACCCCCCAGAAACGGACGACTGCCGTGTCGATACCGAGTTGTCGGGCGATCGTCCACCGCCGATCCGGGGCGGGGGGTAGCATCAGCGTCGTGTCCATAGGCATCGTGTAACAGGCCACCACTGCATAGCCTCTCCGGTTCGATTCGATGGACAGGGGACCCGGGCGACAGGCGCGGGAGCCGTCCCTCGGCTGTCCATCCGGACGCTGCCGCCTCCCGGCGTCGGTCGGTTCGAGACTGTCCCGCTCGAACTCGACGTCGCCGCGAGGTGCGCGGCGGGTCGCGTCCGGTGCCTCGAATCGCCGCTCATCGGACCTCCTCCCCGAATCGTCGGTTCGGCCCGGGGAGCCGTGCGCTCGTCCGTCACTCGAAGTCCTGGGGCCGCCGGTGGCGACTCGCGCTCGGTCTCGGGCACGGTTCGCTCGGGGCTCGAACCCGCGTCCCTGCTCGGGCCACCTGGGCATACATTTATCAGCGGCCCAGAGGTGGGTCGGGCACATGGCCGCAAATCGGCCGAACGTGGTCTGTATCACCGCGGACGATCTCGGCTGGCGAGATCTGGGCTGTTACGGGAGTCCATTTTACGAGACCCCGAACCTCGACCAACTCGCCCGGGACGGAACGCGCTTCACCGACGCGTACGCGTCGTGTCCGGTCTGCTCACCGACCCGTGCGAGCATCATGACGGGGAACTATCCGGGACGGGTCGGCGTCACCGACTGGATCGACTTCCACGGTCGGACCCATCCGGCCCGGGGCAAACTAGTCGACGCCGAGTACTCGGACCACCTCCCGCACGAGGAGACGACGCTCGCGGCCACACTGAGCGACGCCGGTTACAGGCGTTATCACGTCGGGAAGTGGCACCTCGGCGGCGCGTCGCAGGACAGTCGGCCCGAGGACCACGGCTTCGACGTCAACGTCGGCGGCTGCGAGTGGGGTATGCCGGCCGGGGAAGGTGGTTACTTTCGACCGTGGGAGATCCCGAATCTCGACGAGAGCGCCGATGACGGCGCCTATCTGCCCCACCGACTCGCTGACGAGGCCGTGACGCTCGTCGAAGACCACGCCGAGAGCGACGACCCGTTCTTCCTCAACTACAGCCCGTACCTCGTTCACACGCCCCTCCAGGCGCCCGACGACCTCGTCGAACGGTACGAGCGAAAGCGACGCGCGCTCGGTCTCGACGAGGTCGAGGAGTTCGAACTCGGTGGTCGCTTCCCGACGGAAGGCAAGAGAGAGGAGCGGATACGACGCCGCCTCGTCCAGTCGGACCCCGTCTATGCCGCGATGGTCGAGACGCTCGACAGGTGCGTCGGTCGCCTGCTGGACGCCCTCGACCGAACGGGACAGGCCGACGACACCGTCGTCATCTTCACGTCCGACAACGGGGGGCTGGCGACGTCAGAGGGGTCCCCAACGACGAACCGGCCGCTCAGCGAAGGGAAAGGCTGGATGGTGGAGGGTGGCAATCGCGTGCCGATGATCGTCCACTGGCCGGGCGTCACAGACGCGGGCGAGAGTGCCGCGATGGTGGACACGCCGGTCACCAGTCCGGACGTTTACCCGACGGTCCTCGACGCGGCGGGCGTTCCGAACCCGGAGGGGCAAGCAATCGACGGCGAGAGCCTTCGCCCGTTGCTCGAAGACGACACGGTGGGCCTCGACCGCGACGCCGTCTTCTGGCACTACCCACACTACGGGAATCAGGGGGGAACGCCCTCGGCGGCGGTGCGCGCGGGGGACTGGAAACTCATCGAGTTCTTCGAGACTGACGACGTAGCCCTGTACGACCTCGGTGCGGACGTCCGGGAAGCGCGGGACCTGAGTGACCACCGCCCGGCGGTGGTCGACGACCTCCGACGGCGGCTTCACGAGTGGCAAGATGACGTCGACGCGCGGTTCCCGGCGCAGAATCCAGCGCACGAGGAGTGGCCGGACCGAGCCGGGCCGTACGGCTCCGAGTGACGGCCGGCGACTTCACCCGACGGGAGCGACGCGGGTCACGCGGCGCGGCGACCCGCTGCTGTGGCTCTCTGCGACGGGACTAGGCCCGCTCTCCTGAGCAGTTAGGGTTTCTATCTGCGGTCCAGGCGGTCTCGGAACCGGTCGCCAGCCGGTGGTCGTCCGTCGAGTCCGAATGGCCGCGGCGCTGGCGGAGCGGTCCCGCTTAGGCCACGCCGAACCCAGCGAGTTTGAAGACCACGGCCACGTCGCTGGGCCGCGCGGTGGCGTCGAGGTCTGGCACGGTAATCGACAGCCCGTTCTCCCGGTCACTCTCGTAGTCGAGTTCGTCCGGTCCCCCGAGGAGCCCCACGTCGCCGTCCGCTCCATCGTCGATGGTGACCGAATCGAGGTTGACGGTCACGTCGGCCGGCCATCCCATCACGATCGCGTACAGCGTGTCGGCATCCTTGGACCGCGTGTAGCGGACGTCCGCGGCGGTGTACTCCACGTCGTCGAGGAAGTGTCCCCCGCCATCCAAGTTCGTCGGTCCCTCGCCGAAGGTCGTCCAGGGCCGCGTCCCGTAAATTGCCTCACCGTGCGTGTCCAGCCACGCGCCGACGTCGCGCAACACATCTTTCTGTGACTCGGGGATAGTCCCGTCCGGTCTGGGCGCGAAGTTCAGGAGGAGACAGCCGTTCTTGCTGACGATGTCGATCAGCTCGTGTACGATCGTCCGCGGCGTCTTCAGAGACTGGTCTTCGAGATAGGCCCACCCGTTCGTCGTGATGGAGGTGTCCGTGAGCCACGGGCGGTCGCGTTGTTCGGCGGGTCGGCCACGCTCGAAGTCCTCCACGGCGACGCCGAGAGGCAAGTCCTCGTTCTTTGCGGTGACGACGGCCTCCTGGTCGGACTGTATTGACCGGTTGAAGTAGTACGCGAGGTACTGGCGGTGATGGCTCTCCGGAATCTTCTCTAACCCCGCGTCGTGCCAGATCAAATCCGGCGCGTACTCGTCGATGACTTCCACTAGACGGGCCAACCAGTAGTCGAAGTACAGGTCGTCGTCGAGGTTTCCGTACATGACCTCGTCCGGGTACTCAGCCATGACAGACGGGTAATGCTCGTACGCTGCCTGAAAGTGGTCCCGCGTTCGTTCGTGGTGAAACGAGGTCATGAACCGCAGTCCGCGGTCCCGGACAGCAGTCTCCAACGCACCGACCAGGTCCCGGTGCGGGCCATGGTCGCCGGCGTTCCACGGATTGAGTTCCGACTCCCAGTTCGACCAGCCGTCGTGGTGTTCCGCGACCGGACCGGCGAACCGCGCACCGATCTCGTCGAAGAGGTCTGCCCACGTCTCGGCGTCGAAGTTCTCCGCCGTGAAGTCCTCGGCGAAGTCCTGATAGGGCGCTTCGTCGGGCGGACCGTAGGTCTCGACGTGATGCCCGAAGACGTCGTTGTCCAGACTACGGCGGTCGTGAATCTCGTGATCGGCGTCGTACATGAAGCGCGGATACCACTCGCTCTCGAATGCGGGGACGGAATAGAGCCCCCAGTGGCAGTACACACCGAACTTGGCGTCTCGGAACCACTCCGGTGCCGCCTCGTGTGTCTCAAGGGAGTCCCACGTGGCGTCGTGGGGACCGTCCTCGATCACCGTCCGAGCGTGCTCGACGGTATCGCCGACCGCTCGCCGGAACGCGTCGCCACTCTCCGGTGCCCCCCTCTCGAAATCGCCGCCGGATGAGTTCATGATCCGCGCGTCACCCCATATAGAGGGCGTATAAACGTTTCCCCCGCGTCGCGCTCTCGGTCCGGAGCCGTCCGAACCGACCTGTTCGAGCGGGATGGCAGTGATAGTCTCCGGCCGACCGCGAGGACGAACAGCGGTCCGTCACACGCGTCTGTTTGCTCACTGCGTCCCCGATGGTGGCAATCGGGCCTGGCCCAGACAACCCGTTCTGGGACGCACCCAAACACAGCCACCGTCCCGAACAGGATGACGTCGACCCGACGCGCGGGCCCGGCGGACTGTGACTCTGTTCCGGCGGACGCACTCAGGGCGAGGGCACCGGCGAGTCGTCGTCCTCCCTGTCGGCGCGCACGGCCGCTTGCTCGTCCGCGGGGAGTTCCTCGAAGCGGTTCGCCGCCTCCAGAATCGGCGCCACGAGGGCCGGGTCCCCCGCGTTCGGAATCGAGGTCATCCCCTGCGAGAGGGCGTAGCGCAGGCACTCCGCTAAGTCGTCGGGGTCGTCGTACGGTTCGTACCACGTCGCGTAGGGCCGCTCGCCGTCCTCCGGCCACGGCCCCTTCGCGAAGGCCTTGATACAGAGTGTGCCCAGTCCCCGCTCCCGTGCGTCGTCCAGGACCGCGCGGTAGTCGTGTTCCGGCCCTTCCTTCGCGTCCAGCGTCGCGTTGAACGGAAACATCACCGTCTCCAGTTCGGGGATGCGGTCCATCGCGCTCCGGATGACGCTCGGGTCGCCGTGGCTCGTCAGGCCGACGTGGTCGATGAGGCCCTCCTCCTGTGCCTCTTTGAACGCCGCGAGGGCGCCGCCGTGGTCCCCCTCGCCGCGGTCGCGCGTCGCGTCGCCCGTGATGGCGTCGAGTTGGTCGTAGCGCGTGACGGCGTGGAACTGGTACAGGTCGATTTTGTCGACGCCGAGGCGGTCCAGCGAGCGTTCCAGCGACCCCCACGCGCCGTAGTAGGAGCGCTCCTGTGTCTTACAGCCCAGAAACACCTCGTCGCGTCGCTCCGCGAGTTTCGGCGCGAGTTTCCGTTCGGCGTCGCCGTACGACGGCGCCACGTCGACGTGGTTGACGCCGGCGTCGAGGACGTCGTCCACCATCGCGTTCGCGTCCGCCTGCGTCAGCGAATCGAGCGCGATGGCGCCGAAGGTGACGATTGAACTGTCGTGGCCCGTGTCGCCCAGTGGTCGCGTCTCCATACCGTGACGTGTGCGACCGAGTGCCAAAACAGTTGGCCGTCCCGCGCCGGGACCGGCCCAATAAACCGTTCTCCGCGATACGAAATCGCGTCTGATTCACGCCGTGAACGTCCTTCAGCGGCCGTCGTCCCACCCGACCGCGAACCGTGTTCGCCGGGAATCACCATCCGGCGTCGGTCCTTCGGTTCGTGTATGACCGCTGACCTCGTCGTGGCGCTCTCGCTGTTCACCGCGTGCTGTTTCGGCCTGCAGGCACTCGTCGTCGGGCGGGGCCTCGACGGGGCGTCGGACCTCGACGCCCCCGCGTTCGCGGCGGCCCTCGTCTCCGTCGTCGTCAGCCTCGTCGCGTTCTGGGGGGTGGCGCTCGTCCGGGGGGCCTCGCTCCCGGCCGACCCCGCTCGCCTCCGTCCCTTCGTCGCCGCGGGCGTCCTCTACCCCGCCGCCTTCCGCTTGCTCTACTACGCGGGTATCGACCGGGTGGGGCCGTCCGTCTCCGCGGCCGTCGTCACCGCGAACCCCGTCGTGGCCGTGGCGCTGGCCGTCGTCGCGTTCGGCGCACCGCTCCCGGTGAGCGATGCCGTTGGCTTGCTGGCCGTCGTCGGCGGGGGCGCCCTCCTGCAGTTCGTCGGCAAATCGGCCGGCCCGGACGCGGACGACCCGGTCCTCACGGCCCTCGGTGACGCCGACCCCCGGGCGTTCGCATACCCCGTCGGGGCGGCACTCGCCGTCGGCGTCGGCTACGTCGTCGTGGATTGGGGCCTCGCGGGCTTCCCCCGACCGCTCGTCGCGACGGCCGTCACCCAGACCACTGCGGCCGTCGTGTTCGCCGGCGCGGCAGTCGTCTCGCCCGCCCGCCGCCGGACGGCCCGCGCGGTGTGGACCCGTCCCCGCGCGCTCGTCCCGTTCGTCGTCGCGGGCGCCCTCGTCGCGGCGGCGTGGCTCGGTCAGTTCGCGGCGCTCCGACTCGGCGACGTGGTGGTCGTGTTGCCCCTCGTCTACACCTACCCGCTGCTCGTGGTCGGCGCCACCTACGCCGCCGCCGGGGCGCCCCCTCGGTCCCCGCGCCTCCTCGGTGCGGTCGTCGCCATCGTCGCCGGGGTGGCGCTGACGCAGGTGGCGTGAGCGGAAGGCTGAAGCGCCATCTCCGGCAACGGGGCCCATGAGCGACTCGCTGGAGGACGTGGCCTTTCTCACCCGCTCGGCCCACCGCGTCACGGTCCTGCGCGAACTCGCCGACGGTCCGCGGACGCGCACCGACCTCGTGGACGCGACGGGCGCCTCGCGGGTCACCGTCGGCCGCATCCTCGGCGACTTCACCGACCGCAACTGGGCGGTCCGCGACGGCGACACCTACCGCGTGACGCCGCTGGGCCGCCTCCTCGCCGAGGACCTCTCGCGACTGCTGGACTCCGCCGCCGTGGGCCGGCGGTTCCGCGATGTTCTGGGTCTGCTTCCCACCGACGCCATCGACGTGGACTTCCGGGCGTTCGCGGACGCGACGGTCACCGAGGCCGACCCTGCCGACCCGACGGCCCCGGCGCGCCGCTACGCGTCGGTGATGGCCGACGCCGACGCGGTGCGCGTCCTCTCTCGGACGGCCAAGCCGGCGGCCATCCGCCACCACCGCGAGGCCGTCTCCGAGTCCGAGCAGTCCTTCGCCGTCGTCCACGCCGAGCGCTCGCTCTCGGCCATCGCCACCGACCCGGAGATGCGGGCGTGGCTCCGCGACATCGCCGCGAGCGGACAGGGCGAGCACTTCCGTACGGACCGCGCGGTGCCGGTGGACCTGATGATAGCCGACGAGACGGTGGTGTTGATGCTCTCCGACGAGGACGGTACTCGCCCTGCCGTCGTGGAGTCCGACGACGAGACGGTGCGCGCGTGGGCCGTCGAGATGTTCGAGGCGCACCGCGCCGACGCGACGCCGGTGGCCGTCGAGGACCTGCCGGACTGACTACAGCGCGGTGTTCGGCGGCGCCGCGTCGTCCGGGCGGGGGTTGTCCGGGCCGAAGACGAGCATGTCGGCCCGGTCCTCGGTGGTGACGAAGGACTCGTCGATTTCGCCGTCCGCGTCCGTCACTGCGTCGACGTCGAGGCCGAGATGGGTCGCGAGGAACGGGTAGGCCGCCGCGCGCTTCGACGGCCCGTAGTCGTGGCCCTCGTCGGGGAGGTGGACGTTCTCGACTCCGTCCGCGGCGCCGTACGCGCGGTAGACCGACTCGATGTACGGGAACTCCGTCTCCGGCGTGTGCGTCGTCCAGTCGTCGCCGTCGGAAATCACGAGTTGGGGCCGCGGGGCCGCGAGCGCCGCGATTTCTGCGTTGTTCGTGACGTACTCCGGGCCGCGGTGGATTGGCATGCCGCTCTCGCAGGCACAGCCACCGAAGAAGTGCGCCGACACCTGACAGACGGGCACCGAGACGGCCACCCGGTCGTCGAGAGCCGCGAGGAGGAACGTCTGGGTCCCGCCGCCGGAACAGCCAGTCATCCCGATTCGGTCCGGGTCCACCGCCGACAGCGACTGCAGGAAGTCGAGGGCGCGGACGCTGTTCCACGTCTGCAGGCGGAGCACCTCGGGCGTCTCCTCGTGGTCCCAGCCGGCCTCCCTCCAGTCGCCGTAGCCGACCATGTCGTACTGGAACACCGTCGCGCCCATCCGCGCGAGGGCGGCACAGCGCGTCTGTCGCTCGGCGAGGAACCGCCCCCCGTGGCCGTGGGGGCAGAGGATCCCGGCCAGCGACCCGTCGTGGTCGGTGGGGCGGTAGAGACTCCCCGTCACGTAGAATCCCGGCGCACTCTCGAAGGCGAGGTTCTCGACGACGTAGCCGTCGTACTCGCGTCTGTCGTGGCGCTCGGGCCGGAGCGGCGTCTTCTCGGGCGGGTCGCGCAACTTCAGGCCGCGGCGGATGCCCGCGCGCACCGTCTCCGCCCGCCGTTCCCACTCCGCGAGCGAATCCCACGACTCGCGGAATTGTCGGAGTTCGGCGGCGGCTTCCGCGGGGGTCTGGGCGTGGCCCTGCCGCAGTACGTCGTCCGTCACGGCCTCGCTCGCCTCCGGTCGCGCATGGCGGTGACCACCCGTCGGCGGACCGTCAATCTGTCGCCGCTACCGCAGGCCCTCCACCGTCGCCGCCTCCTCGTTGCGCAGGTCCGAGAGGAACTCGAAGACGGCCTCGAAGTCCGTCATCCCCTCTTGGACCATGTACTCGACGTAGCGGCGCTTGCGCTCGAACTCGGCCTCCGCCTCCGCGACGGGGCGGTCCGTCGCGCGGGCCACCCGGTCGAAGAAGCGGATGGCGTCCGCGTCGCCGTCGCCCGCGAGGTGGAAGTCGCCGTCGTAGTCACGGTGGGCGACGCGGTTCCAGACGATGTCCTCGCCGGCCTTCGTCGTCCGGCCGCCCGCGCCGGGCAGATCGGCGGCCTCGGGGTCCACGAACTCCACGACGTCGCCGACGTATCGCTCGTCGTCGACGTGCTTGGGGAACACGACGAGGTCCAGCTCCCGAAGGAGATACGCCGGCAGTCCCTGCTCGATGGTGCGGTTGATCAGCGTGTCCACGTCCTCGGCGTGGGTGGTGCCCACGACGCCGTGGCCGGTGTTCAGCACTTCGCCGAACGTCGCGAACGACTCGGGCGTGTTGATTTCGGCGATGACCTCGACGTCGGGGTTGAGGTAGTTCGTCTCGGTCATCAGGTCGGCCATCGAGACGCGCTTGTACTCGTTCTCGTGGTCGCGGGTCGTCAGCGAGACGCCCGTCTCCTGTGGCAGACGGACCTCGCGGGAGCCCTCGTCGATGGAGATTGGCCGGTCGTCGTAGGGGATAAAGGGCATGTGGGCGTTCATCAGCGTCGTCTTGCCCACGCCCGTCGGCCCCGAGAACAGGACGACGCCCCGGTGTTCGTAGGCCATCCAGAGGAGGGCGACGAGGCCGGGCGAGACGCTGTCGCGCGCCACGAGGTCCGCGGGCGTCATCGCCTCGGGCGACTGCTTGCGGATGGAGACGTGGGGGCCGTCCTCGCTGATGACGGGGAGCGCCACCGCGCAGCGAATCGTCAGGTCGTCGGGCACCTCCACGGGGTCCAGATTCACCTTCGCGGAGGGGCGGGAGGCGTTGAGTTCGACGCCGCCGCCCGCCGCGAGTTGCGTGACGACGTTCGTGAAGCGCGCTTCGTCCTCGAAGACGAGGTTCGTCGGCACGCGCCCGTCGTGGACGTGGGGCCGTGGCACCACCTTGATTCGCTCGCCGACGCGGTTCGCCTCGACGTCTTCTAAGGTGTCGTCGCGAATCGGCACCGTCAGTTTGTCGTCACCGACGAAGTCCCGCAGGACGTAGTAGATGAGGTCGTCCAGTCGGTCCGTCGAGTAGCGCTCGCCCACCGGCGGCACGCCGACGCCGTACTCGGAGAGCGCCCGCCGGACGCGGTACGCCGTGGCGTCCAGCCACGCGCTGGCGTTTCGCGCCGTCAGCTGCCGCGCGAGGAACTGCCGCGCTCGCTCCCGAACGAACGCGGCCCGGTCCTCGACGACGCCGTCGACGTTCTCCTCCCACAGCCGGTCCTTGCACTCCGCGATGAGGGTCCTGTCGCCGGGCAGCAGGTCCGGTTCGAGGACGGCGTACTTCACGTCGAAGGCGTCGATGCCCAACATCCGCTCTCGGAACACGACGACGGGCACGTCGAACTCCCGAAACGGCACCGTGTAGCGGCGCAGTCGCTCGCTCAACACTCTGTCGAGGTAGTCGGCGTCCGCGGGCAGGTCGGTCCGCGCCGGCGCGAACCGCTCGGTGTGGACCCGCACACGCTCGTCGCCCGCCTCGGCCACCTCCACCGCGTCGTCCAGCGCGAGGGGCGTCACCGGGCCGAGACACCGCAGGTCCCGAAGCGCTCGGTAGCGTACCCGCCGCCGCGTCGCCCGTGAGTCCACGTCCGCGAGCAGTCGCTCCAGCGCGCGCTCGTACTTCCCCTCGAACCCGGCGGCCATGCGCTCGCGGGTGCCCTCGCGGGTCCGGGGCCGCGAGCGGTTGGCGTCGGCGAAGTGCTCTTCGACTCGGGTCACCACCGCCTCGCCGCGCGCCGCGGGCGTCGGCTCGCGCACGTCGTACACGTAGTCGCGGCCGTCACCCCGAACCGTCACCATCACGCCGGGATGCACCTCTCGTTGCGCGCGGACCGCCGGCGCGTACCACGCGTCGGGGTCGTCGGGCGGGACTGGTGCGGGCACAGTCGCCGCGGCCGCGGCGGGCGTCGAGTCGGCCATCTGTCACGGACTGCTTCCCACG
Source organism: Halobacteriaceae archaeon (assembly GCA_042216675.1). Lineage (GTDB taxonomy): Archaea > Halobacteriota > Halobacteria > Halobacteriales > Halobacteriaceae > JBDGTS01. The sequence continues at coordinate 50,284 of JBDGTS010000020.1, read as the reverse complement.
CCGTGTTAAACGTTCGGACTTCCGAGGGGTTCGGGGCTACCGGTACCACTCGTGGACGGCACGCCGTTGCCCGCCGACGACGAGCGCCAGTCCGAGCAGAAATCCGAGGGGTCCGAGGAGGGGTTCGAGGCCGTGCAGTAGCTTCGCAACCTCCGAACGGCTCCGGTAGTCCTCGCGCACCGTGGCGTAGCGGCCGTCGCCGAGGGCCATGAGTTGGTGCGTGGGAAGCGTGGCGCGCGTCGCCACCTCCGTCCGGCCCGCCGCGAACGCCGCGACGACGTCCGCCGGCGCGTCCACCGGCGCGGAGGTGCGTTCGAGCGCTCGGGTCGCATTCACGGGCGTGAGTCGGAGTTCCGTCTCCGTGGCGTCGGTGCGGTAGAACGTCCCCTCGTGGAGCAGATAGCTGTACTCCGTGAACCGGTCGTAGTACGTCGGTCCGGCGTCGATTTCGACGGGTCGGTTCAGCAGGGCGCGCTCCAGTTGGCAGGCCCGGGAGAGCGAGGTCCAGCAGAGCACGTCCGCGTCGGGCACGTCGTCCACGCGGCCCGTGAGTTCCGGACCGTCGGCCGTCACCGTGACGTAGCCCACGTCGTAGTGGATGGTCTGTGCCCCGAGGCTCACCCCCGCCATCGCCTGTGGCGTGAGGAGGAGCAAGACGCCGACGAGGGTGAGGCCGTTCGCGAGCGCTCGTGTGGAGGGCATCGTCTCCGCCGTCGCGCTCCAGTTAGAAATGCGTCACGACTGGCCCGGCGCGAGCAGATACCCGCCGAGCGCCACCGACCACAGGAGTCCGGGGTAGACGATGAGTCGTTCGACGCCGCCGTAGCCGAACGGCGCGTAGGCCGCTGACCCCTCGCCCCCGCCGAGGACGAACCACCCGAGTGCGAGGAGGCCGACGACGCCCGCGACGACGGCAAACGCCCGCATCGCCCCGTCGAGCCACGTCGCCGTCCCGAGCGCTTGGAGATTGAACGCCGAGAACGCCACGAAGGCGGCGACGGCGTGGGGCGCCCCGGTGTCCATCGGGAAGACGCCCACGCCCGCCGTGCCGACGCCGGCCACGACGAACAGGGCGACCAGCCACCGCCGGCCGTGGACCCGATAGAAGTAGCGCCCGGCCGCGGCGTTGCCGACGCCCGTCGCGACCATCGCCGCGTTGAACAGGAGTGCCGTCTCGGGAATCACGCCGAGTTCGCTGATGGCCGCGGCGCCCACGTCGTAGTCGGGCGCCATCGCCGCGGCGAGCATCAGCGTCGTCGTGAACAGGGCGGGGAGGGCGACGAAGAGGGCGCCCGCCACCGTCGCGTCGTCGGTGCGCATACTGGGCGTTGCCCCGCCGACCCCATAATCGGGGTGGTGCTTATGTCCGCGGAGCGCCCCCGTTCGGGTATGCCCGAAGAGGTACTCTTCGCGTCCGAGAGCGAACAGTCGCGCGCCGAAATCGCGTCCTACCTCCGCGCCGTCGCGGACGGCCTCGACGCCGGTGACGACATCACCCTCCGCGCCGGCGACGAGTCGGTGACCCTCGACCCGCCGGAACGGCTGGCGTTCGAGGTGAAAGCCGAACGCGAGGGCCCCGAAGACGGGCAGGGCGAACTCAGCGTCGAGTTCGAACTGGAGTGGGACGAGGGCGCCGACGGCGGGGCCCTCGAAATCGAGTGACTGCCGGCAGGCCAACGTTGAAGCGGATGGCGCGCCGCGGGGTGGTATGGAACGACGACCCACACAGGGGCCCCAAGCCGGCCGGCGTTTCCCCGCCGCCGACGAGACGTTCGCCGACCCCGAGACGGGCGTCCGGGTCCGCAAACTGACGGACTTCGCGGCGCACAGCAACCACCTCTACTTCACCAACGACGGCTGGTACGACGACGGCCGCCGCCTCGTCTTCAACTCCGACCGGGGCGGCGCGCACAACCTCTACGAGGTGACTCTGGAGTCCGGGGCCGTCACGCAACTCACCGACCTGCCCGCACTCGACGACTCGTACGCGCACTTCAGCCGCAACGCCGCCGTCGACGCCGCCCGGCGCGCCGTCTACTTCTGGTACGGCGAGCGACTGGTGGCTCTCGATTTGGATTCGCTCACGCTCGACGTCCTGTACGAGACGCCCGACGGCTTCACCTACATGGGCTGTCACAACAGCGTCACCGCCGACGGGCGGTACGTCTGCACGAGCGTCCGCGAGGAAGTCGAGGCCGACGCGAGTGGTGGCCGATGGCACGAGGGGGCGGCCATCTGGGAGGCCGAACCGGTCACGCGCATCCTCCGCGTCCCCATCGCGGGCGGCGAGGCGGAGGTGGTCCACGAGGAGGCGACGGAACTCAGCCACACGAACGCCTCGCCGACGAACCCCGACGTCATCACCTACGCCCAAGAGGGGCCGTGGGACCGAACCAGCCAGCGCATCTGGGGGCTGAACCTCGACACCGGCGAGAACTGGAAGATTCGCCCCGAGGACGACTCCGAGATGCTGGGCCACGAGTTCTGGCTCGCAAACGGCGAGGACGTGGGCTATCACGGCCGCTGGCCCGACGGCCAACCGTTCTTCGGCATCACCGGCTACGACAACGAGTCCCGCGTCGAGCACCCGATTCCCCGCGCCGTCTTCGACCACGACGGGCCGCGGGGGCACGTCAACGCGCACTCCCGGGAGGCCGTCGTCTCCGACGGCACGCCCGACGACCCGTATCTGTTCCTCTGGCGCCGGGACGGCGACGGCTACGACGGCCCGCGGCGTCTCGCCCGCCACGGCGCCAGCACGTTCGACTTCGGGCGCCTCCACGTCCACCCGCGGTTCAGCCCCGACGGGGAGCAGGTGCTGTTCTGTAGCGACCGGACCGAGTACGCCAACCTCTACCTCGCGGACGTTCCCGAGGCGGGGACGCTCCCGCCGGCGGAGTAGGGCCCCGGTTCTTTACCTCTCGCCGACGCAGGGTGCCCATGGCTCTCGACACGTTCACGCTCCTCGGCACCGCGCCATCGTCGGACTGGTGGCGCTCAGCGCGTTCTTCTCCAGCAGCGAGACGGCGATTTTCACGCTCCCGGCCGAGTGGGCCCCGGAGGGTGACGGGCGGGCCGCCGTCCTCGCTTCCCTGCGGCGCAACCCCCACCGACTGCATGTGACGATTCTGGTCGGCAACAACGTCGTCAACGTCGCCATCGCGAGCATTTCGACGGGCATCCTCGTCCGGTATCTCCCCGCTGGCGAGGCGATTCCCGTCGCGACGGTGGTGGCGAGTTTCGTCGTCCTCGTGTTCGGCGAGATCGTCTCGAAGTCCTACGGCCTCGGGAACGCCGAGCGCTGGTCGCTCGTCGTCGCGGGTCCGATTCGGGTCGTCGAGCGCCTGCTCTACCCCCTCGTGGTCGTGTTCGACCTCGTCACGCGCCGCGTCACGGCACTTCTCGGCGGCGCGACGGACATCGAGGACCCCTACCTCGACTGACTGGTCCCCGTATCCCGTTCACCGGCGACACCTATTTGCCCCCGCCCCGCGCTCTCGGGACCGTGCTCGACCACACCGAGGCCGACGCCGCCCGCGTCACGGTGCGCCCGACGGCCGCCTGCTCACCGGCCGTCGACCCGCGGCTGTTCGGGAAGTTCGGTGAACACCTCTACACGGCCCGCAACGCCCGAAACGCGCTCGGCGCGGGCGCTCTCCACAACCCCACTTTCGGGTCGTGGAAGTTTCAGGTGCGCTCGCCCACCGTCGACGGCGGCCGGCCCGCGACGCACGACGCGGAGACGGTCGCCGAACGCGTCGCCGACTACGCCGACGCGCGGGACTTCCCCGACGACGACCGGATGCTGGCGGCCTACCGCGACGGCCTCGCCCTCTGGTGGCTCCCGGTGGGCGACGTGACGGCCAGCCCCGACGTGGGCCGCGCCGGGGACCGCGCTCAACGCGTCGAGACGGCCGGCGACCGGGCCGGCGTCGCGCAGTGGTGTCACCTCCCCGCGCGGCGGATCCGCGACTTCGAGGTCGACGTCGCCGCCCGCGCCCGCAACGGCGCGACGCTCCGCGTGGCCCTCCACCCCGTCGCGGACGACGGAACGCTCGGCGACCCGTTCTCGACCGACACGCTCGAAATCGGCGACGACTGGACCGTCGGCGACGGTGCCCTCTCGCTCCCCGGGGGGACGGACCCCGACGCACTCTACGGACTCTCGGTGACCGCACCGGGCGGCGTCAATCTCGTCCTCGACCACGTTCGCCTCCTGCCCGACGACCACCGCGACGGCCTCGACCCGGCGGTCGTGGACGCCCTGCGGGACGCCGCCCTCCCCCTGTTCCGGTGGCCCGGCGGCAACTTCGTCTCGGGCTACGACTGGCGCGACGGCGTCGGCCCATTCGCTGAGCGACCGACGCGCCCGAACCCCGCGTGGGACGGCCTCGAAACCAACTTCGTCGGCACGGCGGAGTTCCTCGACCTCTGTGAGCGGGTGGGCTGCGAGCCGATGATTTGCGTCAACGCCGGCGACGGGGCCGCCGCCGAGGCCGGCGACTGGGTGGAGTACGTCACCGGCGACACCGACACGGAGATGGGGGCGCTCCGCGCCGAACACGGCCACCCCGACCCGTGGGACGTGACGTACTGGGAGGTGGGCAACGAGGTGTACGGCCCGTGGCAGACGACGTGGACCACGCCCGAGGGGTACGCCGACCGGTACGACCGGTTCCACGACGCGATGACCGACGCCGACCCGTCTATCGAGGTGCTGGCCTGTGGCAATCGCCTCACGGACTGGAACGGCCCGGTCCTCGACGCGGCGCCCGACCGCATCGACTACCTCACCGACCACGTCCTCGTCGGCGACGAGGTGGACGCCGACGACGACCTGACGGCTCTGTTCAACGACTACATGGGCCTCGCGCCCCGCGTCTTCGACGAGTACGAGGACGTGGCCGCGGAGATGGCGGCCGCGGGCGTGCCGGACCTCCGCATCGCTATCACCGAACTCCAACTGTTCGCGCGTCCCGGCGAGGGCCGCGACCACGACGAACTGCCACGGAGCGACGGCATCGCGGAGGCCCTCTACGCCGCGACGTTCGTCCACGAGGCCGTCCGCTCGGCGGGGCGGGTCCCCATCATCACGCACTCCGGCGTCGGCAACCACGGCGGCGGCCTCCGGTCGGAGAAGGCCCGCGTCCGCGCGGACCCGGTGCTCCACTACCATCGCCTCGGCGCCGACGTCGCCGGCGGCACACCGCTCGGCGTGGACCTCGCGTGCCCGACGTACGACACCGACGCCGGGTTCGCCGCGGACACGATGGACCTCTTCGGCAGTCTCGACGCCGTCTCCGACGTGCCGGTCCTCGACCCCATCGCCGTTCGCGACGGCGACACGCTCTCCGTCGACCTCGTGCATCGTGACGCGACGGCCGACGACCGGCCCGTGACAGTCGCCGTCGGCGACGGCTTCGACCCGGCGTCGGAGGCGACGGTGACGACGCTCACGGGCGACTCGATGGCGGCGCACAACAGCCACGACGACCCCGAGGCCGTCGTCCCCGAGTCCGAGTCCGTCGCCGTCCGCGACGGCGCGGCCGAGGTGACGGTGCCGCGGTTCGGATTCGTCCGCGTCGCGTTCGAACGCGCCGAAGATTGAACACCCCGGCCCTCGTACTGTCACCCGTGGACGGGGAATGGCGGAGTTCCACCGCGCGAGCGAACGCCGGGTGAACGCCTTCGCCGTCGGCGAGCGCTACCTCTTCAAGCACTACTTCGAGGGCGACGACGTGTTCGCCCGCCTGCGGCCGTTCTACGAGCACAGCCAGTACCGCTTCGCCGTCCCCGCCCCCGAGTTCCCGGCCGTCGCCTCGTTTCTCGCCGACGAAGGCTACGCCCTCGTCGAGGCGCCCGTTCCGGAGTTCGTCGTCCTCGTGGAGCAGTACACCGCCCACCCCGACGACATCTTCGCGGACTCGGTGGCACAGCGGACCGTCGACGGCTACAACGCCTTTCTCCTCCGCGACAAAGGCGCCGTGGCGGACGCGACGGACGAGGGGGCGGTCCGTCTCACCGAGACGGCGGTCGAAAATCCGTTTTAGTCGTCGCGCCGGCCGTAGAGCGCGCCCGCGGCCGCCGCCCCGAGCGCCGCGACGCTCCCGAGAATCCCCGGGCCGGCGACGCCGCCCGACTCCGACCCGGTGGCCGTCGGCGTCGCGGTGGCCGTCCGGGTCCGCGTCGGCGAGTCGGTGGCCGTCGCCGCCTCCGTGGCCGTGGTCGTGGCCGTCGCCTCGGAGACGCTACTCTCGAACGTGGCCGCGTCGCAACTGAACTCGGCGCTCGGCACCGGACTGCTGGCGCTGGGATGCCCGTTGCAGGCGACGACGGGCCACCCGTCCTCGAACTGGATGCGGTCGAGCATCATCGTCCGCACCTCCCGCGCCTCGGTGGCCTCGACGTGGTACAGCATCCACCAGTCGCCGCTCTCGTCGCGGATGGCGGTGTTGTGCCCCGGGCCGGTGAACCGGTCCGTCGCGGTGAGCACCGTCTGCCCGGAGCCGTGGGCGTGGAGGTCCCGCAGGTCCGTCCCGTCGCGGGTGACGTACGGGCCGGTGAACGACTCCGAGCGGCCCACCTCCACCTCGTAGGTGCTGGCGTACCCCTCACAGCAGTGGCCCGTCGAGTAGAACAGGTAGTAGTAGCCCCCCTCCTCGACGACCATCGGTCCCTCGCGGTGGTTGCCCGCCAGTTCGAACGCCGACCCCTCGACGTAGTCGTCGGCCGCGGCCGTCAGTTCGATGCCGTTGATGCCGTTCCAACTCCCCCAGATCATGTACGGCGTGCCGTCGACGACGTTGAGGTCCGGGTCGATGGCGTTCGTCATCCCGAGGTCCTGCTCCCGAAACACCGGTCCCTGATCCTCGAACGGGCCGGTGGGCGAGTCCGCTGTCGCGAGGCCGATGCCGGGGTTCTCGTTGCTCCCCCATTTCGAGTAGGAGTAGTAGAGGTGGTACTGGCCGTCGTAGCGGTTGATGTCCGGCGCCCAGACGCCCGCGTCGTCGCTACGCCAGTCGGGGTTGCGCTGGAGCGCTTGGGTCACGTACTCCCAGTCCACGAGGTTCTCCGAGCGCGCGACGGGCACGATGTCCTTCGGCGTCTCGGTGCCGTAGGCGTAGTACGTGCCGTCGTCGGCCTGTATCACCGACACGTCGCCGAAGCCGATGGGGCCGACCGGGTTGTGGTAGTGGTCGTCGGCGTCGTCGCCGGCCGCGAGGCCGGTCAGACCGGCGGCGCCGAGAGCGCCGGCACCGACCGACGCGAGGAGGGCCCGCCTGTCGAGCGTGTCAACCATGTGACTCCCCGTCGGCCCGGGTGCTAAAACGTTTGGGCTACAGGGCGTCCCGAAGGCTCTCGACGACGCCGCGTTCGACGCCCATCACGCTCCCGTGCCGGACGCCCTCGGGGACGGACACCGCGTCGTCCGCTCGCTCCCACGCCTCACCGTCGGGAGAGCGCGAGGCGCCGTAGTCCCCCTCGATGAAGTGGTCGTAGAGCAGCAGCCACTCGCCGTCGGCGCGGTAGAGCGTCGGCCCCTCGACGGGCGCAGGCGTCACCGGGTCCGAGAGGGGCGTGAACGGGCCGCGCCCCGTCTCGGCGCGCCCGATGGCCACGTCCTTGTGGTCGGTGTCGACGGTGTTCGCGCCGCGTTCGTCTTTCACCGCGAGCAGATACTCGCCGTCGTGGCGCGCGACGGTGGCGTCGATGACGTTGAAGCCGGGGTCCAGAAACACCTCGGGGTCGGTGAACGACTCGAAGTCCGTCGTCTCCGCCGCCCAGATGCGGTGGTCGTAGGCCGCCTGCTCTGCCGGGTCGTCGGGCGCCTCGCCCGCTCCCACCGTCGAGGACCAGAGCAGGCGCGTGACGCCCGCCTCGCGGTCGTAGTAGCACTCTGGCGCCCACGTGTTGAGCGTCCCTTCGACGTCGGCCATCACCGGCAGGCGCTCGGGGGCCGACCACGCCACGAGGTCCGGGGAGGTGGCGTGGACCACGTGGTCGCTGTGCCAGCCGTCGGTGCCGAGCAGGTGGAAGCGCTCGCCGTCGTCGTACAGGAACGGGTCGCGGATGCTCTCGGCGCCCACGTCGCTTTCGAGGACGGCGTCGCCGCCGTTCAGCGCCGTGAAGTCGTACCCGTCGTCGCTGACCGCGAGGTGCAGCGCCTCGGCCTCAGTGCGGAAGTAGGAGAGGACGTAGGCCTCACTCGCCGTCGCCGCGGGCGGTGCGCGTGACATACGCGCTGGGGGCGCGGGCGCGAGCAAGAGTATTGTGGTTCGACGGCCTCGCGGCGGTCAGCCCCACCGCTCGCCGCGCCCGCATCAGGTCTTCGCGGCGATTGACGTTGCAGAACGTCGCGGGCGCCGTCCGCTCGCGCACCGTCGCCTCGGGAACCTCGCGGGGGTCGAGGTGGTCCAGCATGGCGCGGAGGCTCCGCGCCCCCGTCGCCATCGTCGCGTCGCACGCTTCGACGGTCGGGACGACGCGGTACACCGCCGCGAGCGGTTGGCGGTGGCCCTCGACGACCGGCACCACGCCCGACTCGCCCCGCGCGTCGGCGAACAGTGAGTCGAGGAACGCCGGGTCGAGCGCCGGGAGGTCACACGCCGCGACGGCCGCCGTCCACCCGCGGGCGACGCGCAGACCGGTCCGCAGACCCGCGACGGGGCCCCTGTCCGGTACCGGGTCGGTAGCGATGCGGTAGTCCCGCGGCCCGAGCGCCGACCGAATCGCGGACGCCTGCTCGCGCCGGCAGTTCACGACGAGTTCGTCGACGACGGGCGCGAGGCGGTCCGCGACGCGGGCCACCAGCGGCGTCCCGTCGAGGGCGACCACCGCCTTGTCGGCGTCGCCGAAGCGGGTGGCGCGCCCGCCGGCGAGGACCACCCCCGTTCGCGTCACGTCACGCATCGACGGGCGCGATGCGGACGGCGCACTGCTTGAAGTTCGGTTCGTCGGAGCGGGGGTCCGTCGCCGGAATCGTCAGGTCGTTCGTGGCCGGGTGGTGGATGGGGAGCCAGACGACGCCCTCGGGGACGGCGGCGTCGGCCTCGAACTCGGCGCCGGCACTGCCCCGGCGGGACTCGACGCGGCCGAACACGGCGTCCTCGGCGGCGGTGAGGGTGCTCTGGTGCGCGTCGAGCGTTTCGGGGTGAACCCGCGCGACGAGCGTCGGGGGGTCCTCGGGCGGGCCGCGCGACCGAACGCCGGTGTTGTAGCCGCCGGCCTCGCGCCCCGTCGTGAGCGTCAGCGGGTACTCCCCGTCCGGGGGTTCCGGCAGACCGTTGCCGGTGCCGCCGGCGAAGCGGGCGCGCCCGGAGGGCGTCGGGAACGACCAGTCGCCGTCGTCGTGGTAGCGGTAGCCGGCGTTCGCGTCGGCGTCCGGCGCGGGCCAGCGGACGGCGTGTTCCTCGTCGAGGCGGGCGTGGCTGATGCCCGAGCAGTCGGCCACCGTCCCCGCGGTGAGCGCGGCGAACTCGTCGAACACCGCGGCTGGCGCCGTGACGCCGTCGAACAGGTCGTCGGCGAGGCGGTCGCCCAGCGTCGTGATGAGGTCGAGGTCCGTCCGGACGCCGCTGGGGGTGTCCGTGGCCGCGCGGACTCGCGAGACGGTGCGCTCCATGTTCATCGTCGTGCCCTCGGACTCGCCCCACGTCGCGGCCGGGAACACCACGTCCGCCCTCTCGACGGTCTCCGTGCGGAAGGCGTCCTGCAGGACGAGGAACGCGTCGTCTAGTCGCTCGGCCGCGGCCGTCGCGTCCGGCATGCCGGCGACGGGGTTCGTCGCCACGGCGTAGACGGCCTCGACGGGGCCGTCCTCGATGGCGTCGAGGATGCCGACCGGTCCCGGGCCGGGGTCGTCGGGCAGTCGCTCGACCGGCACGTCCCACGCCGCCGCCACCGTCTTCCGCTCCTCGGGGTCGCCGAAGTCGCGGTGGCCGGGCCACGACCCCTTCGAGGAGCAGACCCGGGTCCCCATCGAGTTCGCCTGTCCCGTCAGCGAGAACGGCCCGGTGCCGGGCCCCATGTTCCCCGTCGCGAGACAGCAGTCGACGAGCGCGCCCGCGGTGTCGGTGCCCTGCGTGCTCTGGTTGACGCCCATCCCCCAGTAGATGAGCGTCGGGTGATCGAGTGCGTCCGCGATCACATCCACGTCCGCCATCGAGACGCCCGCGGCGTCGGCGGCGACCCGGGCGTTGGGCAAGTCGGCGACGAGGGCGTCGAAACCGGTGGTGTTGGCCGCGACGAACGACTCGTCCACGCGGTCCGTCTCGACGACTCGGGCGAGGACCGCCCGCGCCAGATCGAGGTCGCCGCCGGGGGCCGGTTGGACGTGGTGTGCGGCGACTTCCGCCGTCTCGGTGCGCACGGGGTCCACGACGACCATCTCGCTGTCGTCGTCGCCGGCGCTGTCGGCTATCCACCGGAACATGACCGGGTGTGCGACGGCGGGGTTCGCGCCCCAGACGACGTGTCGCTTTGCGTCCGGGATGTCCTCGTACGTGGGCGGCGGCGCGTCGCTCCCGAAGGCGTCGTAGTAGGCGGTGACGGCGCTCGCCATGCAGAGCGTCGTGTTGGCGTCGTAGTAGCGCGTCCCGAAGCCGCCGCGCGCGAGTTTGCCCAGCGCGTACGCCGCCTCGTTGGTCTGCTGGCCGCTCCCGAGGACCGCGACGCCGTCGCCCGTCGGTTCGAGGGCGTCCCGGAACGCCTCGACGACGCGGGCGAACGCGAGGTCCCACGTCGTCGAGACGAGTTCGTCGCCGCGGCGGACCAGCGGCCGCGTGAGGAACTCCCCCTCCGGGTCGGCCGTCTCGCTGACGCCGCGGCCGCAGGCGAGGCCCTGATTGACCGGATGCGCGGGGTCGCCGCTCACCGAGTCGAGGCCGTAGCCCACGTCGACGCCGCGTTGCCGGTGGCCGCAGCCGACGGCACACCGCATACAGGTGGTCGGCACCCAGTTGCTCACGCGCGCCCACCCCGTTCAGCGGTGCCGGTGGTCATGCGTCGCTGGTGGGTCGGCAGGCGGCAGGGGGTCGGTTTCGGCGCTGTACTCGTCGTCGGGGTCGGTGTCGTCGGTCATCGTCCTGAAGTGTCAGTCGCCGTCGTCGGCGGCGGATTCGAGCGCCGCCGCGAGCGTGCGTGCTTGGTCGTTCGTCAGCGAGACGCGGTCGGCGTGGTGGGCCACGCGGTCCAGCGAGCGCCCGTCGAGTTCGAGTTCGAGGGTGACGCCTGCGCCGTCGTCCGTCCCGGCCACGTCGAGGACCGCGGCGGACTCGTCGGTCCAGTCGTGGCCCACCGCGGTCGCGTCGACGTGCGCGAACGTCGTGTGCGCCATCGCGTCGAGGATCCGGCGGTTCGCACCCATCAGTCGTCGCTCGGGATCGGGGTGCCGTCGACAGTCGTCGGCGCGGGGCTCTCGCCGTCGGCGAATGGGTACCACGACTGCTTCGCGTCGCCGAGACACGGGTCCTCGTACGTCGTCTCCTCGGGCGTGGCGAACTCGGCCAGCGCCTCGGTGTCCGTGCGCTCGGTCCACTCGCGGAACGTCTCGCCCGCGCGTCGCTCCTCGCCGAAGGCGTCGAGGAGATTCCTGATGGCGCCGGGCACCTCGTCGGCGGGCACCCGTTGCTGGATGAAGTCCACGAACGAGGGGTCCTCGCCGACGCCGCCGCCGACGCCGATGTCGAGGGCTTCGACCATCTGGCCGTCCTTGCGGGCTCGCATCCCCTGCAGGCCGATGTCGGCGGTCATCGCCTGCCCGCAGTCGGCGGTACAGCCCGAGAAGTGAATCTTGATCTTGTCCACGTCGTCGGGCACGTCGGCGTTGTCCCGGAGCCAGCGGAGCATCCGCGCGGTCCGGGTCTTCGTCTCCGCGAGGGCGATGGAGCAGAACTCCGTGCCCGTGCAGGCCATGGTCCCGCGCTCGAAGGGGTTGGGTTCGGGCGTGTGCGTCTCCAGCACCGGCGCGTCGAGCAGGGCGTCGAGTTCATCGTCGGGCACGTCGAGGATGATGGGGTTCTGGCGCCGGGTGAGCCGAATCTCGCCGGAGCCGTACTCCTCGGCGAGGTCCGCGATGGCGATGGCGTCCTCGGCGGGGAGTCGGCCGATGGGGACGCTCAGGCCGACGTAGTTGCGGCCGTCGTGTTGCTCGTGGACCCCGACGTGGTCCGTCTCGTTCGGGCCGCCGGAGTTGTACGTGTACTCCTCGCGTAGGTCGTCGCCCGCGCGCTTCAACTCGAAGTCGACGTAGTCGTCCTGTAGTTTCTCGCGGATGAGGTCGGTGCCCCACTCGTCGACGAAGAACCGGGTGCGGTTCTTCTGGCGGTTCTCGCGGTTGCCCTCGTCGTGGTACAGCTGGGTGAAGGCCTTCACCACGTCGTAGCCGCGTTCCGGCCGGACGAACACGTCGAGCGGGCGGGCCTCGCGCGCTTCGCGACCGCCCAGACCGCCGCCGACGCGGACGTTGAAGCCCCGGACCGTCTCGCCGTCGATGGTCTTCTCGGCGGGTTCGAGGCCGATGCCGTTGATGGAGTCCTGCGCACAGCCCTGTCTACACCCGGTGACGCTGATGTTGTACTTCCGGGGCATGTTGGCGAAGGCGTCGTCGTCGCGCAGTTCGGTCTGGATGTGGTCCAGAACCGGCTGGGAGTTGACGAACTCGTGTTTGTCGCGGCCCGCGACGGGACAGCCGGTGATGTTGCGCATCGTGTCGCCCCCCGCGGAGCGACTCGTCACGCCCAGCGGTTCGAGTGTGTCCCAGATTTCGGGCACGTGTTCGAGTTTGAGCCAGTGGAGCTGAATCGACTGGCGCGTCGTGAGGTCGATCCAGCCGTTGCCGAACTCGGGGTTCTCCACGGGGCCGGTGGCGTAGTCGCGTGCCACCTCGCCGATGGCGCACAGTTGCTCGGCGTTCAGTTGGCCGTTGACGTTGGCCAACCGCATCATGAAGTAGCTCTCCTGCCCGGAGCGGTGGTGGAAGACTCCCCAGAACTTGAACCGGGTGAACCACTCCTCCTTCTCGCCGTCGGGGATGGACTCCCACCCCCGCTCCGCGAACTCGACGAGTTTCTCCCGCACCTCGTCGCCGTACAGTTCCGCCTTCTGCTCTTCCTTTTTGTTCACCATGCTGACCACTCAGTAGACGTTTGTACCGCAATACCGGAACTCGTGTTCCGAACGGCCACTTTCATCTCAATACACGCCACGAACTACTTCTTTAAAGGGATAAACGTTGACAAATCGGAAGAATCGGTCGTCCGAAGCGGGCGCGCGTCCCGTTCGACTCCCTTAGTCGAATATAAGGGCGTATTAATCGAGCGCGTCGGCGAGGCCGTCGGCGATGTGGGCCATCCCCCGGTCGTTCGGGTGGAGGAGGTCCGATGTCAGCCCTCGGGGGTCGTCGAGCAGGGTCGTCCCCTCCACGACCCGGAGGTTGTCGTGGCCGGCCGCGTCGGCGGCGTCCCGGAGGGCCGCGCGGTAGTCGCCGGGCGTCGCCGGCCAGTCCTGCTGTTCGCCGGTCAGGTCGGCGTACATCGGGAACAGGGTGAGCGCCGCCACCGGCTTGCCGGGGTTCTCGCCGGCCACGGCGTCGAGGAGATACGTCGCGCGCTCCCGAAACTCCGCCGCGGTGAAGTCCCGGGTGAGCATGTTCACCGACACCTCGATTGCCGCCGCGTCCCAGTCGTCGCGGGCGGCGACGTGGTCCGCGATTTCCGGTTCGCAGAACGCGGAACCGCCGGTCCCCAGATTGCGGAGGTCGGCGTCGAGGTGTTGGGCGGTCCGACTCGGGAACGCGAGGTGCTGACGGCTGGCGAACGCGCCCTGCGTGATGGACGTGCCGTAGGCCAACAGCGTCCGGTCGGGCAGTTCCTCGTCGCGCGGCGGGCGCGTGTCGCCCTCGACGCCGTGCAGGAGCGTCGGGTCGCCGAACAGCACCAGCCGACCGACCGCGGGGTCGTGGTACGACCCGTCGACGGCGTCGGGGTCGAGGCCGGCGAGCCGGTTCGGGAATTCCATTTCGATGGTCGTCGGCTCCGCCCCCACGGTGACGTACTCCGTCGTTCGCTCGCGGAACGCGCCCCAGAACGGCGTCACCTCGCACTCGCCCGCCGGGCAGGAGAGCGTGACTTCCACGGGGCCATCGGCGACGAAGCGAATCTCGACGCCGTCCGGCCGGACGTAGTTGTCCCGTGCGCCCTCGTTCAGGTCGGCGCGCACGTCGGCGGGCACTCGCTCCAGTCGCTCGCCGTCGCCGACGGCCGTCGTCTCCGCGACGTTGTGGAGTTCGACGCCGTGGCGAATCATCGCATCACGCCGTCGAGTTCGCGCCCGAGGTTCGCGCCGATTTCGATCATTCCGGGGTCGGCGGGGTGGAGCAGGTCCGTCGAGAGCCCCGTGGGGTCCGTGAGCAGGTCCGGCCCCTCCAGCAGATGGAGGTTGTCGTGGCCAGCCTCCTCGACGACGTCGCGAAGCACTTCGCGATACTCGTCGGCCGTGGCTGTCCAGTCGTCGCCGCGCTCTCGGTCCGGGCACACGTCGCTCAACTGCGGGAACAGCGTGATGGCGACCACCGGCTTCTCGGGGTTCTCGGCGGCCACCGTGTCCACGAGGTAGGCCGCCCGCTCCCGAAACTCCTCGGCGGTGAAGCCCACCGCAATCATGTTCACCGAGACGGAGAGGACGGCGGCGTCCCAGTCGTCGCGCGCCGCGATGTGGTCGGCGATTTCGGGTTCGCAGAACGCGGAGCCGCCGGTGCCGAGGTTGACGTGTTCGGCACGCACCCCCCGCGCCGCGCGACTCGCGTAGGCCAGCGGGAATCGGCTGGCGATGCCGCCCTGCGTGATGGAGGTGCCGTAGGCGAGCAGCGTCCGGTCGGGCAGTTCGGCGTCACGCGGCGGGCGGGTGTCGCCCTCGACGCCGTGTAGGACCGTCGGGCGCCCGCGGAGGACGAGACGACCCACGCGTGGCGCGAAGTACCCCTCCGGCAGAGCGTCGTCGCCCACGTCGGCGAGGTGCTCGGGGAACTCCATCTCGATGGTCTCTGGCTCCTCGCCGACCGTGATTTCGGCCGCGAAGTCACACTCGAAGGGGCCCCAGTACGGCGCCACCGTGCTCTCGCCGTCGAGACAGGAGAGCGTGATTTCGACGGGGCCGTCCGCGACGAAGCGGATTTCGACGCCGGTGGGCCGCTGGTAGTTGTCCTCGGCCTTGTCGTTCAGGGGCGTCCGCACGGTCTCGGGCAGGCGGTCCAACTGCAGGCCCGTCGGCGTCCGCGTCGCGCCGCGGGCGTTGTGAACCTCGGCGCCGTCGACGTTCATCGCCCGCCCTCCAGCAGGGGGGCGAGTTCGTCCGCGAGCGCCACGCCCACGTCTATCATCGCGTCGTCGCCGGGATGGACGAGGTCGGTCGTCAGCCCCCGGCCGCCGGGCATCAGGTCCGGGCCTTCGACGAGGTGGAGATTGTCGCAGTCAGCCTCGGCGACGGCCTCCCGAAGCGCATCGCGGTAGGCGCCGTAGTTCGCGTGGTCCTCGTGGTCGCCCGTACAGAGGTCCGGAAAGTACGGGAACAGGGTGATGGCGACCACCGGTCGCTCGGGGTTCTCGCCGGCCACCGTCTCCACGACGTACCGCACTCGCTCGCGGAACTCGGGCACGTCGAAGCCGGCGACCATGTTCACCGAGAGTGCCAGCGTCGCCGCGTCCCAGTCGTCGCGGGCGGCCATGTGGTCCGCGATTTCGGGTTCGCAGAACGCCGAGCCGGCGGTCCCGAGGTTCAGCGCGTCGGTCCCGAGGCGACGCGCCGTCTGCGCGACGTAGGTGAGGTGCGGCGCCGTCGCCGCGATGCCCCGCGTGATGGACGTGCCGTAGGCCAACAGCGTCTGGTCGGGCAGTTCCGCCTCGCGGGGCGGGCGGGTGTCACCCGCGACGCCGTGGTAGAACACCGGCTTCGAGCGGTGGGGCAGGACGAGGCGACAGACGCGGGGGTGATGGGCGTAGTCGTCGGCCACGTCCTCGCGCACGTCGGCCAGTCGCTCCGGAAACTCCAGTTCGATGGTCGTCGGCTCCTCCCCGATTTCGAACTGCTCGCGGGCCTGAAACGGCCCCCAGAAGGGGCGCACCTCGGTGGCGTGTTCGGGCGCCGAGAGCGTCACCTCGACGGTGCCCTCGGGGACGAAGCGAATCTCGGAGCCGGCGGGCCGCCGGTAGTTGTCCTGCGCGCCCTCGTTGAGTTCGACGCGGGTCCGTTCGGGCACCCGTTGAATCACGAGGCCCGCGCGGTCCTCGACGGCCCGGAGGTCCGTGACGTTGTGAAAGGAGAGGCCGTCGTGAATCATCGCTCGCCCTCCAGCAGGGCGTCGAGTTCGCCCGCGAGGTTCTCGCCCATCCGAATCATCGCGTCGTCGCCGGGATGCACGAGGTCCGGCGTCAGCCCGACGAGGGTGTCCAGCACTTCTCGCCCCTCCACGAGGTGGAGGTTGTCGTGGGGCGACTCCGCCACCACGTCGCGGAGGGCCGCCCGGAACGCCTCGCACTCGTCGTCCTCGTCGACGCCCTCGCACACGTCGCGGGCGTTGGTGTAGATGGTGACGGCCGCGACTGGCTTCTCGGGGTTCTCGCCGGCGACGGTGTTCACCATGTACTCGGCGCGCTCTCGAAACTCCGCGACCGAGAACGTGCCGACCATGTTCACCGAGAGTGCCAGCGTCGCCACGTCCCAGTCGTCCCGTTCGGCGATGTGGTCGGCCATCGCCGCGTCGGCGTAGGCGGTGCCACAGGAGCCGAGATTGAACAGGTCCGCGTCCAGCCGCGTCGCCGTCTGGGTGGCGTAGTTCAGGTGTTCGGCCGACGGGGACTCGCCCTCGGTGATGGACGTGCCGTAGGCGAGATAGCGCCGGTCGGGGAGTTCGTCGGCCCCGGGCGTTCGGTAGTCGCCGTCCGCGCCGTGGTAGAACACGTGCCCGCCGCGGTGTTCGCCCGGTAGCCGGAGGCGACAGACGCGCGGGTCGAAGGGCAAGTCCGCGACGTGTTCGTCGCGGATGTCGCCGAGGCGGTCCGGGAACTCGACTTCGATGGTCGTCGGCTCAGGTCCCACCTCGAACGTCTCCATGTCGTCGAGGCCGCGCCGGCCCTGAAACGGTCCCCAGAACACCTCGACGGTGCCGTGGGTCACGCCGCGTTGCGGGCGCGTCGAGAGCGTCACCTCGACGGTGCCCTCGGGGACGAAGCGAATCTCGACGCCGGAGGGGTGACACATCCGGTCCCGTGCGCCCTCGTTGAGGCCCTCGCGCACGTCCTCGGGGACGCGTTGGAGGAGTTCGCCGTCCCTGTCGGGGACGGTACGCATCTCGGCGACGTTGTGGAACTGTAGTCCATCGTGCTGCATCGCCGGAGACGCGGACCCGGTGCATAATAGGCGTTCCCGTCCCGAATACGGGTCCGCGCCGCCGGGAGGCCACGATTTTTGGCGCTGTGGCCCCTGAATACACTGATGATAGCCGACCTGTTCCCACACGGCGTGCTCTCCTACGCCGTCGGCGGCCTGCTCATCGGTCTCGGCACCGTCGTCATCTACCTCGGGACCGGCATCGCCGCAGGCGCCAGCACGTTCCTCGAATCCACGCTGTCCTACGTCTCCGACGCCGCGCGCTTCAACCGCCTGCCCTACCGCGAGTCCCGCGACTGGCGCGTCGTCTTCACGCTCGGCATCGTCGGCGGCGCCGCCGTCTACGCCGTCCTGTTTCAGGACGGCCTCTGGGTCACCGACGTCCAGCCGTGGCGCCTGTTCGGCGGCGGGGTCCTCGTCGGCGTCGGCACGCGCGTCGGGAAGGGCTGTACCTCCGGGCACGGCATCTGTGGCGTCGGGTCGCTCGCGGACGCGTCGCTGGTGAACGTCGCCACGTTCCTCGCGGTGGCCATCGGGACGGCGCACGTCGTCGGAGCGCTGGGGGTGGTGCCCTGATGGCCGACGACCGCCACCCGCTGTTCATGCCGGTGATTCTGCTCGGCGGCCTCGTCTTCGGCTTCGGCCTCGCCGTCTCGCGGATGACGCACCCCGAAGTCGTTCTGAACTTCCTCCAGTTCGACGACCTCGGCCTCGCGTTCGTGATGGGCGGCGCGGCCCTCGTCGCCGGCGTCGCGTTCGCCGTCGCCACGCGCTGGGACCGCACGGCCCCGCTGACCGGCCGGCCGTACCGCCGGCGCGTGAAGGACCTCGACGCGAACGTCGTCGTCGGCGGCGTGACGTTCGGCGTCGGATGGGGGCTCTCGGGCATCTGTCCCGGCGCGGCGTACGCCAGCCTCGGCATCGGCAACTACCCGATTCTGTGGGGCATCGCCGGGATGTTCCTCGGGGCGTACGCGCAGGGCGTCTGGCGCTCGCGGAACTGAGCGCTCTGCCGGCGCGCGAACTTTTTTGCGGGCAGGCGTGGTCCACCCGACGATGCTCACCGACCGCCAGCGCCGGTCGTTCGCCCGCAACGGCTTCCTCGTCCTTCGGGACGCACTCGACCCTGACCGAGTGGCCGAGGCCCGCCGCGCCATCGAGGCCGACGACTCGATGTCCGAGGGGAACCAGAACGAACCCGAACTGCAGCCGTTCCGGGCCATCAACGAGACGCTGTACGACTACGCTACCGCTCTCGTCGGCGACGACGTCCTCCCGCCGGGGCACCCCGACTTCGGCACCGTGGACGACGAGGAGACGCGCGTCGGCCTCCACTTCCCCGACGACGGCCTGCCCTCTATCACCGACCCGGCGGCCCAGCGCGCGGCCCGCGGAGACCTCGGCGTCCACGTCGACCACCAGACGAACGCCGACGGCGCCCTCTACGCCGTCGGCGCGGCCATCTACTTCGACGACGTGCAACCGCGTGACGCCGGCTTCACTGTGTGGCCGGGGAGCCACCGCACCGTGGCCGAGCACTGCGAACTCGCGGAGACGGAGACGCGCGGCGACACGCTCGAAGTCGCCCGCGTCCGCGACGACTCGCCCTACGACGACCTCGACGACCTGTTCGCCGACTTCGAGCCGTTCGAGATCGCGGGCGGGGCGGGCACGGTGACGCTGTGGCACGGGGCGCTGGTCCACTCCGCGGGGATGCACCTCGCGCCCGCGAGCCTCCGGATGGCCGGCTTCTCGCGCTTCCACCTCGCGCCCGGCGCGTGGGACCGCGACGGCCTCGCCGACCCCTTCGCGTTCTGGGACGGCGTCCCCGACGAGGACCCGTCCCGGCAACGCTTTTAGTGACGGCACGAGAGCGCCCGAACATGGTACTCGACCCTCACACCCACGCGTGGACGGAGCCTTCGGCCGAGCATCCGTGGACGAACGGACCGCTCGTGCGCAACGCCGTCGACAGCTTCGACGTGGAGACGGTGTACGACGCCGAGGCCCTGCTGGACGACATGGACCGGACCGGCGTCGACGAGGCGGTCGTCGTCGGCTACCCCATCAACGACTGGACGGACAACTTCTACACCATCGAGTGCGCCGCGGAGTACGACCGCCTCTATTCCATCGTGATGCTCGACGCGTTCGCCGACGACGCCGCCGACCAGCTCCGCGCGGCGATGGAAACCGATGACGTGTTGGGATTCCGACTCGGCGCCATCTGTCCGATGGACCGGATGTGGGAGACGTTCGACCCCTCCGTCGACTGGCTCCTCGACGCCCTCGACGAGACGGCCTTCTGGGACGCCGCCCACGAGACGGACGCCGTCGTGCAGACGCTCATCCACGCCGAACAACTCGACCAAGCGATCGAGATGGTGGAGCGCTACCCCGACCTCACCTACCTGTTCGACCACTGGGGCCACGCCGACCCGTCGCTTGACCCCGCGGAGGGCGACTTCGCCAAATTCGCTGCACTCGCCGACAACGAGAACGTCGCGGTCAAAATCTCCGAGGCACCCCACCACTCGGAGGAGGCGTTCCCGTACCGGGACCTGCACGACCACCTCCGGTGGCTCCTCGACGAGTTCGGCCGGGAGCGCGTCATCTGGGGCTCGGACTTCCCGAACGTCAGCGACACGACGCCGTACCACGAGTCGCTGACGTGGCTCGACCACGTCGACTTCCTCTCCGATGCGGACCGCGAGTGGCTGACGGACCGCGCGTTCCGCGAGCACGTCGGGCTGCGCTGATCACCCCTCCGAAATCATCGCCGTGCGGCGGGTGTAGCGCCGCACTAGCCCGCCGTTCTCGTCGAGCAAGCGCACCGTGAACTTCCGTTCGCCGAGCACCGTGTTGACTTGCGACTCCGAGAACTCGAACTCGTAGGGCGGGTCCTCGTCCACCGCGAGTTGCGCCTCGCCGCTCACCACCTCGACGCGGGCCACCCCCTGTGACTCCGTGAGGTGGCAGTGAATGGTGCCGTTCGCCGACTTCACGCAGTGCATCTCCGGCGCCACGTCGACGCCGGACTCGTCGAGCGCCGACGCGAAGTCGATGGTCATCGGCCCCGCGGGGAACGTCCCGAGGACGAGGACGGCGACGAAGAACAGTGCCAGCCCCGCGTTCGGGAGGCGCTTGCCGACTGCCTGCCGACTGTCACCCGTTCGCCGCCACCGGAGCGCCACCGGGATGACGACGAGGTGGTGAATCGGGCCGTAGACGATGAGCAGGAAGCCGTACGCCATCGGATACGCGAGGACGTCCCACCCCGGCTGGACCGAGTGGAGGATGTTCGCCCCGGCCCAGACGAAGAAGCCGAGGAATATCAGCGCCCCCGCCTTCAGGACGCGCCAACTGACGCTGTTGGCGTAGTACACCGTCTTGAGCGCGTTCCAACTCGCCTTCAGGCCGGTGCGGAGGGCCGCACCCGGCGAGGCATCCTCGCTCACTCGACTGTCACCTTATTTCATCGGTTCGCGCCCCGGCACAGTCGGCCTTGGCGCGAACATGTGGGTCACGGCCCGATGCTCCACACTTGTGCGAGCAGATACCAGTTCAGCGCGTACAACACGACGAAGGTGACGAAGAACACCATCGTCAGGATGAACGTGCCGCGCATGCTGAACGCGTGGGCGGCCTTCGACTGGGAATCCTCCGTCTCCCCGCCATCGGGCACCGGCGTCTCCTCGGGCAGTGAGCCGTCGTACTCGTCGCCGAACAGGAGGGTCCCGACGGCGAGGGCGACGAACAACGCGCCGCCGAGGATTGCGAGGATGGCGGCGATGCCGAACACCGCGAAGAACGGCTTCGCCGGCGAGAAGTCGAAGGCGGCGCCGGGGATGTCCATGACGCTCGGGTGGCGCCGGGGGACGCCGAACAGCACCCCGAGGTACATCATCATCAGGCAGACCAGCCCCATCGCGCCGGCGTAGAGGAACGGCTGGACCGTCGCGAGGATGCCCCCGATCCAGTCGCGACCGAAGACGAGTCTGAGGACGTAGTACGCCAGCCCCATGAACGCGAGCGTCGTCCCCGTGGCGACGGTGGCGTGGAAGTGCCCGGGCACGGCGAGCGTGTTGTGCCACGTCATGTTCAGCTGCATCTGCCCCATCATCACGCCGGTGATGCCCCCGAGGAAGCCAAAGAGGATGATGGAGAGGATGGTGGCCGAGAAGCCGGGGTCCTTCCACGGCGCGGACCAGAGCCACCCGAAGGTGCCACCCCCCTTGTTCTTCCGGCGGCGGCCGACTTCGAGGCCCGCCGGAATGGCGAAGGCGTGAATCATCGACGCGATGACCGCGCCGTAGGCGGCGTAGGAGGTGTTCCAGAGCCGCCACCCCGTCGAGACGGCGGGGTCGGACATCAGGTGGTGAGCCGCACCCATGTTGATGAAGAACAGATAGAGGACGAACGCGAACCGGGACACTTTCTCGCTGGCCACTTCCGCGCCGCCGAGGACGTGCGTGAGGAA
Source organism: Halobacteriaceae archaeon (assembly GCA_042216675.1). Taxonomy (GTDB): domain Archaea; phylum Halobacteriota; class Halobacteria; order Halobacteriales; family Halobacteriaceae; genus JBDGTS01. Next base: position 28,422 of record JBDGTS010000020.1, on the reverse strand, counting down.
GTACCAGATGGTGATCATCGCCAGCAGATTGATCTGCTGGGTGCCGTGGCCGACGATCCAGTACATCTGTCGGTACCACGCGGCGTCGAGGTGTTCGAGGAAGCCCGCCCGCCAGAGCAGGGTGGGGACGTACGTGATGAGGCCGCCGACGAGGGCCTCCAGCGCCACGATGGCGGTGATGAACGCCCCGAACGCGATGAGCGGGAGTGCCTGATTCGGCTTCTCTCGCTTCTCCTGCCAGATGGAGACGAGGAACGGTACCGCCGCCACCACCGCGCCCAGCAGGAACGCGTCCACGCCGAGGTAGAACGACGTGGGCGACTTCAGCGGGACGTAGGAGGTGAGCAGCGGCGCCTGATTCGGCAGTTCTTGCGTCCACGCACCGTAGGTGATGGTCAGCGCACCCGCGACCATCAGGCCGTAGCCGGCCCACGAGACGCGCTTCAGCGGCAACCGTCGTCCGAGGACGAACGGCCCGCCGACGTAGAGGATGGCGATTTCCATGAACACCATCCAGAAGATGAGCAGATACCACGCGTGGACCGTGAGGTACCGGTAGAACTCACCCGGCGACAGGAGACCGACGACTTCCCAGCGCGTCATCGCGACGAAGAAGGCGAAGAGACCCCCCACCGTGAGCGACAGGATGGCCGTCACGCCGAACAGTTTCACCATGTCCTCCGCGGACTTGTGGATGCGGAGACCGGTGACGCCACACGTCCGGAAGCCGTCGTCGTCGTAGTCGTAGGTACTCAGTTCCAACATTTCAGTCACCCTTCACGAACAGTTTCCCGTGCATCGACCGGTGGCCGGTGCCACAGAACTCGTTGCAGACGACGTGGTACGTGCCGGGGTCGTCGAAGGACATCTCTAGCTCCCACTCGTAGCCGGGGAGTATCTGCAGCGATATCTGCTGGCTCAGGTTCGCCTCCCGGCGGATAGAGAAGCCGTGTTGCACGTCGTAGGAGCCCAGATGGAACGTGTACGTCTTGCCCGCCTCCAGCGCCACGGGGAGGCCGTCCCACGCCCACTGGAGTGCGCCGACGTAGACGTCTTCGCCCGCGGGGACGAGGACCTCCTCGCCCCCGATTTGGGTCGTGCCGGCCGTCTCCTTGTACGACGCCACTTTGTTCTGGTACTCTTTGGGCGGCACCTCGTAGGTCGGCCCGATCTGGTTCTGGTCGCCCACCTGCGTCCACCCGAGCATCCACCCGAAGATGGTCGCGGCCCAGACGCCGGAGATGCCGAGCCACAGTGTCTCGCGGCGGTTGACCTCGGTGTTCCACCAGTCCCCCTCGGGTCTGTCGAGCGGTGATTGGTCGGCCATGGAATCACCCCGACGGAATCGTCAGTAGGTCAATTAGGCCCCAGACGATGTACGACAGCGTGAAGAAGAGCAGTGCCGCTCCCGCGAGGAGCCACTCGCTCTCCAGTAGCTGCTGGGGCCACGGTACGTCTGCCGAACTGTCGGTACCCTCCACCATATGTTCAGAGGAACCAGAGTAAACTGGATGGTTCCACCGCCGAACACCTTCGACGGCGTTCCAGCGCCCTGAGAACGGCGCGAATCGAAACGGCTAAACGACGCGCGGCGGGTAGGTTTGGGTGAGCCGAGGTAGCCTAGCCCGGCCAAGGCGGTTGATTCGAGATCAACTGTCCGAGAGGACTCGGGAGTTCAAATCTCCCCCTCGGCGCTCCTGTCGAAGACCAGCGAGCGACCGCTTCGCGTGTCGCTCGCCAGTCGAGACGGACGGCGTGAGATTTGAACTGGGGAACGAGCGAACGCGAGTGACCGGAGTTCAAATCTCCCCCTCGGCGCTTCTCCGATACTCGTTCGCGGAGTCTCGGCTCCGCGAACACGGTGAAGGCCGTGAGATTTGAAGCAGGGAGCGTCAGCGACTGAGGTTCAAATCTCCCCCTCGGCGCTCTACTGTATTCGCTCGCGGAGTCTCGGCTCCGCGAGCAAAGGTGTCGCCGTCGGTGATTTGAACGACGCGACGGCGAGCGACAGCGAGCCGACGAGGTAGTTCAAATCTCCCCTTCGGCGCGTCTCCGAGTTCCGTTCGCGGAGTTTCGGTCCGAACCGACACGCTATTTCGCGCCGTCGCGCACGCTCCGATAGATGGCGGGCTGCCGCGTCTGTGGGGCGGAAGTGTCCGAGCCAGTCCGGTGTGCGGGCTGTGAGGAGACGTACTGCCCGGCGCACGGGCGACCCACGGCACACGACTGCCCCGCGCTCTCGGACACCGAGGCCGTTCCGGCCGCGCGCGCCCGACCACCCGAGGACGGTGACACGCCAATCCAGCGCGTCTGGGCGTGGCTCCGGCGGCGCCTCTGATCAGACTTCGAAGCGGCCGAGCCCTGCGACTTCCTCCATGGGGCCCTCGGCCGTCCGCTCGCGCCACGCGCCGCGTCGCCGGACGAGGTAGCCGTCGGCGTCGTCGTCGCCGGGGTTGGCGTCCCGAATCCAGACGTGGACGCCGCCGCGGGCCGAGAGGCTGGCGGCCCACGCGTCCGCCGCCGCGCGGTTGGCGAGGTGGTGGTGGGCGCCGCTCTCGAAGACGAGGCGGCCCACGACGCCGTTGGCCCGGCGCGCGGAGTTCTTGACGGCGACGACGTATCCGCTCACGGAGGCGTTTCGAGCGACCCTGATAAAAGCGTTACAGTCCGGAGATGCCCTCAGTCCGCGCGCACCTCGGCGTCCTCCTTGGGCGGAAGGAGGCGGTCGAGCGCGTTCACCATCGCGACGACGCTCGCGCGAGTGATGTCGGCGTCGCTCGCGGCCACCGTGACCGTCCGGTCGCCGCGGGTCAGCGTCACTTCCACCGTGACGACGGCGTCCGTGCCGCCGGTGACGGCGTCGACGTGGTAGCCGTCGAGGTGGAACGTCTGCTGGTCGAGGGCGCCCCGCACGGCGTTCAGCGCCGCGTCGACGGGCCCGGAGCCGGTCCCACTCGACACGCGCTCCTCGCCGTCGACGGTGAGGCGCACGCTCGCGGTGGGCGTCGCGCCGCCGCTCATGCACGTGAGGTCCACGAGTTCGACGCGGCGGTCCCGCTCGGACCCGCTCACCTCCTCGGCGATGGCGAGCAGGTCCGCGTCGGTGACTCGCTTGCCGCGTGCGCCGATGGACTTCACGCGCTCCACGATGTCCCCGAGTTCCTCGTCTGTGACCTCCACGTCGTGTTCGGCGAGGGCGGCCTTCACGCCCGCGCGGCCCGCGTGCTTCCCGAGGACGAGGCGGCGCTCCCGGCCCACCGTCTCCGGGGGATAGGGCTCGTACATCGCTTCGTCCTTCAGCGTGCCGTCCGTGTGGATGCCACTCTCGTGCGTGAAGGTGTTCTCGCCGACGACGGCCTTGTTCGGTGGGAGGGGGATGCCGGTCGCGTCCGCCACCCGCTCGGCGAGGCCGTACAGTTCCTCCAACTCGACCGTGTCCACGTCGTAGCGGTGCCAGAGCGCGATGGCGACTTCCTCCATCGCGACGTTGCCGGCACGTTCGCCGATGCCGTTGACGGTGGCGTGGACGAGGTCGGCGCCCGCCGAGAGCGCGGCGAAGGCGTTCGTCACGCCGAGGCCGAGGTCGTCGTGGGTGTGTGCGCTCACCGGCCCCAACTCGGAGAGCCGGGCGACGGACTCGTAGACTTCCTCGGGGCCCGCGTGGCCGACCGTGTCGGCGTAGCAGATGCGGTCCGCGCCCGCGTCGAGGGCGCCCGCCATCAGGCGTTCGAGGAAGTCGAGGTCGGCGCGGGAGCCGTCCTCGCCGATGACCTCGACCCAGAGGCCCTGCTCCTTGGCGTAGGCGACGAGGTCCTGCGTTCGCTCGACCACGCTGTCGCGGTCGGTCCCGATTTTGCCCTCGATGTGCCGGTCGCTGGCCGGCACGACGAGGTTGACGCCGTCCACGTCGACGCTCAGCGCCTTGTCGATGTCGCCTTTCACGCCGCGGGCGAAACTGGTCACCGTCGCGTCCAAGTCGAGGTCGGTGACGCGACTGATGGCCGCCCGCTCGTCGGCGCTCGTGCAGGCGCTCCCGGCCTCGATGTAGGAGACCCCTGCGCGGTCGAGGTGCTGGGCGATGTCGGCTTTTTCCTCCGGCGTCAGCGAGACGCCCGGTGCCTGTTCGCCGTCGCGTAGCGTCGTGTCAAGAAACTCGACGTCTGTGTTGTGTGCCCCTTCAGGGGCGAATAAAGTGCTCACCGGACATAGACACCATACACAACTTACCCGCCGCGTCGTCTAAAGATTGTCGGTCCCTTCGACCAACCGTATCGAATCGCCCTCCTCGACGGCCGCCGCGCCCCCGGCCGGCAGTTCGACGACGAGGTCCGCCGCCGCGAGGCCCGTCCCGGTCCACGGCGAGAGCCGTTTCACCTGCACCACCGTCCCGTCGGCCACCCAGACGGCGTCGATGGGCGCGAACACGAACGCCATGTGAAGCGACCGGCGCCCCACGTCGTCGAAGCAAAACGCCAGTGCCGGCGGGAACTCGCGTCTGAACATCAGCCCGCGGGCCCGGGAGAGAAACGAGTCCGCGACTTCGGCGTCCTCGGCCAGCGTTCGGGCGTCGCCGTCGGCGGGTTCGTGGACCAGTCGCACGGGTGGAGATTCGCGGGCGGTAGTAAAGGCCTGTCGGGCGCAAGCGTTTCGTCGGCCGCGCCCCTCCCTCCGCCGATGACGGAGACGCCCCGTGGCACCCCCGTCGGCGTGGACGACCCCTACGCCCACGCCGACCTGTGCGACCACCTCACCGACGACGGGCGGTGTCGCTACGCCGCCGAACACGCGGGCCACGACCCGGAGTTCGCGGCCGAACGCCGTCGCGACGACCTGCTGTGCCCGGCCGCGGACCCCGAGAGCGACTGGGACTGGGCGGACTGCCCGCACTTCCGGTCGCTGACGGGCGCCGACGAGTGCGCCCGCTGTGGTCTCGAAGAGCGCCGGGACGCCCACTCCGACTCGCGGCCGCTCCTCGAAGAACACCACCTCTCGTACCCCGACAGCGACGCCCTCTCCCACGAAATCACGGTACTGCTCTGTCGCTGGTGTCACGCGAAGGTCCACGATTCCTTCGCGCGGGTCGACGACGACGCGAACCCCGACCCGGAGGCACTCGCCGCGGCCGAGGCGCGCCGGAGCGACGAACTCGACGAGACGGCGTTCGAGACGGCCGCGGAGCGCCGCGACTAGTCGCCCGCGCTCGGTGCCGAGACGGTGGCGAAGCGCGTCAGGTCCACGTCGGCGCCGGCCGCCACTTCGCTGACGGACCCGTATGGCCGCCCGACCACGATGTCGCCTGCCCTGCTCTTGCCGATGCCGGGGATGGCGCGGAGTTCGTTCATCGACGCCTCGTTGAGGTCGAGGGGGTAGGGCACGCCGGTCACCGACCGGTAGCCGTGGCCGACGATGGCCACGTCGATGGTTTCCCCGAGCGGTCGCTCCCCGGGTATCCCGACGAGCAGGGGGTAGGTACCCAACTGCCGGCCGAAGGTGGTGCCGTCCTCGTGATATTCGAGATGCACGTCGGGGAGGACGGTCCCCGGCGGCGCGAGCCGCTGGAGCATCGGGTTGTCCACCGTCTCCCGAATCTCGCGCTTGTAGGACTTGAACTGCTCCTTGTGGGCCTTCGCGATGTCGGCGCCGGTGTCGGACATCTCCGTGCCGGCGAAGGCCATCACCTGCCGGATGTTGATGCGCCTGACGAGCAGGTCCTCGTCCAGCAGCGACTGGAGGAACTGGCGGTTGTGCTCGTACGTCTCCGGTCGCTCGCCCTCCAATCCGTGGACGAGGTTGATGCCGGGGAGCAGTTTCGGCAGACGGTCCTCGCTCGGGCGCCACCCGGCCACCTCGTTGACGACGCGCACGGCCTCGCGGCACTCCTCGGCGGTGACGAGGAGGTTGTTCTTTTCCTGCACGAGCGGGTCCGCGGATTCGAGGCCGAACGCGGCGGTGTCGCCGGGCGTGTTGTGTTCGGCGATGACCTCGATGCCTTCCCGTGACAGTTCGGGGTAGTCCACGATAGTCACCGGATTCATGTTGTCGAGATGGAGCGTCTGCAGGTCGGGGGCCACCTCCCGAATCCCGCCGTAGAGGGTGCGGAGGGCGTCGGGGTTCGGCTTCTCGCCGTCGCCGCCGTAGGCGAGGATGTCGGCCTGCCGCCCGAGGCGAAAGTGCGCGACGTCGTGGTCCGAGAGCGCGTCCACCTCGCCGACGACGCTCGGCGGCGGGCGGAAGTCCGGGTCGCCGTACAGCGGTTCCGTGCAGAACGAACAGCGGTAGGCACAGCCACGGGACGTCTCCATCTCGGCGATGAGGTAGTCCGGGTGACAGGGGTGTTGCTCGACGACGAACGCGCCGTCGCGTGCCCACTGCGTCACCTCGCTCACGTCGCGCATCCGGTCGGAGAACCCCTCCAGCCCGTTCGTCACGAGGTCGAAAGCCGCCGCCTCCACGTCGCCTTTCGCCACGAAGTCGTAGTCGAGGTCCTTGCGCTCGGTGTCGGTGGCGCCCTCGTTCTCGTCGCCGACGCCGAAGCGGACCGGGCCGCCCATCATCGAGACGCCCTCGGCCGTCCACGCGAGGTCGCGCACCTCGTCGGGTTCGGCGGGAGTGCCGCCGACGTACTTGCCGGGGACGGTCATCCCGCCGACGTAGACGAACAGGTCCGCGTCGGCCACGTCGCCGCGGAGCGCCGGTGTCTCTCGAATCTCGTCGATGGTGTGGTAGGCAATCGCCCCCTGTGCCACGCCCGCGTCGACCAGCGCACCCGCGACGTACCGGGGGTACGTGGAGATGTAGGGCGGGACGCCGAAGTGCGCCGGTTCGTCGACGTAGCCATCCACGATGACGACGTCGAGAGCGGCCGGGTCCGGAGCGGTCATTAGCGCATCCGTTGGCGCCGAACACCTAAAACTCGATTGCTACGGCCCTCAGATGCGGTCCCGAAGGTCGGCGACCACGGCCTCGGTGCCCGCGTCGCCGCCGAGGTCCGGCGTCCGGGGGCCGTCAGGGTCGGCCAACTGGGCGGCGACGGCATCTCGAAGCGTCGCGCCCGCGGCCTCCTCGCCGAGGTTCTCGAACAGCATCGCCGCCGAGAGGACGGTGGCGAGGGGGTTCGCGACGCCCTCGCCGACGATGTCGGGGGCGCTCCCGTGGACCGGTTCGAACATCGAGGGGAACTCGCCCTCGGGGTTGACGTTCGCGGAGGGCGCGAGGCCCATGCTCCCCGAGACGACGGCGCCGACGTCGGTCAGCACGTCGCCGAAGAGGTTCGACGCGACCAGCACGTCGAACTCCTCCGGGCGGCGCACGAGGTCCATGCTCGCCGCGTCCACGAGCAGTCGCTCCACCTCGACGCCGGGGTACTCGGCGGCGACTTCTTCGACCACGTCGTCCCAGAACACCATGCTGTGGGCCTGCGCGTTCGACTTCGTGACGCTCGTGAGGTGTCCCTCGCGGTCGGCGGCCGCCTCGAACCCCGCGCGGACGACTCGCTCGACGCCCCGGCGCGTGAACACGTTGCTCTGGACGGCCACCTCGTGGTCGAAGCCGCGGTGTTCGCGGCCGCCCACGTCGGCGTACTCGCCCTCGGTGTTCTCGCGGTACACCACGAAGTCGATGTCGCCGCCCTCGTAGCCACGCAGGGGACTCTGAAGGCCCTCGTAGAGGACCGCCGGGCGCTTGCAGACGTACTGGTCGAAGCCCTTGCGGATGGGCAGGAGGAGGCCGTGGAGGGTGACGTGGTCCGGCACGTCGGGGTGGCCCACCGCGCCGAGCAGAATCGCGTCGTGGGCTTCGAGTTCGTCGAGGCCGTCGTCGGGCATCATCTCGCCGTGCTGGCGGTAGTACTCGCTCCCCCAGTCGAAGTGGGTGTAGTCGAGGGAGACGCCGTGGGCGTCGGCCACCGCGTCGAGGAGCGGTTCGACCGCGCCGACGACTTCCGGTCCGATGCCGTCCCCGGGGATGACCGCAACGTCGTGTGCCATGCGCCCCCGTCGGCCCCCGCTCCACGTAAAGCCGGGGGAAAGGTTCACGGCCCCCCGGGACCGCCCACCGGCATGGACGTCGCCGACGTGGAGGCCGTACCCATCCGGCGCGAACTCGAGGAACCGATCGCGAACGCTCAGAAGTGGATCTCGGCCCGCGAGTACTGCCTCGTCCGGGTCACCCTCGACGACGGCACCGTCGGATGGGGCGAGTGCTGGGGTCCCGTCGCCGGCAACCGCGAGATTCTGGAGGACCGGGTGGCGCCGGCACTCGAAGGCGAGGACGTGCGTGACGTGGCGCGCCTCCACGACGACTTGCACTTCGACCTGCGCGCCGCCTATCACTCGACGGTGCCGGCGGGCGTCGTCAGCGGCGTGGACATCGCCCTCTGGGACGCCTACGGCAAGGCCGTCGGGCAGTCCGTCTCGCGACTGCTCGCGGAGCGCCGCCGCGACGAGGTGCGGGCCTACGCCACCGGTGGCTTCTTCCGCGACGTGGGCGACTTCGACGAACTCCGCGACGTCGTCGTCTCAGAGGCCGTGGGGCACGTCGACGCCGGCTTCGACGCCGTGAAGCAGAAAATCGGCCTCGCGCGGCACTTCGACTGGGGAATCGACGAGGACGTGGCTCTCGTGCGCGCCGTCCGCGAGGCCGTCGGCGACGACGTGCGACTCATGGCCGACGCGAACCACGCCTACGACTACGCCGACGCCGAGGAAGTCGCGCACCGCCTCGCGGACCTCGACGTGCACTTCTTCGAGGAGCCAGTTCGCCCCCAGCACGTCGACTCCTACGCACGCCTCAACGACGCCGCGGCGGTGTCGCTGGCCGGCGGGGAGTGCTGGGCGTTCCAACACGAGTTCGACCGCGTCATCGACGCGGGCGCCGTCGACTACGTGCAACCGGACGTGACCAGCGCTGGCGGCATCACCTCCACGGCGCGCGTCGCCAGCGCCGCCGACGCGGCCGGAATTCAGTGCGTCCCGCACGTCTTCGGGAGCGCAATCGCGCTGGCGGCGAGTCTCCAGGCCATCGCGACGGTGCCGGGGGCGCCGATGCTGGAGTTCGACCGCACGCCGAACCCGATTCGGGAGGGCATCGTGGAGACGCCGGTCACGAACGACGGAAACGCGGTGCCGATTCCGGACCGACCGGGCATCGGCGTCGAAGTCGACCCCGACGCGCTCGCCGAGTTCCGAATTTAAACCTCGTCCCAGTAGTCCGGTTCGTTCCCCGCTTTCCACTTGATGGTACAGCCACGCGAGGGCACGAAGTCGAGGTCGACGTCCTCGCCGGCGAGAACCGCGTCGATGGCCTGCCGGACGTAGTGCTCGCTCGGGTCGTCGTCGGGGTTCAGCGCGTCGTCGAGGGCGCCGTGGTAGACGAGGCGGAACTCGCCCCCCTCGTTCGCGAAGAGGAACGGGTCGGGCGTGCAGACGGCACCGTAGTCGGCGGCCACGTCCTGACCCTCGTCGCGGAGATAGGCGTCGTACCGGATGGTGCCGTCCTCCACGAGTTCCTGCATTCGCTCGAAGGAGTCGTCCTCGTAGTCGTCGGCGTCGTTCGAGTTGATTCCGACGACGGACACGTCGTCGTACTCGTCGGCGATGTCGTTCAGGGCGTCGAACTTCGCCTTCGCGTAGGGGCAGTGGTTGCACGTGAAGACGACGAGGAGGGCCTCGTCGTCGGCGAAGTCGCCGAGGCTGTACTCGTCCCCGTCGACGCCGGGGAGTTCGAAGTCGGGTGCCGGGTCGCCGGCCTCGATTTTGCGGATGGATTCACCTGCCATACCTGTTCATACGCACTCTGTCAAAAAGTCGTCCCGGTCCCGGGATGACTTTCCGGTTTCAGGCCGGGGTGACGCTCGCCTCCTGCCCGCAGGTCGAGGTGGTGGCCTGCCCGTCGACGAGGATGCCAGTCTGGAACCGGCAGGTGTAGGCGGTGCCGCCGTCCCGGGGGACGCGGATGGTCTGGCCCTGCACGTCGAAGACCATCCGGAACTGGGCCTCCACCCGCGTCAGTTCCTCGTTGCGGACGTGGCTCCGGAACCAGTCGTCCACTCGGTCGTTGTCCATCTGCACCGCGAAGGCGACGTGGCGCGTCTCGCCCGGCGCGATGGTGGCGTTCGTGGCGACGTTCCGCGCCTCGAACTCGTCGCCGGAGGCGTTGAGTAGGGCCACGTCGTTCGTCTCGATGGTCGCGGCGAGGCCGTCCGGTACCGCCGGGACCGGGACCGACTGGCTGGGGTTGTGGATTCGGTAGTGGAAAACCACGGTCGTCTCGTTCACGGTGGCCTCACCCCACGTCGCCCACCCGCGTTCGACGACGTAGCCCGCGGTGACCGTCCGCTCGAAGCCGCCGACGGAGACGCTCCGGTTGATAGTGTACGTCCCCTCCATGCTCGCCGCGGCGCCCGTCAGCGCGTCTCGGACCGGGGTCGAGTTCGACTGGAGGGTGCGCTCGAAGTTCGGGAAGCCGACGCCGCCCGAGAGCGGTCCCACCGACACCCGCGCCCGGCCGTCGACGTGCGTGGTGATGGTCTCGTTGTTCTCGACGTAGTTGGCCCACCACGGCCCAAGATTCTCGTTCCGGATGTAGGTGGTGAGTTCGATGGTGTTGTTGCCCGGCTTGATGTCGACGCCCTGCTTCGACCCGTTCGCGACTGCCACGTCGTTGAGGTACAGCGTGTAGTCCGCCCCGACGCCGCCATACGAGAGTCCGACGGGGTTCGGGTTCTGGACCTGAATCGTCGTGACGACTTCCGTCCGGTCCTCGGTGACGTTGCCCCAGTCGCCGACGTCCTCGACGGCGGCCGTGGGCGGCGCGATGATGCCGCCGGCGTACGCGCCGCCGAGGCCGATCCCGATGAGGAGTGTCAGCCCGAGCAGTGCTTTCGCGAGACGGCGGAGGAGTCCCATCACCAGTGACTCGGGCGCGTTTCGCGCAAGAATCTTTCGTCGGGCGGCGAAAACGGTATCTGTCTCTGCCGGGAAGTGTCCGGTATGCCCGCGACTCTCGAAGTGGTGTGTACGTCCGAGGACTGCGAACTCGACATGTTCGAGTTGCACTACACGTACGACATGCCCGACGACGTGACCGTCGCGGACTTCCAGTGCCCGTACTGCGGCGGCACGGACTGCCTCGAGGCGGTCGAACTATGAGACTCGCCGAACTCGGGCGGTCGGCCGCCGACGCGGTACTCAGCCGTGCCGGCCGCGTCGCCGCCCGCTTTCAGGAGGAACGCGGCGTCGACACCGACGTGTTGGAGAGCGCGGACGAGTTCCTCGTCGTCTTCGACGCGCCGGGCGCCACCGCGACGGACGTGGACGTCCGCTACGACCGGGGCGCCGTCCACGTCACCATCGACCGCTTCCGCGAGTTCCGCGAGGAGTACGAGACGGTCGTCCCGGGGCGGGGCCTCTCCCTCGACGGGCGCGCCGAGTTGCCGCCGGACGCCGTCGTCGACCCCGACGGCGCCCGCGCCGAACTCCGCGACGACGGCACGCTCTACGTCTTCTTACCGAAAGTCGAGTCCGAGGCCGGCGCCGGGGACGTCGACGTCGAGTAGTCACCGCGCGTCGTCGATGCCGCGGGGTACCGTCGCCGCCTCGCCGCCGTCGAAGCGCGCCGGGTCGAACGCCGGAACTCCCTCACCGTCGAGAACGCTCTCAGCGACCGCTTCGCCCGTCGCCGGCGCGCGCATGAATCCGCTCCCGTGCCACCCGGCCGCGACGTGGACGCCCTCAGCCAGTCGTCCGAGGACGGGGTCGCGGTCCGGCGTCGCCGTGCAGAGGCCCGCCCACGAGTCGCGCATGTCGGCGTCGAAGTTGACGAGACGATGCTCCATCGCGGCGCGCAGTTCGGCCACCGTCTCGGCGTCGGCGTTCCGGTCCCAGTCGTCGAGCGTCGTCGGGCCCGCGCCGTCGCCGGCCAGCAACCCCTCGCGGTCCGGGCGCACGTAGTAGCGGTCGGTGGCGTCGTAGAAGATGGGGACCGCCGGGCCCGCCGTGCGGACGGCCTGCGCGCGGTACGGTTCCACGGGCACGTCGAAGCCCGCGTCGCCGAGAAGCGGGGCAGTGTGTGGCCCCGCGGCGACGACCACGTCGTCGAAGCGCGCCGACTCGCCGTTCACGACGACGCGAACCGGATCGGTCCGAAGCGCGGCCGTCGCGCCCTCGCGAATCTCCGCGCCGGCGTCCCGCGCCCTCGCCGCCAGCAGGGCCGCGTACGCGTCGGGGTCGGCGACGCCCGCCGTCTCAGCGACGGCGGCGAGATGCACGTCGTCGGTGTGCAACTGCGGGAACCGGGCGCGCAGGTCGCTCGGGTCGACCAGCGAGGCGTCACAGCCGTGGTGGGCCATGCGCTCGACCTGTTCTCTGAGGGCGTCGGCCGTCGCGTCCGCTTCGGTGACGAACCAGAGGTACGGCGTCTCGGTGAAGCGGAAGCGGCCCTCGCCGGAGAGCGCGCGGAAGCGCTCGATTGCCCGTTCCATGACCGCGGCGTCCACGTCCTCGGCGTGGGCGTGGTAGGCGATGCCGGCGGCGCGCGCGGTGCTTCCCGCGCCCACCGCGTCTCGCTCGAACACCGTCACGTCGGCGCCGCGGGACGCGAGGTCGTGGGCCGCGGTGACGCCGACGGCGCCCGCGCCGACGACGGCGACGCGGCGCGTCACGCGTCGCCCTCCCGGGTCGCGCCGGTCGGACGCGACCACCCGGCGGCGACGCCGAGCAACTGCGCGAGGATGCGCCCCGTCGCGCCCCAGACGGTGTAGTCGCCGACGTGGAAGTAGTCGATGTGCACCTCGCCGTACTCGGGGTGGACTCGCTCGTCGGCCTCGTAGTTCGCGGGGTCGAGCAGGTCCGCCACGTCGATGACGGCGATTTCGGCCACCTCGTTCTCGTGGGGGGTGTATCTCCGGTCCGGAATCGTGCCGACGAAGGGCCGGACCGCGTAGTCGGTGACCGTGTAGATGTCGTCCAGCGTTCCCACGACGGACGCTTCGGTGGGGCGAAGCCCGATTTCCTCCTCGGCCTCCCGAAGCGCCGTCGCCCGCAGGTCCCCGTCTTCGGGTTCTCGGCCACCGCCGGGGAAACTCATCTCGCCCGCGTGTTCTCCGAGGTGGTCTGCGCGCTTCGTGAACAGGAGGGCGTCGCCGCCGTCGCGGCGGACGACGGGCACGAGGACGGCGGCGTCACGGGTCGCGCCCGACCGCGTCGTCGACTCGTGGGCCGCGACCCGCGACAGGTCCATGTCCGGAGCGACGGGACGGCGGCCCTTAAGGCTCTCGGGGTCACGCACCGTCGAGGGCGTCGCGCACGTCACTCAGGTCGAGGGCGGCCCACGCCTCGGCGTCGTAGGTGACGTTCAGCAGCGTCGCCGCCCGCTCGGAGTCGCCGCGTTCCGCGACGGTTTCGGCCTCCTCGCGCAGGCGCTCTCGGACCCGTTCGGCCGCGGCGTCGCGGTCCACCGAGCGCTCGGGCACGTCGAGGATGTGGGGGAGGTCCGCCGCGCCCTCGGGGAGATTCGGGAACGCGACCGGACCCGGGACGAGCAGTTCCTCGCCGTCGTCGACGGCCACGAGGAAGTAGTCGGCCACCGCCTCGTCGATGGCGTCGGCGTGTGCATCCGGGTCGTCGTCCCCGCCGGCCCGGAAGGCGAGTTCGCCCAGCGCTCGGCCGAGTTCGTCGCGGGTGAGGGCGCCGAACAGGTCCACGACGCCAGCCACGTCGTCCCCGTCGAAGTGCATACCTCGGCTCGGGCGGCCGTGCGCTTCAGCGTTCCCCCTCGCGGGCCGCGGCGAGGTCCGCCCGCGCCGCCTCCCGGACGGTGGCCGGGTCGAGGCCCGTGTGGCGCCACGCCGGCAGGCGCGTGTCCGGGCCGGGCGGGGCGACGGCACCGGCATACCGCTCTACCTGTTTCTCCTCGGCCGACCGGTCGTAGTCGAAGCCGTTGAAGCCCGCGTCGGCGGCGTAGCCTCGGACGAAGCGGCCCGCAGCCTCGCGGTACGCGTCCCGGAGCGCGTCGTAGTCGAGTTCGACGCCCGCCTCCGTGACGGCGCGGAGCGCCGCGGCCGCGACCCCCCGGCTCATGTCTTCGAGGCCGGCGGGCCCGCTGACCGCGCGGTGGTCGTGTTCGTAGAAGCCCAAATCGACCTGCGCGGCGGCGTCCGGACCGGCGTGCGCGAACACCTCACCGAGCGTTCCGACTTCGAGGCCCCACTGTCGCTGGACGCGCACCGAGTGCGCGAGGTCCGTCGTCATCGCGCACTCCCCGGCGAGGGCGTAGCGGAACGCGCCGAGATAGTCCACCACGTCGTGGTCGTGGCGGTCCGCGAGCGCCGCCAGCAGCGGTTCGTAGAGGAGGCGACAGAGCCGCCCGTAGAGGCGCTGGTGCTCGACGCGAGCGTAGTACCCCTTCGCGAAGTCGAACCCCTCGGTGAGCGGGTAGGCGAGTTTCCGTACGTCGCGGGCCTCGTAGCTCTCGGTGTCGGCGTCGTGGAGGACCACGAAGTCCCGGTCGGCCTGTCCGAGGCCCAGCCACACGTCGCGGCCCTTCCCCTGTTCGCCGTCGAGGCCGTGGGCGTCGAGCAGTTCCTCGACGCGCGGACCCGAGCACCACAGCACGTCGAGGGGGAGCGAGAAGGTGTCGAGCCAGTCGGCGAAGGCCCCGACGTCCTCGGGCGGTGCGCGCAGGGGGACGACGACGCGGCCGGGGTCGAGGCGTTCGAGTTCCGCGAGGACGCCCTCCGCCGCCAGCCCCGCGTACTCACGTTCCGTCATCGGGACCACCACCGTGACGCGGTCCAGCGCCACGTCGGGGTCGGCGTCCCCGTAGTCGTGGAGCGTCGCCACCCGCTCCTGCGTGTAGTCCATGCCAACGGCAACGGCTCCGCGGGAAAATCTCTTGTGACCGCTCCCCGGAGGTTTTTACCGGCCGCTGTCGAAGTCCGACGCATGGACTCAGTACGGAAGGGGCTTCGCGCCGGTGACCTCGAGAAGGACACCTACGACCGTCTCGTCTGTGCGGACTGTGGCGCCGAACTCAGCACGGAGAACGAACCGGACGAGGTGTTCTCGGTTCGGGTCTGCCCGGAGTGCGGTCAGAAGTGGAAGCAGCTCTGACTACTCGAAAATCGCGTCGAAGGCCGCCGACCCGAGCGGCTCGAACGTGCCCGCCGCGACGTTCTCTCTGACGTGTCCCTGTTCGCTCGTTCCGACCAGCGCGGCCGTGACGCCGGGTGCGCTCCGCGTGAAGTTGATGGCCCGCTGAGCCTCGGTGTCGCCGGCCAGCCGTGACGCCACTGCCGGCGGCAGGCCGTCGGCCAGTGACCCGCCCCCGAGGCTGGCGCTCGCGAACACGTCGATGTCGGCGTCCCGAGCGAACCACAGCGCCGACTGCGTTTCCTCGGCGCCCTCGTGGGCCGCGACGGTGAAGGCGTCGGCCATCTCCACGTTGAACGGCACCTGAATCGCCCGGAAGTGGGTGCGGTCGGCGCCGACGCGGTCCGCCGAGCGCCGCGCCCGGGCGACGATTTCTCTGAGCGAGAGGTACTGGTCGTGGTCCGGCGGCACCCGGAACGCGTCCCACGTCGCGACGCCGTAGCCCCGGATGTCGCCCCGCGACACGCGCTCCTCGAGCAGCGTGAAGGCGTCCTCCAACTGGTCGTAGACGGCCTCGCGGGACCGCTCGGTCAGTTGCACCTCGGGTTCGTGGACGTAGTAACAGTCGATCGTGTCGACGCCCAGTGCGTCGAGCGAGCGACTCAGTTGCGCGCCGAGGAACTCCGGGTCGAGGGCGTGGCGGCCCTGCGCGAGGTCGGCGTGGTCGAGGGGGCCGCCGTCGAGGTACTCCCGCCGGACGAACGCGCCGGGGTCGGCAGGGCGTTCGCCCTCGAACGGGACGAAGCCCCCTTTCGTCGCGAGGAACACGGCTTCGCGGTCCACATCCGCCTCGTCGATTGCGTCGCCGACGATTCGCTCGGCGCGCCCGTCGCGGTAGTTCGACGCCGTGTCCACGACGTTGATGCCGTTCTCCAGTCCGCAGACGAGTGCGTCTCGGAGGGCGTCGTCGTCGCCGTCGCCCGCTGTGCCGAGGCCGACGCTCGACACGGCGCAGTCGGCCGCCCGCCGGAAGTACGTGCGGGCGAAGCCGCGGTCGGCGTGCCGCTCGCGGTACGCGTGGGACGCCTCGGGCGTTGCCATACGCCCGCTACCGGATGGAGGGATTTGAGTGACGCGCTCTCAGTACGGGTTCCGGACCGTGATGAGGTGGTTGATGCGGGCGTACTCGTCGAGCGTCATCGGCTGGCGGCCCTCGATTTTCTGCTGAATCTCGCGCGGACCCAGTTCGGGGAGGTCCGCCGCGAGCGCGTCCACGTCCAGCACGGCCGAACTCATCCCGAGCATCACGCTGTCGCGCACTTCGAGCAGGATGCTCTCGGCGTCCGGGTAGTCGTCGCTCAGCGCGAGGGCCGCGGCGGCTTCTTCCATCGTCAGGTCGACCGCCTCCTCGGCGAGGAGTGCTTCCAGTCGGTCCGCCTCGACGCCGGTTTCCTCGGCGGCGCGTTCGATGCCCGCCGCTTCCACGGCGCCTGCGACGGCCCGCTCGTACCGCCGCCGAAGGTCCGCGGCGGTGATGTCGTCTGCGTCCTCGACGTCTTCGTGGAGCATGCTTCCTAGTCGGAACTCGGCGTCAAAGACCCTGACGCCCTGCGGTCGGGCCGGGACGGGGCCACCCCGGTGACCGTTCGACGGCCACGCCGTTCACGTCACCGACACCTGTTCCGCCCGGCGGCACGGCGACGACGACGGTCGTCGACGCCGCGAAGGAGATGGGGCGATTGTGCCCGAGCCGTTCGGAATCCCCATCGCCGTCGACGTCGAGTGATACCGTCTGGTTCTCGCGGACGAGGGTGATATTCGACGCCGGCACGGGGCTCCCCGCCGGCGCAGAGACGGCGAATCGCTGGTACTGACCCCGAACTTCGACCGTCCACGCGTTCGCGGTCGTCCACCAGTAGCCGGGGACCGGCGTCACCGGCAGACCCGCCGGTATCGCGGACAGCGACGCGCCCGCGACCGCGGCGCCTCTCTGGACGCCGTTCTGGATGCCCTGCGCGAGTAGCGCGCGTGCGGCCCGTCGAGTCCTGTCGCTTGCGTTCGCGACTAGTTCGCGAGGGACCGAGGCGTTCCGCGCCGCCGCCCGGAGTGCGAGGCGGAGGTGAAGTCGCCGGCGGTCCTGCGCCGTCGGATCGGCCTCGACGCGCGCCGTCACCTCGTCCGCGACGGCGTCGGCCAGCGATCCGTTCGTCGCCGCCAGCGCTCTGGCGTGTGTGGTGTTCCAGCGTGCCAGCCCCGCCGTCACGGCGCTGGCGGCCACACTGGACGAGACGTTCGCTGGGCCACGGGTCAGCGCGTCCACCATCGTCGTGTGCATCTCGTTCGTCACGCTTGCCACCGCGTCGCGGAGCCGCTCTCCCCTCTCGCTCGCGGTCCCGGCGCTCGCCGGCGTCCGGTTCGCGGCGCGCAGGACCGTGGCGCCGGTGTGGAGCGACACACCCCCGGCGCCGTCCACGACTGCGCTGGCGACTTCGCTCGCCGCGTCGCCGTATGGCACCGCGAACAGATTGTGGTTCTCGGTCACCAGCGGATGCGTCGCCCGCGTCACGACGGGTGACTGCGCCGGCGTCACCTCGGTAGTGGTGAGATACGCCGGTGCGCCGGCGACGGTAACCCCCGTCGCAGATTTCGGGGTCGATTTCGCCGCCGCTCGCAGGAGGGCAGTCACGTTCCGGTCGGTCACACCTGCCGACGAGAGTGCGTCGTCGAGAGTCGAGTCCGCCTCGCGTGCGGCGGCCGCGCGGGCGTCGAGCCGCCGGCTCAGCGCGTCGAGATAGGCACTGCGGGCGGCGACTCGTGCTTTCTCGGCCACGCTCCCGTACGCGTCGGGGACGGCCGCGAGCGCCGCACGCCGCTCCTCGAATCGGGACGCCAGCGTCCTCATCACGTTCGTGCCGGGAAGCGCCCCACGCTCAGTTTCGATGGAGACGTTTCGGGCCGTCTCGCGAAGGGTGCGCAGGTCCCGGTACACCCAGTCGCGGAGGCCGTCGGGCGTCGGCACTGACATCGAGACGGTCGAGGTGTTCAGCGTCCCCTCGACGGCGCGGCGAGCGATCGAACGGGGACCGCCGCGGTCTGTCACCAGCCGCGTCACTGCGCGGTCCGTGACGCCCGCGAAGTTTTGGCCACCCAACGGGCCACCGGTCTCGTGAGCGCCGCTGATGCCCAGATTCGGGGCGTGCGGCGTCGTGGCGTGATTTCCGACGACGCTGACCACCACTCGGCGCTCTGTCCGCGTCGTGGTCGTCGTCTCGCGGGTCCGGTCGCCGTCGCGCCACGTCCGCGTCGCGCGCTGGGTTCGCGTGACTCGCCACGCGTACGTTTTCAGCGCGTGGTCGTCACCGCCAGTCGCGGGGCGCGCGTCGGCGATTTGGGTCCACGTTCGGTTCACGCGCCGGGTGGTGTTCACGAGGCGCCACCCGTCCGGCTCGGTCCCAGACGTCTGCTGGCGCCGCTCGACCACTTCCGTTCGCGACGCGAGACGCACGTCGGCCTCGTACACGTCGTCGATGACCGCTTCGAGTGGAGGCCCGCTCCGTCCGGTGAGGAAATCGCTGAAGGCCCGGTCCGCCGTCGCGTTGACACCGGTCGTCGTCGTCCTCGACGCGGCTACCGACGCGGCGTCGCTCGGCAAGGGATCCGGCGTCGCCGCGTCCGCGACGTCCCCCGGCGAGAGGACCGCGTTCGTCCAGTTCGCCGCGCTCACGCCGGCCAGCAGGTCCGTGGCCCCGACCCTGAGCGCCGCGCGGGTGAGCGCCGCCCGGCCGCGCGGGTCGGCGCGCCCAAACACCGCTCGCTGGACGTCGAGGACGCCTGCGTTCGTCGCCAAACCGACGTGGCGCGTCCCGAGAACGTTGGCGATGGGGGCGCCGCCGTACTGGGCGTAGCCCCGCGCCCACGCCATCGCGTACAGATTCGCGGTCAGGCGGCGATCGAGGCCGCTTCCGTTCAGTTTCTCCTCGAACGCCCGCACTCGCTCGGACAGCGAGAGGACCGGCGACCGGACGACGACAGTCGGCGACAGAGTGGTTCGCTCGACGGTTCGGTTCCCCCGTCGAACCGAGAGCGTCACGTTCTGTACGGTGACTGCGATTCGCGTCCGGTTCAGGCGCTCGAGGCCGACGCGGCGCTTCGCGCGTCGCAGGTCGGCCGGCGTCTCGACCGCGGGAAGCGAGACGGTCCCGCCCACGTCTCCGCGGGTCGGCGAGATGTTGGCGAAGGCCCGCTGCGCCTGCCGGTAGATGCGTATTCGGAGCGCGTCTCGGAACGGCGTCGAGTCGTTGATGACGCGCCCGAAACTCGTGTTTGCGGGATCGACGACGGGCGCTCGCGCCGCCGCGTGGGCCGCCCGCTCCGTCGCCGTGACGAGCGCCGACCGGGCCGTGGCGCTCGCCTCGTGATGGACTGTCGCCGCCCGTGAGTCGACGTCGACGGGCGAGCGCTGACTCACGACGCCGGCGAACGTGACACTCCCGACGAGCAACACCACCCCGAGGAGCGCGAACGGCACTCGGCCACGCCGGTCAGCGAGAAAACTCACCGGTCCCACCCCCGGACGACGATGACTGCCCGACCCCGCGCGCTTCGGTTCGCGCGGCCGCCGGCCGGAATCGTGAACTCCGCCGCGCGGACGTCGACGTTCGCGGGCGGACGCTCACCGACGGAGAGACGGCCGGCCACGGGCGCGCCCGGCGTGGGCCGCCAACGGACCCGGACCGCCATTTCGCCGGGGAGTCCGGCGAGCGCGCGCCGCGTCGAATTCTTCACGCCGGCGACGAACTCCGGGTGGCGCCCGGCGCGTGCGGTCAGCACCGCCGCATCTGCCAGTAGCGCCGCGACAGTGCCGCGTGCGACCCGGGACCCGTCAGCGTACGACACCGTGGCCGTCGTCGCGCCGAGCAGTTCCGCGCCCCGACGTACTTCCGTTTCCCCGGCGGGCCCGGGCGGCGACACGGCCGTCAGCGTGAGGACGCTCGCGCTGACGAGGAGGAGACACAGCGCCGCGTCCACGGCGGCACTCACGCCGCGATTCGCGGTCACGTCCACACCTCCACGCGGACGCGGCCAGACGCGACGGTGCCGTCGACTCGAACCGGGACGACCCGCGACGCGTGTTCCGCCTTCGCCGGCGGATGCGGGCCGACGGTCCACTCCTCGCCGCGCGCCGACACGGAGACGTTGACGTGATAGCCCTCCGGTGCCGCAGTCAGCGCTGTCTGCAGGTTTCGTGGTTCGACGATGCCGTCGGTCCGGAGCCGTTCGGCCGCTCGCTCGGCCGTCGGTTCGGCGGCGCTCGCCCCGCGTTCGCCGGGCATGGCGCTCGGTACGATACCGACGTACGCCGAGAGCGCGACGCCGACCACGGCCGTCGCCACTAGCACGGCCAGCGGCTCCGCCTGCGCTCTACGCGCCGACCAGCGTGACATTCACATCACCCCACGTGACGTGTCTGACGAGCAGTTTCTCGCCCGCCGACTGCCACCGCGGCGACCGGTTCTGCCGGCCGCGCGCCGCCCGCTCGAACGCCGATGGTGACTCGAACTCCCGGGAGGGTGGCGCCCCGCGGAGGACGCGCCGGAGCGCTCCCGAGTCCGGAACCGGAGTTACGGGGCCGTAGGCGAACGCCGCGTGCGCGGTCCCACCCCCGTTTCGGAGCGCGATTTCGTGGGGGCCGATTTTCACGGCCTGCGCGGCGAGCGGATGGCTCGCCGTCGTCGGATGCGAGGTGGCGGCCGCCCGGTCGACTGTCGCGCCCGCCGCTGTCGCGTCGGGTGCGGGCGCTTCCGGAAGGTCGGTGACGATACCGAACATCGTGAGGCTGACGACGCCGAGCGCCACGCCCAGTTGTGGCACGTCGGCCAGCGTGTCGAACATGGCACGGGCTGGTCCCGCTCCCACACTTAAAATTAGACCAGCAGGCTCGCGCCGGCGACGGACAGCGGATACAGCACGCTCGCGACGGCCACGGCGACGCCGACGTGGAAGCCGACGAGCGCCCGGTCGAAGCCCCGATCCAGCACTGCGGCCAGCGACACGAGGAGAGCGGCGAGAGCGACGACGTAGACGCCCACCGCGAGGCCGAGCGCATCTGTCGGCAACGGTGCGCTGGCCCGGTCGAGGGACGCGCCGGTTCTGCCGAGGCGGCCCGCCAGTGCCACCGTGACGCCACCGATGAGCGGCGCGAAGCAGTAGGCCGTACTTCGGAGCGTCCCGGTCACGCTCGCGAGATTCCGTCGCGCGTCTCGCTCGACGGCCGTGAGGTCGTCCACGTACTCGGCCATCTCGACGAGGATGCGACCCCCGTCGCCGCCCTCTCGCGCCGCCAGCGCCAGCAGGGCCGCGCTGGCGCGGGCGCGTGGACTCGGCACGTCGGCGAGTGCCCCCTGCTCCCCGAGGAACGACGCTCGCACGCCGACGCGGAGGTGGGTCTGCGTTCGCGCCGCGTCGGCGAACACGTCCGCCACCGGACCCGACAGGTCGTCGCCGGCCGCGGCGACGGCCCGTTCCAGTGATTCGCCGTGTTGGAGGCGCTGCCCGACGAACGAGAGCGCGTCGGCGAGACCGGTCTCGACCGCGCTCACCCGCTCTCGCACCCGGCGTACCGGGTCGTACCAGCAGACGAGCGCCGCTCCGAGAGCGACGCCCGGCGTCGCGACGAGGCGCGTCCACGCCGGCGCTATGCGACCGACACCGACCCACGCCAGCACCCCGCCGAGAAGAGCGCAGGTCACGGCCACAGCGCGCCGGTCCGGCACGTCGGGATGCGAACGGGGGACCGGCGCGGGCGGAAACGCCGCCGGCCGACGGGCCACCAGCCACGCGGCGGCACCGAGGAGCAGACAGGGCAGCGCAACGTCGAACATCGCGACGACAACCGTCATCGAAATCGGCAGCCCCGCGGCCCGAGCGGCCGGGAGCGTCGCCACCAACGCGAGTGGGAGCACGACGCCGAACGCATAGATGGCGCTCGTCGGCCCGCGGATGCTCGCGGCGAATGCACTCATCCGTTCGCGGGTCCCGGTCAACACCACGTCCAGCGACCGGTCGAGCAGGCGCTCCCGGTCCCCGGCGTCGGCGTCGACGGCCGCGGTCAGCAGCGAGACGGCCCGCCGGAGCGACGGGTCCCAGTCCCCCCACGCAGTCGCGAAGCCCTCCCAGCCGGCCCGGGGCGTTCCCTGTGCCCGCCGGACGTGTTCGCGGAGGCTCGCGGCCAACGGCTCGCCCGCGTGTTCGCCGGCGAACGCGGCGGCTTCCTCCGGAGTCGGCGCGACGCGTGCCCGGAGCGCCGCGAGGCCGATGAGTTCCGGGACGTCCCCTGCGGCCCGGGACCGGCGCGCCGTCGCCACCCAGCCCGGACACTCGTAGAGCGCGACGGCAATCGTGGCTCCGACGGCCATCGTCGCGCCCGCAACGAGGACGCCGCCTCGGAGCGGCGACAGTGCTATCATTCCGGCGAGCACGAGTGCCACGGAAACCGCCCCGAGCGCCGCGTTAGCCACCGTCTCCGCGTTCGCGTCGATGTCCGCGAACGCGACGGCCCGTTCGAACTCACCGTCCAGACTCGGTTCGACCGGCGAGAGCGCGGCCAGCGCTCGCAGGACGAAACTCATGCCCGTCGCTCCGCGCCCGCGGCGATGACCGCGGACGGGTCAGTCCGCTCGCCATCCGCAAGCGCTGAGAGGTCACGCGCGCGCTCGTCGAGCGCCGCCAGCACGTCCGCGTAGGACTCCTCGCCGCGGGTGAGCGACGCGAGGAGGTGGCTGTCGCCGTGTCGGAGGCGACCGGTCGCCTGCAAGCCGCCGCCAGAGCGGTCGTACAGTGGCGCGAACCAGACGCCGTCGTCGCCCTGACCGACTTCCTCCACGCCGGCGAGTCGCCGCGCCGTGCCCGACGGCGTCCGGACGGACTCCATCGTGACGACGAGGTCTGTGGCCGCGAACGCCGACTCGGGGACGCCGAGGTCCGAGACGACGCGCTCCCGGACCGCCTCGGCGCCGTCACCGTGGATGGTCCCGAGGACGGCGCTCCCGCTCGCGCCGACGCGCATCGCCTCGTAGAGCGTCTGTGCCTCCTCGCCCCGCACTTCGCCGACAGCCAGCGCCCCCTCCCCGAGTCGGAGCGCCGTGCGGAGCGCCTCGCTCGGCGATACTCCTCTGTCGGCGTCGAGTTCGGTTCGGAGCGCCTGCACGTCCCGGCCGTGAGACTGGAGTGCCTCGACGGGGAGTTCCGGGGTGTCCTCGATAGCGCAGATGCGAACCGCCGCCGGTAGTTCCCACAGAAGCGCCGAGAGCAGCGTCGTCTTGCCCGCCCCCCGAGTTCCAGCGACGAGCGCCGCGACGCCGCGCTCGACAGCGAGCGATAGGAGCGCCGCTGGCTCGGCCGGCATCCCCTCCCCCACGAGCCACGGGAGCGTCGGCGTCGGACCGCTGTGTGCCCGGAAGGCGAAGCCGGTCCCGTCCGCGACGGGGGCGGTCACGCCGGCCGCACGGACCCGGTCCGCCGCGCCGACGTTCTCGGCGACGGCGTCGAGGGTCGGGTTCGCCCGTGAGAACGCGCGGCCGCTGGCGCGGCGCAACTGCGAGGCCAGCGTCTCGGCGCCCGTTTCGGTGAGGCGGACGTTCGTGCGCATCGTCTCCCCCTCGACGGTGACGCGCAGGTCGTTCGCCGCGGCGGGTGCGCTGGCGAACACGTCCGAGACGCCCGGGTCGGCGAACAGGTCCTCGAGGACGCCGTGGCCCCGCGTGTGCGCCGTCAGCGCGTCGGCTAACCGTCCGACGGGGAGGTCAGCGTCGGCCACCGCTCGGACGGCGCGGGCGGGCGCCCGGTCACCGTCGCCGGCGCGGCCTGCTGAGAGATAGTCCCGGGCCGCAGCGAGCGCTCGTCGCCCCGCGTCGGAGAGCGTCGCAGTCGCGGGTTCGAGGTGATACGTGTCGAGTTCGTCGCCGGGTACCGCGTAGACGCGTGCGCTCGCCGGTCCTTCGGGGTCACGCGTCTCGACGAGTTCTGCGTCGGCCGGGGGCGTCCGCGCGACGCGTGACTTCGCTACGGTCGGCCCGACGAAGGCCCGAAGCGCGTCGTCGTAGTCCGCGGCGGCGTCGGCGACGGCCGCCAGCCCGGTTTCGGCGGCCGCCGTCGCGGCCGGGCCGGCGCGCCCCGTCGCTTCCGTCGCCGCCCCGAGCGGGTCCCGTTCGGTCCGCGCGGCGAGTCGCTCGTCTCGGTCTGCGATGCGCTCCGCGAATCGGCCGGCAGCGGTTAGGAGCGCGGCCGCGCGGCCCGTGTACCGCCGCTCGGTGCCGGTGGCGCGAGTGACAACCGTGTCGGCGTCGCGACGTCGGAGCGCTTCCACGGCCGTCGCGCGACACGCAGGTTCGGTCGCGAGGGCGCCGTTCCCGGGGCAGTCGTCGGCGGTGAGCGTGAGGCGGTCCCCGTCGAATGCTGCCTCGCACGCGCAGTCGGGTTCGCCCGGTCGAATCGCGTCGAGCAGGTCGTGCATGGCGCGGGGTGGCCGCGCTCTCGGTCATAAACGCTCGGCCGACGCTCGCAGAACTCGACCCCTGTCAGCCGTGTGGAGACGGAGCGTGAGACGGGCGTCGCCCCTGACGACGAGCGGGTCCCCGTCTACCCTCACCGGGAGGCGCGCGGCCACGCGCCAGTCTCCGCCGTCGAGGCGATAGGCCACGACGCTTCGGCCTGCAGTCCCCGGAATCCCGCCCACGGCGATGGCCCGCACGCCGCTACCCGGCCCCTCGGGGAGCGAGACGGCGACGACCTGTCGCGCGCCCGGGCCCGCCGTGGCGTCGCTCTCGGCGAGGTTCGCCGCCGCGTCCGCGATGGCGTCGGCCGCTCGCTCGCCCGCCGCGTCGGCGCGCGTCGCCGTCGCGTCTTCGATGAGGGGGAGCGCGACGCCACAGACGCCGAGCGCCAGCGCCACGGCGACGACGGCGCGAACCGTCACAGCCACGCCGCGATGCGCTCGCGGAGCGACGGCTCGTCGGTCGATGGCTCGGGAATCGGGTGCTCCGGCGCGACGCCGTCTCGCCGCGTCTCGCGGCGGTCCGCCGGGGACCGCTCGCGCTGACCCGCCGACCGCTCGCGTTCACTCTCTTGCCGACCGCCGTCGGCCTCCCGCGCCGGCCGCCTCGGCGCTCGCCCGTCGCCGCGTGCCGCCTCGGCCTCTAACTCCTCGACTTTCGCGAGGGCGCTGTCCGCCCGTCGCTCCACGTCGCGGTTGACGTTTCGCACGTCGCCGACGTAGCCGCGGAGGGCCTGCACTGCGGCCTCCACCTCCGCGAGTCGCTCCTCGACGTCGGCGAGTTCTGCCTCGGTCCCCTCGACGCGGCCGGCCAGCGCCGCCGTCTCGGCCACGTGCTCCGGCACTTCGTCCTCGCTGACCGCGCGTTCGACCGCTCGAAGCCGCTCTTCGATGGTTTCGTCGTCCATGGGCGGTGGTGGCCGCCCTCCACGGGATAAAGTTAGGCGAGGCTCCGGCCGTCGAACTCGGCGCCGTCGTAGTCGACGTCGAGGAGGTCCAGCATCGTCGGCGTCAGGTCGAAGAGGTTCACGTCGCCCTCGACGCGCACGTCGGGGTCGTCGACGAACAGCGTCGCGTCGTAGAAGTTGTGCATCCCGTTGCGAGCGCCCTTGTCGAACACCTCGTCCTCGGGGCGGAAACTGGCCTTCAAGTCGAAGCCGTCGTTCGGGATGGCGACGAGGTCCGGGGCGATGTCGTCGTGGGGGCCGTCGAAGGCCTTCTCGCGTTCGACGACGCGTTCGAGGACCGGGTTCCCGTCGGGGCCGTCCAGCCCTTCGAGGACCTCCTTGAGTTCGGCGCGCGTCTCCTCGTACTCGTCGGCGGGCACGGCGCCGCGCGGCTCACGGCCTTCGAGGTTGAGGTAGATGCGGCCCGGGATGAAGGAGTATGCTCTCGTGTCGTCGCTGATGTCCCCGAGGTCGTCGTGCTCCTCCGCCTCGAAGTCGAGCCATCCCTGCTCTTCGAGCCACGTGTTGAGGTGGACCTCGTAGTCCAGTTTCGTGAACCCGTGGTCGCTGGCGATGAGCAGGGTCACGTCGTCGGCGAGTTCGTCGCGCAGGCGGCCGATGTAGTCGTCGAGAGCGCGGTAGAAGTTCAGGAACTCCTCTTTGTACTCGCCGTCGTCGGTGTAGTCCTCGAAGAGGAAGTGGTTCACGCGGTCCGTGGACATGAAGACGCCGAAGAAGAGGTCCCAGTCGTCCGCCCGGATGTAGCGCTTGAACGCCTCGAAGCGCTTCTCGAGGACCTCGTGTGCGTCGTCGATGAACTCCGTCTTGTCCTCCTTGTGGCCCAGTTTCGGGTTCGGGTCGAGGCGGTAGTCCATCGACTGCAAGTCGTCGCGGAACTCGTCGGGGTACGCTGCCTTGTCGACGCCGGGCGAGAGAAAGCCCGAGACCATCCGCTGTACGTCACGCTGCGGCGGGAAGGAGACGGGGACGTTCATCACGGTGGCCTGCCGGTCCTCGTCGGTCACGCGGTCCCAGACGCGGTCCACCTGCACGTCCCGCCCCATCGGTACGTAGGTGTCGTAGGAGCCCGTCTCGCGGTCCGTGAAGCCGTAGACGCCCGTCTCGCCGGGGTTCTTGCCGGTCGTGAGGGAGGGCCAGCACGCACTCGACTCCGGCGGCACGATGCTCTCGATGGCGCCCGAATCGCCCGCCGCCTCGATGTCGGCGAGGTTCGGAAACACGTCGGGGTTGTTCTCGATGAGACTGTGAGGAACGCCGTCGATGCCGAGGAAGGCGACCCGTTCCTCCTCGCCACCGCGGATTTTGTCGAAGAGACCCATAGCCTCGCTAGTGGCAAGGAGACCAAGAATCTTCGTTTCGCGGTCCGCGTTGTGGCCGTCGCGGACGCTCAGGCAGTTTCGAACGCACCGAAGAGCGCAGACCGGGTACTCGCGTCGATGAGGTCGTCGAGCGTGTCCTGGTTCTCGTCGTCGATGCGGCCGAACAGCCCCAACGGCACGCGGGCGGTGGCGACGTCGGCGTTCCCGCCCGCCGTCTCGCTGTCCTCGAAGGCACGCTCCACCACGTCGAGGGCGTTCGTGCGCACGTCGTCGGCCCGGCAGTTGACGACGACTGTGTCCTCGTGGCGGCCGAACGCGGCGGCGTTCGAGACGCCGTCGAGGCGCAACAGCGTGTCAGACGCCTCCTCCAGTGCGCTCACGGCTGGCACCTCGCCCACGTTCGTCACGGCGACGCTCGCCTGCCGTTCGCGGTTGGCGATTGCGGTGCCGATGACGTCGAACGTCTCGCTCGACATCCCCGGCGCCCGGAGCGCCTCGATGCGGCCGTGGTCGGCGTAGTCGTGGAGGTAACTCGCGGCCTCGTAGTCACCTTCGCCGCGGACGCGGCGGAACTCCCGCGTCCCGGCGCGGATGCCGTAGAGGAGCGCCGTCGCCACGCGCTGGTCCGGGATGACGTCGGCCTCCGAGAGCAGGCGGGCCACCGTCGTCGAGGTGGCGCCGTCGTCGCTTCGCGCCACGACGAGGGGGTACTCGGCGGCCGTCGGCCGATGGCGCACGACGGCCACCACCGGCGGATTGTTGCCGAAGGAGGGGAGCGGGCCGCCGCCGCCGACGACGATGGCACCGTCGCTCCCGGCGAGGCCGTCGCCCGCTTCGTCGACCGTCTGGATGTCCACGTCAAAGAGGTTACAGAACGCCTTGCCGTCCTCGCTGGTGATTCGGTCACGGGAGAAGACGGGCGCGGAGACGCCCCACTCCTTGCAGAGCGCTCGCAGGCCGACGGTCGCGGCCAGCGAGTCGACGCTCGCGTTCTCGGGGACGACGAGGCCGACCTGACTCCGGCCGGCCACCTCGTCGCGGAGCGACGCCAGCGCGTCGCTCTCCTCGACGGCGCCGCGGCGACTGAGGAGGGCGTGCACGGCGAACCCTCCGATGCCGCCAGCCGCGATACCGCCGCCAGCCAGTGCTAGCATCGTGTTCGGGACGCCTGCGACGATGCCCATCGGTGGAGCAACCGCTACCCATCCTCAAGTACCTTCGCAAATATACGAAATCCGAAAGTTAGAACTCCTGCTCGTAGAGGTCCTGCCCGTGTTCGATGGCGTCGAGAGTCGCCTCGCGGTCCTCCCAGCCCAGCACCTCCGTGTGCTTGCCTTCTTCGAGGTTCTTGTACGTCTCGAAGAACTCGGCGATTTCGGCCTTCTGCTGGTCTGTCAGGTCGTCGACGTCCTCGACGTGGTCGTAGCGCGGGTCCTCGCTTGGTACCGCGATGACCTTGTCGTCCTGTTCGCCGTCGTCGTCCATCTTCATCAGGGCGA
>JBDGTS010000003.1:13226-125476 GCA_042216675.1 Halobacteriaceae archaeon | reverse complement strand
CCCTCCACCGGCTTTCTGCTGCGAACGAACGTGAGCAGCGAAAGCGGTGGGATTTGAACCAGAGAGCGACGCGTAGCGTCGCGACCGCGGTTCACAATCCCCTCCACCGGCTCTTTCTCTCGTTCCCTCACACGCTCCGAGCCACGGCGACAGGTCTGTTGCGCCTCGATTTCTCACCGAACGGAGTGGATTCCCCCGATGGGAGAGTGGTGGGGGGTCGGGGGCGGGAAAGAGAGGCTCCCATCGGGCGTGCAACCGCGGGACGTGACCGCCGGTGGCGCTTCGAGCGACGACGGGCGGTCACGCCGCGTCGGTGGGCCGGTGGCGGTACCAACCCGGGTAAGCGTACGCGAGTCGGCATAAAGGACGTTGGCCAGACTGAAAATCGCCTGTGAGTTATCGCAGCGGCTCGGAAGGGCGAGGGCCTGAATCCCACCGTTAAGTCACGGCGCGACGAGTGGACCGTATGCCCGACCTCCAGTACTGGGTCGAGACGGCGTTCTCGCGCCCGGCAGAGATAGGCGCTCTGCTCGTCGGTGTCGGCGTCGTGGCGCTCGCCGCGGTGCTGTATCCCGACAGAAAAGACCACGTCGCGGCGGCGTTCGTCGTCCTCGCAATCGCGCCCGCGCTCTCAATCGCCGGACTGGGGTTCCCCGGCGAGTGGCACTACTGGCTCGTTGCGTGCGCAGTGGGCATCCTCCTGATTGTCGCCGTCGACTTCGGGCGGCGGTGAGTGAGCGACGAGCGGTACCACAAGGCCCATTGTGGGGTTGTCACTCTCGAAGCACATGCCAGAGCGGTCCCGGCGGCGCGTCCTCGGCCTGCTCGGAAGTTCGACGACCCTGCTCGCGGGCTCTAGCAGTCTCACGGGCACGTCGCCGGCGGACACGACGACGGGAGCGGAGGCGCTTTCCCTCGGCGAGACATACGACGACGGGTCCGGCGCGGCCATGACAGTGCAGGACGTGACGGTTCACCGCCTCGTTCGGTCCACGACGGCCGGCAGTTCGACGCACGTCGACGTGGCGTGGCTGGAAAATCCCCAGTTCGCCGTCGTCGAGGCCGATGCGACGGGAGTGGAGGGCCCGCCGGAGTTCACTCTCGACGTCGACGGGACCCGGTATCCGGACGAGGGCCACCACACCTATCGCGCGTATCCGCCGGGAGTGGATGCCGGCGAATCAGGGCGCGTCGCGATTCCGGTCCCGATTCGGGACGCCGAGTCGGCGCGCGTCGTGTGGCCCCAGTCCGACGGACCAGACGCGTCGTGGCGCCTTCCGACGGCGGCGGTCGAGCGGTTCGGACGCGCCCCGGACTTCTCCGTGCGGTCGTTCGCCGTCCCCGACTCGGTCAGTCGCGGCGCCGCGTTCGAGGCGTCGTTCACCGTCGAGAACACGGGCGACCCGGCGGGCCAGTTCGTGGCCGAGTTCGGTGCGGGGTCGCTCTCGGACTTCGACGAGGTCACGGTCACCGTCCCGGTGGGCGAGGGACGGACCCACACCGCCCGGGTCGAGCCACACTATCCCGAGAGCGCGGACAGCATCGACGCTGTTCTCGACTGGGGCGCCGCACGGCTAAAGAAGTCAGTGACTGTCGAGTGAACTGCCCTCGGTCTCTCGCTCCCCGACCTTCACCAACTGCTTCCCAACGTTCTCGCCCTCGAACAGGCCGAGGAAGGCGTCGGGCGCGTTCTCGATGCCGTCAGTGACCGTTTCGCGGTACTGAATCTCGCCGGACTGGACCCACTCCGCGAGCGTCTCCGTCGCCTCCGCGAACCGGGGCTGGAAGTCCCAGACGAGAAAGCCCTCGACGGACGCCCGCGTGGAGATGAGGTGGCGGAGTTTCCGCGGGCCGGTCGGCACCTCTTCGGCGTTGTAGAGGGCAATCTGGCCGCAGACGGCGACTGTGGCGTCGAGGTTCAGGCGCGTGAACACGGCGTCGGTGATCTCGCCGCCGACGTTGTCGAAGAAGGCGTCGACGCCGTCCGGGGCCGCCGAATCGAGCGCCGCAGCGTAGTCGTCCGTCGCCTTGTAGTTGATACCGGCGTCGAAGCCCAGTTCGTCTTCGAGGAACGCCACCTTCTCGTCGGACCCGGCGAAGCCGACGACGCGGGCGCCCGAGAGCGCCGCGATCTGACCGGCGACGGAGCCGACGGCCCCCGCCGCGCCGGTGACGACGACGGTGTCCTCGGGGCCGGGTTCGAGGACCTCCCGCGTCCCGAAGTAGGCCGTCCGGCCGGGCATCCCGAGGACGCCCAGCGCCGTCGAGACGGGGGCGAGCGAGGGGTCGACTTCCTGTAGGTCCGACCCGGAAGCCGTGGCGTACTCCGCCCACTCGAGGTCGCCGACCACGACGTCGCCCGGTTCGAAGTCGGCGCCGTTCGCCTCGACGACTTCCCCGACGACGCCCCCTTCCATCGGTTCGCCGACTTTCCACGGGTCGGCGTAGGACTCGCCGGCGTTCATCCGCCCGCGCATGTACGGATCCACGGAGAGATACAGCGTTCGGACCAGCGCCTCGCCCGGGTCGGGGTCGGGCACGTCCTCTTCGACGAGTTCGAACGTGTCGCGGTCGGGGACGCCCTCGGGTCGCTTCGCGAGCAGATATTTGCGGTTGGTCGTCGCCATACCGTCACTTACGGTGGGGTGGAAAAGAGCGGCGCGGAAGGGGCACTGCGTGCAGGAGAATCCGTCAGTCACTTTCGGCTGCTGGGCCGTGGTCGGGTATGGACCGGCGAGCGGTCGGAACAGGGCTGTACGCGGGCCTGCTGTTCACGGTGCTCGGCGCCGTCGCGTGGGTGAGCGGCGAGCCGTTCGTCTTCCCGAGTCTCGGCCCCTCGGCGTTCGCGCTGGCGTTCCGGCGGCGCATCGAGAACACGCGGCGCACCGTCGTCGTCGCCCACGTCATCGGCGCCGTCGCGGGGCTGGTGACGTACACGATTCTGGGCCACGGGGTCGGGCTGACCGTCGCAGCGCCGCTCTCGGGCGCGGGATTCCGCCTCGTCGCGAGCGGGGTCTGCTCGGTGATACTCACCAGTTGGGGGATGATGGCCGCGGACGCGAACCACCCGCCAGCCTGCGCGACGACGCTCATCGTCTCGTTGGGTCTGCTCCCGGCCCCGGCGCAAGTCGCGGTCATCGTCGTCTCCGTCGTCGTCCTCGTGGAGACGCACGCGGCAGTCCTCGCCGCGTTTCGAGCGGTGGTCGGCGATACCCACCCTCTGTACCGCGGGGACTGACGGAACCGAAGGAATCTACTCATTCGCCTCACACCGTTGGCTATGAACGAGGCAGTCGTCGAACTCCTCGAACGGAACGCCGCCCACGCGGACGCGTTCGAGGACTCCTTCGGCGACTTACAGGACGGGCAACGACCGGATGCGGTCACCATCTGTTGCTCGGACTCCCGCGTGCTTCAGGACCACATGTGGGGCAACGACGAGCCGGGGCGCGTGTTCACGTGCAGCAACATCGGAAACCGCGTCGTCCAACGGACGCGAGCGGGGACGACTGTCTCGGGCGACGTGCTCTACCCCATCGTCCACACTGGCACCGACACGGCCATCGTGGTGGGCCACACCGGCTGTGGCGCCGTCACGGCCACCTACGACGCCCTGACCGGCGCCGTCTCGGAACCGCCGGGCATCGAACACTGCATCGCGCTACTGGAACGAGACATCGCGGGGGGCATCGACGCCCTCCCCGAGGACGTGGCCCGGCCCGTCGCCATCAATCGCCTCGTCGAGTACAACGTCGACCGGCAGGTGGAGTCCCTGCTGGCGTGCGACGCAATCCCCGACGACGTGACGGCCGTCGGCGCAGTCTACGACTTTCAGGACGTGTACGGCGGGCGGCGCGGGGAGGTCCACGTCGTCAACGTCGACGGCGAAACCGACCCCGCGGCGCTCCGTGACGCGTACCCGGAGATTGCCGCCCGGGTCCGTCGCCTCTGGACCTACTGAGGCGTCTCTGATCCAGTCACGCGCCCCACGAAGCCGTCGGGGAGTGAGTCGACCGCACCGACCTGCACGCGCCAGAGCGTCGCGTAGAGGCCGTCGGCGGCGAGGAGGTCGTCGTGGGTGCCGCGCTCCGTGATTTCGCCGTCGTCGAGTACCAGAATCCGGTCGGCGCGCCGAACCGTCGAGAGGCGGTGCGCGACGACGAACGTCGTCCGGTCGGCGACGAGTTCGTCGAGACGCCGCTGGATTCGAGCCTCCGTCTCGTTGTCGACGTGGCTCGTCGCCTCGTCGAGGACGAGTATTTCGGGGTCGTCGAGGACGGCGCGGGCGATGCTGAGTCGCTGGCGCTGGCCGCCCGAGAGCCGCACGCCCCGCTCTCCGACGTCGGTGTCGTAGCCCGCCGGCAGTTCGCTGACGAAGGCGTGCGCGCCGGCCCGACGCGCGGCGGCCTCCACCTCGTCGTCGGCAGCGTCGGGTCGGCCGTAGGCGATGTTCTCCCGAATCGTCCCGTCGAACAGGTACGGGTCCTGCCCGACGTAGCCGATGGCGGCCCGGAGGCTGTCGAGGGAGAGGGCACGGACGTCGGTCCCATCGACCCTGATGGTCCCCGCGTCCGCGTCGTAGAAGCGCACGAGGAGATTCGTCAGCGTGGATTTCCCGGCGCCAGTCGGGCCGACGAGGCCGACGGTCTCGCCGGGGGCCACGTCCAGCGAGACGTCGGAGACAGCCGGGTCCGCGGCGCTCTCGTAGGTGAACGAGACGCCGTCGAACTCGACGGCCCCGGCCACGGAGCCGAGACGCTCGGCATCCTCCCGTTCCGGAACGCGCGACGGCTGTTCGAGCAGTCCCAGCACGCGGCCGGCCGCGGCTTTCGCCTCCTGATACTGGTCCACGATGCCGGTCACCTGCTTGAGCGGCCACGAGAAGCGGCCGTTGAACAGGAGGAAGGTGAGAACCGTGCCGGCCGCGAGGTCGCCGCTGAAGGGCGGCGGCGGCCCGTGGAGAACCCAGTAACCGCCGACGAGAAACAGGAGCATGTAGCCAGCGTTCGGGAGCCAGCCGGTGACCCGGCGAAACAGGATGCGCGCCCGGGACACGCGCCACGAGACGTCCTTGTACGCGTCTGAGGCGGCCGCGACGCGCGCTTGCTCGCCGGCCTCGCGCCCGTACACCTTGATGAGGCGCACGCCGCCGAGGTTGTCCTGGATGCGCCTGTTGATGCCCCCGACTTCTTCGCGCCGGGCCTCGTGTCGCGGTTCGATCCGGCGCGAGTACCAGTAGTTGACCGCGAGCGTGCACAGCGGCGTCACGAAGGCGACGAGGGCGAGTTGCCAGTTCAACAGGAGCATGTAGCCGGCGACGCCGAGGACCATGAACGCCGCGTTCGCCGTCCGCTGGAGCGTGGACGTAAGAAAGCCTTCGAGTTGGTTCACGTCGTTGTTCAGAACGCTCATCAGGTCGCCGGTGCGGTGCGACTCGAAGAAGCCGACGTCGAGGGCCTGTGTCGCAGCGTAGGCGTCCGTCCGAACCGCGTGTTGAATCCGGTAGGCGGCGACGGTGCGCGCCCAACTCCCGAGGACGTACACCGCGGACGCGCCGACGAACGCGACCGCGAACAGCTGCAGCGAGAGCCACAACTGTCCGGTTTCGGTGGCCGGAACCCACGCCGCCGGTACGAACGGGAGGCGGTAGGGCTGGTTCCCGAGGAACACGGCGTCGAAAGCGACGCCGAGCACCACCGGCGGGAAGAGCCAGCACGCCTGCGCGAGGAGCATCGCGAGGACGCTGAACGCGATGTAGTGGAGATGCGGCCGACAGTAGGTGCTGACGAGCCCCCACACCGGGTTGCCGACCTGTTCTCGGAACTGTTCGACTGACGGCTCGGTCGCTCGGTCTGTGTCGTCTGACATTCACTCGAAGACGCCCGCGGACAGTCAGAAAGCGTCGCGTCCGCCGGGAGAGCGGGGGTCCAGATGCGTGGCTCGCGGGCCGGCGCCGGTGGGTGGGACACCGCTCTCAGACCGAGCGACAGGTCTCCATCGTTTGCTTGTCAGGTCCATGGGAAATAAATGTTGGGCCACAAACCGGACGGGGAGTTTTACCGCTGGCCCGACACAGCGACCGACATGGACGAACAGGAGATGGTCGCGACGTTCCTGCGGGAGAACGACATGGAGGCACCGCCGGCGTACAGGCTTCTCGACCTCGTGTCCGAGGTGGGGGAAGTCGCGAAGGGCGCCACCGAATCGACCGACTACGGCGCGGCCCCGGCCGAGGTTCGCGTCGACGCCGACGAAATCGGTGACGTCCTCTTCTCGTTGCTCGCACTCGCGGAGTCGCTAGACGTCGACGCCGGGGAGGCGCTCGCGGTGGCCGTCGCGAAGTACGAGGAGCGTCTCTCCGAGCGCGGGTCCGCCTCGTCCGGTCGCTGACGCGGGTGGGCGACCCCGCCCGATAATGTTGCGGAACCTATATTTCGTCGGCGCTCGAACGGGAGGTGTGAGCGACCGAAACGTCATCGAGGAACTGGAGGTGCGGTTGGCGTTCGTCCCTCGGTGGAATCGGGTCGTCGGCGCGCTACTGCTGATTCCGCCGTTCACACCGCTCGGCGTCGTGTTGTTGGGGTACGAACTGTACCGGGCGGGGCCTCGACTCCGCGCGGCGGAGGGCGAGACGCTCGTCTCGGAGCGGTCGCACGGATAGCACCACCGGCAGAAGAGGTGCGACCTAGCGATTCTCGCGCTGTTCGACCTTGTTCAACTCGATGAGCAGGCGGAAAATCGCCTTCACCAGGTTGGCGTCCACGTCGAACTGCTCGGCGTTCTCGCCGGCGCGGTCCATCACGCGCTGTTCTTGCTCCTCGTCCGTCGTGGGCAGGCCGCGTTCGGCCTTGACCTCCGCGATGGTGTCGGCGACGTAGGTCCGTCGCGCGATGAGTTCCACGATGTCGCGGTCGATGCCGCGAATCTCCTCGCGGAGTTCCTCGAGGTCTAGTTCGTCCGTGCGCCCTGGGTCTGTGTTGTCGTCAGCCATGTGTCTCCCTCGTAGGTCTGCCAGATGTCGTTCACGTCAGCCAGTGCGTCCGCGTCCCCGACAGCGACGTAACTCGGCCCGGTGCCAGAGAGCGACACGCCGTCGGCGGCCGGAAGCGCGTCCACGGCGGGTCCGGCGGGGTGGTCGAGCGCCGCGCAGAACGCGAAGCCGTTCACGGTCATGGCCGTCTCGTAGCGGCCCGCAAGCGCGAGTTCGCGCACGAGGTCCGCGATGGGCGCGATGCGCGCACAGCGGTCCGCGTCGGCGTTGGCGCTGAACGACTGGGTCGGCGGCGTCCACACCAGCACGTCCCAGTCCACCTCGTCGCGGGTGAGGAGGGCGTCCTGTTCGTTGTCGGTGACCGTCAGCCCCCCGAGCATGCTCGCGCTCGCGTCGTCGAACGCGCCCGTCACGGTGACGCCCACGTCGCGGGCCGCACGGACGCCGACGCGGGCCGCGGCTTCCCGCGACAGGTCGTCTGCAGCACCGAGTGCGTCGAGGGTCGCCAGCACGGCCGCGTTCGCGGCGGCGCTCGAACTCTTCAGCCCGGAGGCCATCGGCACCTCCGAGGCCGTCTCGACGGTGCCGCCGACGGGGCCGGCGTCCACCTCGGCGGCCGCGAGTTCGACGCACCGTTCGATGAGGCGCGTGTCGGCGTCGGGGGCGCTCTTCACCCGGCCGGTGACGCCGTCGTCGCCGTCGAGGGTCACGTCCGCGTGGACGTACTCGTCGATGGCGAAGGCGGAGCCGTAGCCGGTGGCGAGGGCGTTCAGCACCGTGCCTGCAGCGGGTGCCACAGCGCTGCCGTCCATGTGCCTACCTCCCGCGGCCGGTATTTACGCGTGACGGTCCCCAATCGCGGGGTTTTCACGCACGGGGCCGCTACCGCCGGGTGATGAGCGCGCGCAACGAAGTCGCACCGGCGACGGTGGGCGTCGAACTCGCGGAGGAGGGCGTGTACGTCGAGTATCTCGACGGCCGGCGCGTCCTCTACCGCGGCGTCCCGCGCCGCGAGGAGGGGACGCTCCGGTGTCAACCCGGGAAGCAGGTGCAGGTGCTGATCACCGACCCCACCGAGACGGAGGGCGTGATGCTGTACGTCAACGACCTCGACAGCCACGACGACGTCCTCGAATCGACTGGTGTCGGCCGCATCCTCCTCGACGACGGCGAGGAGCGCGAACCGTTCCCGGGTGTCACGGTCCGCGCCGACGGCTACGCCGTCGAAGTCGAGGCCGACCCGGAGGTCGCCCGCGGCCGGGTCTTCGTCTTCGAGGAGGACGAGATCGGCGAACGTTCCGTCGAACTCGTCTGATTACTGCAGATACGAGGGACCCTCCGCGTCGCAGTTCCGCTCGTGCTGTTCGGCGTCGTCCCTGTCGTCGAACATCAGGCCGCACTCCTCGCACTTGTACCACGTCATCTCGTCGCGCTCCGTGGTCGCCACCATATCGCCATATCTCTCGGCGGCCCGTATATTCGTTACTGCCCTCAGAGCCGTTCGTCCAGCACCGCGGCGTAGGCGGCGTGCGCCGTCGTGCCCGTCTCCGCCGGTCGCTGGTCGAGGACCACCGACCCGTCGAACAGCACCACCAGCCGGTCACAGAGGTCCCCGACTGCGCGGAGGTTGTGCGAGGTCAACACGATGGTCCGGTCCGGGCGCCGGTAGTCCGCGAGCAGGTCCAGCAGGCGGCGCTCGGTGGCGTCGTCGATGTCCGCGAGGGGTTCGTCGAGCAACAGCACCGAGGGCTCTTTCAGGAGTGCGAGCGCGAGGTCCAGTTTCTTCGCGAAGCCGTCAGAGAGGTCGCCCGCCCGCCGGTGGGCGACGGCGTCGAGGCGGAGGCGCGAGACGAGCGACGCGCGCCACTGGGGGTCCGCGTCGACCATCCGGTCGAACACGTCGAGGTTGCCCGCGACTGTGAGGTCGGGGTAGAGATTCGGCCGCTGGAAGGCGTAGCCAAGCGCCACGTCCGGCGTCGACACCGTGCCCGCCGACGGCCGGGTGAGGTCGGCGATGGCGCGCAGGAGCGTCGTCTTCCCGGAGCCGTTCGGCCCCGCGAGGACGTGGACCGACCCCGAGGAGAGCGTCAGCGACACGTCGTCGACGGCGACGACGCTCCCGTAGCGCTTCGTGAAGTCCGTGACGACGACGTCGCCGGTCATTGCGCACGCTCGTAGCGGACGATGGAGAGTTTCAGCAGGACGAGCATCGCCGCGGCGACGACGAGCAAGCCCACGAGCCAGTCGGCGTACGTCCCGATGGCCGACTCTCGGAGCGTGTAGCCCCGCACGGCGACGGCGGCGTAGTGCGTGGGGAGGAGGCGAACCACGTCACCCCGGAGACCCGAGAAGAAGCCGGCCGGGTAGAACAGCCCAGAGAACAGGAGCAAGAAGAGGAAGACCGCGAGGTTGCAGAGGCGCCCCCACGTCTCGAAGCGAGTCGCGAGCGTCACCGCCATGCTGAACGCCGCAAGGATGACGAAAGTGAGGAGGTAGAACGCGACGGCACCGACGGCAGTCACCTGCAGGCCGTAGTCGAACATCGAGGTGACGCCGGCGAAGACGGCCAGCGGCACCGCCATCAACCCCGTGAAGAAGGCGAGTTTCCACGCGACCACCCGTTCGAGCGACGCCTCGACGCGCAACCGGGCGAACACGTCCTGTTCGGACGCCAGCGTGTACGGCAGATAGGCGAGGGCGACGAGCATCACCAACACCAGTTCGAACGTCGGCACGAGATACTCCGAGAGCGACCGTTCCTGCCCGACGACGGTGCGTTCCACCTCGATGGACGCCGGGACCCCCTCGCGGAGATACTGACTCATCACATTCACCACGGCCTCGGATGCCTGATGGTAGGGCACGATGCTCCCGTCGACGTAGAGGCGGAACGTCGTCGTCCCCTCGCCGACGCCCACGTCGGGCGGGACGCTGACGATGGCGTACACCTGCTCGCGTTCGAGGGCGTGGAAGGCGGCGTCGCTGGACTCGTAGACGACGGGGTCCGAGAAGAGCGTCACCGCGCCGCGGGTGATGGCGATGTCGTCGCGGCTGACGGTCTCGTCCTGCGCGACGATCGCGACGGGCGTGTCACGTGGCAGGACGTGCTCGTAGGCCAACGTGCCGTAGGCCATCGCGCCCGGGAGGAGGACGAACAGCAGGAGCAACACGAGGAGTTTCCGCCGGCCCCACGCGAGTTCCTTCCGCAACAGCGACGGCAGTCTCATCGGCCGGCGGGTGAGCGGGTCACGCCGCGCCAGCCGAGTACGCGGTCTGGATGAGGCTCTTGATCTCCTCGGCGGAGTTCTCCGAGACGACGGTCACGTCGGAGCCCGACTGCTCGATAGAGAGGCTGTCGCGGTCGATGAGGCCCGCGAACTTGCTCCCGGAGTCGCTCTGATTGAGCGTGTTACGGCCCCAACTGGCGGCGCCACGAAGCACGTCACGGAGGTTCAGCGCCGTGTCCTCGTCGGGCACGGTCATCGTGAGTTCCATCCCGATTTGGTCGCCGGAGACGTACTGCGCGCCGGAGACGACCTGCACCTCGTTGAAGATGTTCGCGTTCGAGATGGCGCCGGTCTGCCCGAGTTGCTCCGTGGGCACTTGGCCCTGCTTGACGGTGACGGCGAAGCGGACGTAGCCGTCGCGGGTGTCCTCGAACGCGGAGACGAGGTCACCGCTCACGGCGTCCGCGTTGCCTGCGGCCACGTCGAGGGCATCTCTGACGGCCGCCTCGGAGCCGATGACGAAGCTTCCGTCACCGAGGACGCCGAGGTAGGAGTCGTCGCTCCCGGACTGGTAGATGGTCGACCCGGCGTAGGTGGACTCCTGCAGGTCGGAGCCGGAACTGTTCTCGATGGCGCTGACCAGTTCGGACTCCGACCACGAGGACTGGACGATGATGCCGCCGTAGTCGCTGGCGGCGGCCCCCTGTCCGAGTTGTCCCTCGCCGGTGCGGGCGAACATCGTCACGGCGTCGAGGCCGTCGACGTCGAGTTCGGTGTTGTTCTCGATTTGGGAGACGGCCTCCTCGACGGAGGACGGCGGGTCACCGAAGCTTCGCTCGGCTTGAAGCGAGAGGTACGTGTTCGTCACGTCGCGAAGCGTGTTGTCGTTCATCGCGCCGCTCACGTCGACGTACGCGATTGCGTCGACGTTCGCGGGGACGCTATCCGTCGCCGGGGCGGCGCCGCCCGACCCGCCGCCACCGGTGAGGGCACCGGTACAGCCCGCACCGAAGACGAGTGCGGCGACGACGAAGACGGTCAGGGCGGTCCGGAACCGACCCGTAGAGGTGTCGGATTTCTGTGTCATCACAGGGAAGTTGCGTTCGGGCGAACATATATGTTCGGGAGAAGGGGCTACCGTCTGGCGAGTACCGTCTCGCCCGCCCGCACTGTATCGCCCTCCTCGACGGTCAAATCGGCGCGCGTCACGTCGGTGGGCAACAGCACGTCGGCGCGACTGCCAAAGGAGATGTGGCCGATGCGCTCGCCCCGTTCGACCTCGTCGCCGGGGTCGACGTAGGGCGAGATGCGGCGGGCGAACCAGCCGGCGATGAGGACCACGTCGAACCCGTCACAGGCCACCGTCACGCGCTCGTTCCGGTCGGAGTCCTTCGAGAACGCCGGCCGATGTGCGCCGGGGTCGTGGATAACCTCGCGGACGGTGCCCGAGAGCGGCGCCCGATTGACGTGTACGTCAGTGACGTTCATGAACACTCCCACACGGAGGCGCTCGCCCTCATCGCGCACGACAGAGACGCGGCCGTCGGCGGGCGAGACGACGCCCGTGGCCGGTGGCGAGCGCTGCGGGTCACGATAGAACCACAGCACCGCGACGGCAAATGCGGCGAGGGCGACGCCGAGCGGAAAGAGCGCAAGCGTGGCGGGAATCGCCAGCAGGAGCGGCGGGAGCGCGTACCGCCGCGCGTCCGGCGCGAAGTCCATGGGGTCGGTAGCGGGCGGACCGACAAGCGCGTTTCGCTCTCGACGGTGATTAGGGCGTCCCGTTTACACTGCGGCCCCCGGTCCGACGGCCACGAGCCGATCAGATCCGTCGCTCTCGTCGACCCAGCAGGACTGCATCGAGGCGTGTTGGGACGCCGTCTCCGTCTGTGAGTGGTGTGCCGACGAGTGTGCGGGCGACCCCGAGCGACGGGACTGCGTCCGGCGGTGTCGGGACGTGGTCGACGTGGCGTCGCTCGTCGTCCGCCTCGTGTCGCGGGACTCGACGGAGAGCGGCCGTCTCACAGCCATCTGTGACGCCTGCGCCGCGGCGTGCGAGGACCACGAGGACGAGGCCTGTCGGGCCTGCGTCGAGGTCCGCCCCGACTGCGCCGACGCCTGCCGAACGCTCGCGGAGAAATGATAGCCGTGATGCGACTCGTGCCCCTCGCGCTGGCGGCCTGCCTGCTGCTGGCTGTGCCGGCTACGCACCGTCCGGCGAGGAGCGAGCGACTGTCTCCGTCTACGTCAGCGGCCAGAACGACCGGGTCGAGGACGTCCGGAATCCCACAGTCACAGTCACCCGCGTCGGCCTCCAGCGAGCGTCAGCCCCCGACAACTACACCCACGCCGGACACGGCCATCGGGGCCGGTGGCTCGTCTTCGACGTGCCCGTCGTGAAACGGGACGGCGAGTACGTGCTGAAACCCCACCTCGCCGAGTCGGGCACCGACGTGCCGGCGGGTCCGATGCACGGCGACTGTCGCCGTGGCGATGACCGTCGCTGTGGCGGAATGCACGGTGGCAACCAGACCAGCGGGATGCACGGCGGCGGAGGGTGTGACTGCTGCTAACAGACGTGCCGGTCGATGACGGCCTCGAACTCCTCGCGGGAGACGGGCTTGACGAGGTACTCCTCGACGTCGGCGGCACACAGCGTCTCGTCCGGCGGTTTGGCGCTCACCACGACGGTGGTGACGTCGGCGTCGCCGACGGCGGCCACCACCTCCGCGCCGCAGCGTTCGGGCATGTCACGGTCGCAGATGAGCAACGCCGTGTCCTCGGAGACCGCCTCGATGGCCCGGTTCCCGTCGGGGACGGCGACGACCGACTCCCCCCGGTCACGGAGCCACGTCTCGTAGACTGTCCGGAGGCCGGGGTCGTCCTCCGCGACGACGATGCGTGACGTGCTCATCGGCGGTCACCGCGTGGAGACTGGTCGTCGGTCGGTTCAGGGGCTGGGGGCGGGCTCATATTTTCGCGTTCGGAGAGAGAGACCAAAAAGGGGGATTAGCGTGAACCCGATTCCACGCGAATTAAGCGGATTTTGGCGCCCCTCGATCGCCGTCCACCCGTCGCCAGCCGGCTTCGTCGCCGGATTCGAGCGTCCGATTTTCGTCTCTCCGGGCGCGCTGACGGCGTACATCGTCTGTGCGGGATACGACGGAACGAAGCGGAGGCTGTTGTGTCCCATCTCGTGAGTCGCGATGCTCCCGGTCGAAGGCAGACCCCGTAGCAAGGGAGGTGGCCCACGGCATCTCGGCGTTGAATTCCACGTCCACGGCCGCGAGTTCGTCGCCGCGCCAGACGGGCGCGCGACGCCCAATCATGGCCCCGGAACGGGAGAACTGAATGAAAACTGTCGGCCGCTCAGTCGAACAGGGCGGATTAGAAATCCGCCGGCTCGACTTCGCTCCGCTCAGCCGAACGACGCAAATCGAAGCTTTGCTGGCCCGACTGAGGCGCCAGTCTCAGTCGAACAGGGCGGATTAGAAATCCGCCGGCTCGACTTCGCTCCGCTCAGTCGAACAGCGTCTCGCCCTCGACCATGTGCTCCTCGACGGCGTCCATGTCGAGAGTCAGGCCGAGACCGGGCTCCTCGGGAATCTGCATCCGGCCCTCTTCGATGAGGTTGTCCTCCTCGACGAGGTCCTCCCACCAGCCGAGTTGGTAGGAGTGGTACTCGACGGCGAGAGCGTTCGGGATGGTCGCCGCCACCTGCGCACTCGCCATCGTCCCGATGGGCGAAGAGACGTTGTGCATCGCGATGGGAATGTAGTACATGTCCGCGAAGTTCGCGATCTTCTGCGTCTCGCGCATGCCGCCGACGCGGGGCAGGTCCGGCGCGAGGATGTCCGTCGCCTGCTCCTCGATGAGTCGGCGGTTGCCGTGGGTCCGGTAGACGTTCTCGCCGACCGTGATGGGCGTCGTCGTGGACTGCGTGACCTCCTTTTGCACGTCGTGATTCTCCGGGGGAATCGGGTCCTCGATCCACCACACGTCGTACTCCTCGACGGCTTCGACGAGCTGTTTCGCGGAGCCGGCGGAGTAGGACCAGTGGCAGTCGAAGGCCACGTCAGCGCGGTCACCGACCGTCTCGCAGACCTCTTTGACGATTTCGACCTTGTGGTCGATTTCGGGGCCGCGCATGTGGCGGTTCGCGCGGTCCTTCTCGTGGCCCGACGCCACGTCGAGGTCGAACTTCAGCGCGTCGTAGCCGAGTTCTGAGACGACGCGCTCGGCTTCCTCGGCGTTCGAGGCGGGTTCGGACTCGTCGCCGGCGTGGCAGTCACAGTAGATGCGCACCTCGTCGCGGTACTTCCCGCCGAGCAGTTGGTAGGCGGGCACGTCGAGAATCTTGCCGGCCACGTCGTGAAGCGCGAGTTCGATGCCGGAGATGGCGGAGATGGTCTTGCCGGAGATGGAGCCCTCGCCGGACATCTTCTGGACGAGGTGTTCGTACAGGCGGTCGATGTCGAGAGGGTTCTCGCCGATGACGAAGGGCGCCATCCGGTCGATGATAGCGTCGTCGCCGCCGCCCCAGTACGCCTCGCCGACGCCGGTGACGCCCGCGTCGGTGTACACCTTGACGAGAATCCACGGGTAGTTGCCGTCGACCATCGTAGTCTGGACGTCCGTGATTTCCACGTCGCGGTCACCGCGCGAGGCCGTGAGGCCCATCGTCTCGCCCGAGAGGTCCCGCATCGTGTACTCCGCGTTCGGGTCGTGCAACTGACGATAATCGACCATGGTACCGGGGTCGGACACCCGCGTACTAAAGGTTGGGAGATTGGCCCGAGACGCGTCCCTCGACTGGCGCGTGGTCGAGTCGATAGCCCGAGTCCGTCCGCTCGACGGCCTCGACCTCGTAGAAGCGGATGTCCGTCTCCTGTTTGGTCTTCACGCGGGTGTCGTAGTGGGTGGCCTCGTAGGAGAGGTCGTCGGCCTCGACGACGAACTCCCGGTGGGCGGCGAGGCGGTCCCGCGCCACCGCCCGCGAGAGGTCGGGGACGGCCGACACTCGCTCGTCGAACACGTCGCAGAA
This sequence comes from Halobacteriaceae archaeon, assembly GCA_042216675.1. GTDB lineage: Archaea > Halobacteriota > Halobacteria > Halobacteriales > Halobacteriaceae > JBDGTS01. The sequence goes on along the minus strand of JBDGTS010000003.1, from coordinate 110,214 downwards.
CGCGCCGTCGATTTCGACGCCGATGGAGTTCCGGCCCGCAACCATCGCCGCGAGCGACGTGGTTCCCGTTCCCCAGAACGGGTCGAGGACCGTGTCGCCGTAGACGGAGTACATGTTGATGAGCCGATAGGGGATTTCGAACGGGAAGGCGGCCGAGCGCTCGCGAGGACCGTCGTCGAGGCCCTGCAGGTTCCCGCGCACGTCGGTCCATACGTCGCTGAACCACTCGTTGCGCTCTTCCCAGAAGTAGGCGCTGCCGTAGCGGTGGTCCGCACCGGGTTCGAACGACCGGGACTCGCCGTTGCGGAAGACGAGGAGATACTCGTGTTCGAGGGTGGCGTAGGCGTTCGGTGGCACCATCCCCGACCCCATGAACTTCGCCGCCGAGTTCGCGGGCTTGCGCCACAGAATCTCGGGCAGTGGGTCGAAGTCGAGGGCGACGAACTCCTCGACGACGCGGGAGTGGTTCGGGTACACCCGGAACCGGTCGCCGACGGTACGCGTCGCGTCGCCGACGTTGACGCAGGCGATGCCGCCCTCCACGAGGACGCGGTCCACCTCCGCCCACACGTCCGCGAGGGCGTCGTGCATCGCGTCCCACGCCGCGGTGCCCTCCTCGGCGGCGAGGGCGTCCGCCGCGTCGGACGAGAGGTCGGCGAACTGGTCGTCCCACATCTCGACCATCGGGTACGGCGGGGAGGTGACGACCAACTCCACGCTGTCGTCGGAGACCGCGGACAGGGAGCGAGCGTCACCGACGACTGTCTCGTGGGTCGTCTCCGGCGCCTCCATACCCCGTTTCGAGATGCCGCCGGCTCTTATATCCCCCCGATGAGGACACCGATGGACTCTAAGTCCCGCCCGCCGACGCACCGCGCATGCCACTCGATTACAGTCACAGTCCGGTCACCGTCGACGGAAAGCGCGCCGTCGTGCTCGGCGGGACGAGCGGAATCGGGCGCGCCATCGCCCTCGCGTTCGCCGAGGAGGGCGCCGACGTGGCGGCCGCGAGTCGGACCGAGGCGGACGTGGAGCGCACGGCCACCGAAGTCAGGGAGCGCGGCGCCGAGACGTTCGCACAGACGGCGGACGTGACCGACCGCGAGCAGATTCGGGCGCTCCGGGACCGCGCGGTCGAGGAGTTCGGGGGCGTCGACGTCCTCGTCAACTCGCCGGGCGCCATCGCTCGCGAGGGCGTCAGCGACGTGTCCGAGGCGGAGTGGGACGCCGTCTTCGACGTGCAACTCGACGGCACGTATCGCGCGACACAGGAGTTCGCCGAGGTGATGGAGACGGGGAGCATCGTCAACATCTCCTCGATGTCCTCGGTGACAGCCATTCCGGACCTCGCGGCGTACTCGACGGCGAAGGGCGGCATCGACTCGTTCACGCGCGTTGCCGCCGAGGAACTCGGGCCGGAGATTCGCGTGAATGCGGTCCGGCCGGGCTTCATCGTCACCGCACAGACACAGGGCACCTACACCGACGGTGAACCGCGCTACGAGACCATCAAGAAGCGCACGACACAGGAGCGACTGGGGCGGCCTGAGGAGGTGGCCGGTGCGGCCGTCTATCTCGCCAGCGACGCCGCGAGTTACACGACGGGCGAGGTACTGACCGTAGACGACGGCTTCGGGAGCGCCACGTTCGAGGAGTAACGGGGGTTAGTCGCCGAGACGGCCGAGCGCGAACCGCTCGAACGCGCCGTCAGCGACGACGCTCGCGGCCGCGCCCAGTTCGTAGGTGCCGGGCGAGACGCGCTCTAGGGGTGCGTCAAAGGCCCCGTCGTGGAGGTCGCGGTCGGTCCACGCCGCGTGCGAGAAAGCCGCATGGAGCGTGTCGAGGCGGGACGGGAACCGGACGACACTGCGGGCGGAGGTGGGGACGTCGGGGAGCGTCGCGGCGTAGCGGTAGGGTACGTCGACGACGTGGCTCCGGGTCGGCTTGCCGGTGAGCAGACAGCGCTCGGGCGCGTCGTCGAGGCGCGTCGCGAGAACGTCGTCGTCGGCCAGCGCCGGGTCGGTGGTAACCGCGAACTGCTCGCCGCGGTGGGAGATGACCCGTCGCGCCACGTCTCGCCCCCCGTCCGCGCCGTCCATCAACCACGTCGCGATTGCGAGGGCGTCGTCGGCGTCTCGCGTCAGCGTTGCGATGCGACGGAAGTCCGGCGTGAGGCGCTCGCAATCGGCCACGACGGCGAACACGGTCTGTTCCGGCACGTCGGGCGTGTACGCCGCCGGATCGCGCCACTCGACGGCGAAGTCGGTGGTCAGCGCGGTCAGCGACTCCTCGCCGTCGGTGCATCCGTAGCGAACGGGGAGGACTCGAACGGTGTCGTCGAGAGACTCGTGGTCGAAGGTTGCGGCGAGGCCGGGCGTGTTCGACGGCCCGTAGCTGTCTCGCTCGAACGCCGCCTCGCGCCATCCTGCGGAGAGCGTGTAGCGTGTCACACGTCGCCCACCGCACCCGGCGGGCAAAACGCTTCCCACCGCCGGTAGCGATTTCTGACGCGGGGCCGAACGGCCGGTATGGCCGGCTGGGAGCAGGAGATTCGCCAGCACAGGGCGGAGAAAGAGGAGTATCTGCGTGAGCATCCACAGTCCCCCGTCGCGGAGACGGAGACGTTCGACGGCCTGCAGTACTTCGCGCCCGACCCGGCGTACCGCTTCGAGTTGACCCTCGACGAGTTCGCCGACCACGAGGCGGTGTCCGTCGGCACCTCGACGGGCGGGCAACGGACCTACTACCGGTGGGGCGAGTTCGCGTTCACCGTCGGCGGCGAGGACTGCACGCTCACGGCGTATCGTGCGGACCCGGACGAACAGCGTCTCTGGATACCGTTCACGGACGAGACGAACGGCGACGAGACGTACGAGGTGGGGCGCTACCTCGATCTGACCGGCGAGGACCTCACCGGTTCCGGCGACTGGGTCCTCGACTTCAACCGGGCGTACAACCCCTACTGCGCGTACTCGGACGCCTACGAGTGTCCGCTGGTGCCGCCGGAGAACCACCTCGACGTGCGCATCGAGGCCGGCGAAAAGGCGCCCTGACCCCGGCGACTTTATGTGCGCGGAGGTGATTCCTCCGCGCATGAGTGCGGAGATTCGAGTGCCGAAGGAGCGAACCTGCGTCCGATGCGGACGCGAGGAGGCGTGGGACGACGCCGAGGAGAACTGGTGTGTAGACGGTGAGGTGGGCGACCCTCACTGCATTCACTCGTGGGACATCACCGGCGAGTTCTCTCCGTTCAAGGAGTAGCCGCGGCGTAGCGCTCGCCGTCTTGGGTGACGAAGCCCTCGGAGGCGAGCGTACTGAGGATGCTGTAGGCGGTCATCCGCTTGATGTCGAGTTCCTCCGTGAGGTCGCGAATGGAGGCCTCGCCGACCGTCGAGAGGTACAGATACACGAGTTTGGCCCGTGGCGAATCCAGGTCCCCCGGAAGCGAGACCTGCATCGGTGGTTTCTGTGTCGGCATCTCTTGTTCCACCCAATTCATTCGACGATAATAAACCTCCTGTACGACACGTGTCGAAACCAGCGGCAAATTCAAGCCCGTGCGGGGGGAATCGGGGGGCGTGACATCGAGGCACGACCGGTTGACCCGCCACCGGACCGACGGCGCACGCAACTCACTCTGGCGGTGGACGCGGGCGCGCAACCCGCTTCGCGTGGTTCTGCACTACGTCGTGGTCGTCGTCGCCCGCGTGATGCCCAGTCTGCGCGCGAAGAACTGGCTGTATCGCCGCCTCGGGATGACCGTCGGCCGGGGCGCGGCGTGGGGACTGGAGGCGACGCCGGACGTGTTCTTCCCGGACCTCGTCACCGTCGAGCGCGACGCCATCGTGGGCTACGACGCGACGCTGCTGTGCCACGAGTTCCTCGCGACGGAGTACCGGACGGGAGAAGTCGTCGTTCGTGAGGGGGCGATGATCGGCGCCGGCGCCGTCGTCCTGCCGGGCGTCGAAATCGGTGCCGGCGCACAGGTGGCAGCGAACTCGCTGGTGGCCGACGACGTGCCCGCGGGCGAGACGGTGGCGGGCGTGCCCGCCGAACCAGTCAGTCGCGAATCCTGACGACGCCCTCACGGAACACGAGGTGGTTCGGGACGATGTACTCCTCGCCGTCGGACTCGATGCGCGTGACGAAGACGCTCACCTCCTGCACGACGCCGCGGTGCGCGCCGATTTGGACAGTATCCCCGATGCCGTACGGTTCCTGCAACAGCAGGTAGTAGCCGGCGACGGCCGCGGGAAGCGTGTCCCGCAGTGCGAGCGCCGCGAAGACGATGACCGCGGCGGCGTACACCAGCAACAGGATGAGCAGCGCGTTCGTGGCGACGCCCACCTGCCCGAGTGCGACGAGCAACGCGACGTAGACGACGGTGTACTTGACGGCCCGCGGGACCATCGACACCTCCCGAATCTTGAGGGCGCTCAGCCGCTCCCGAACGGTGAGTTCGGCCTTGTCGCCCGCGACGAAGCCGGCAGCGAGGGTGAACAGCGCGAAGAACAGGTCGGGAATGAACGCGCCGATGCGCGCCCAGAGCACCGTCCTGTGGAACAGGCGCGCCGTCTGGAACGCGAGGAGGATGCTGACGCCGTAGATGAACCACGAGAGCAGGCGGGAGAACAGCGCCACCGTCGAGGTGCCGAGACTCTGTGCCGTGCGCTCGAAGGAGGTGCCCTCGACGGCCGCGGGGACGCCGATGGCGCTGAGAAAGCGATTCGACAGGCGACCGAGGACGTAGCCCGCGACGACGCCGACGACGACGACGGCGAGAGCCATCAGGAGGCGGCTGTCGGGTCGCACGAGGGTGCGCCACTCTACTGCCATCCTAGTACGCCTCCGGGTCGAGTTCGAGGACGAGTTCCCCGCCCTTGAACGCCCGCACGAGGCCGTCGCTCTCGCTCAGGGCGATTGCGATGGCGTTCGTGTCCCGCGTGATTGCACCGGCCGCCATATGTCGTGCCCCGAGCCCCTTCGGAATCTCGACGCCCTCGGCCGCGGGTTCGAGGTAGCGGTAGGCACTCACGATTTTGCCCGAGTCCGAGATGACGAAGGCCCCGTCGAGACGCGAGAACTCCTTGAGCATCACCGTCACGATGGGGTCGCCGACGTGGACGTGGGACTTCTCGAAGGGGTTGTAGGAGAGCGCGCGGGACTTGTTCATCACCTTGCCCGCGTCGCCGACGACGAACAGGGCGCCGACGCTCTTGCCTTTCTGCCCCTTCTTCCCGAGTTCGATGGCGACTTCGAGCACGTCCCGAATGACGCTCGGGTCCGCCCGGGAGTCCACGAACAGACCGTAGACGCCCGTTCGCAGGGACTCCGTGGCACGGACGCGCACGACGGCGTCGATCTCCGAGTCGAAGACGCCGGTCGCACACGCCACCTCGTCGCCGTCCTCGATGAGGCCGCTGTCGATAGCGCCTTCGACGCCGAAGCGGATGCGCTCTTGGACGTCCTCGAAGGCGAGAGGCAGTTCGACGAACTGGGCCGCGCCGACCTTGTTCTCCACGTCGACGACGAGGACGTCGAGGTCGAGGTCCGCACACCGCTCGTAGTAGGAACTGCTCGGGGAGAACACCAACAGCGCGTCCACGTCAGTGACGAGGTCCTCGGCGAGGTCCCGGACGGAAGCCATTTGACGAAACCTCTCTACGTGCGGTGAAAAGCGTTGTGGGGCGGTTTTCGTCGCGTGATTACCGCATCTCGTCGAGCGTGACCGCCGTCGCCGCGTCGACGGTGAGCCACTCGGTGGCGGGCGACTCGGACTCCGGTTCGTAGAGCGTCAGTTCGGAGGGGTTCTCCGAGTCGTCGTACATGCATTCGAGTCCGACGGGACGAGCGCTCGGGCCGCGAGCGCTCGCGGCGTCCTCGGCGGCGCTCATCCCTCCCCCCCGCTCGTTCGGCAGTCGGCACAGCGCTCCCCGCGGCCGCGCCTCCGGGCGGCAGACGCCGTCCGTCCGCACGACGGACACCGGACCCGGGCGTGTGCGAGTTCCGTGTGGGTCGATACCGACGTCCGCCGACGATGTTCGGCCATATCTGACTGTTCGGCCACGTGGTAAAAGTGTTTTGGATGAATGGTCGCCTATATTCGGGATTAGGAGAACTTCAGTCGTTTCTGATTCCGGTATCCTGGTCGAGTGGTTCCACACTTTCGGCTTCGGTGTTCGATTGTGCGGTTTCGAGTGCGTTCCGCCGCGAAAATTCGATGGATGGGACGGTGACTGCCCCTCGCTCTCTTCGCTCGCTCACTGCGCGGGACAGGATTCGAACCACGCGAACGCCTCGCGTCGCTTGGCGTTCTCTCATTCGAATCCGTGCCTGCTCGTTCGCTCGGTCGCGTCGCTCCCTCGCTCACTGCGCGGGACAGGATTCGAACCTGCGGACCCCTCCGGGACAGCGTCCTAAGCGCTGCGCCGTTGGCCAGGCTTGGCTACCCGCGCGCACTTCCACGTCCGCCCGAGGGCGCCAAGAACCTAACGCTCCAAAACGGTTTAGCGGCTGGGGGCCAATTCCCGGCCATGTACCGCGCCAGCGACGCCGTGGACAACGAGGAGTGGCTGGCCGCCCTCGACGACGCGGCGACGGAACTGGACCTCGACGACGAAGCCCGCTCGACGGCCGGCGACCTGTTTCTCTCGACGATGCCGGACCGCGAGCGCTCGAAGCGCGCGGCGCTGGCGGCGAGCATCTACGCAGGGGCGCTCATCGCCGGCGACGAGCGGTCGCAGGGCGACGTGGCCGACGCCGTCGGGGCGTCGCGACTCGCCGTGCAGGAGCGCTGGAAGGACGTGTTACGGGAGGCCGGGTTCGAACCGCCGACGTGGTGACTACGCTCGCTCGGGGGGGCGCCCCTCCCGGTCGGGCGTGAACGAGCCGTGTTCGTCGATTTCGCCGCGGACGATGCGCGTACTCGAAATCGGGTCGCCGTCGTCGGCGAGGACGTGGTTCACGACTTCGATGCGGAGCGGGTCGAGGCTGCGGTCCTCCCGAATCTCGTTGATGCGGTGGGCCGTCGGCTCAGTCTCGGGTGAGACGACGAGCGCGTCGAACTGGGGTTCGGTCGCGATGCCGGTCGGTTCCTCCAAGGTGCGAATCGTGAACTCGCGGTCGGCGCGCTCCGCGAGGGGGCGCAGTTCGTCCCGCAAATCCTGTTCCCGCTCCTCGTACGGCCGCACGTAGCGGTCGGTCGAGCGCGTCTTCGGCGCGAGGGCGTCGCTCGTCAGGCCGACCGTCACGTCGCCGAGTTCGAACGCGCGTTCGAAGAGGACGCGGTGACCGTCGTGTACCGGGTCGAACGTGCCGCCGAGGGCCACCTGCATATCCCCGACGTGCCCGTGGCGCCGCTTATCAGTTCGGGTTCGCGTCGTCGTCGCCGCTCTCGACCTCGATGTGTACGGGTTCGGACTCCGACTCGCGCTCCTCACCCGACAGCGAGTCGAGGTTGCAGAGCGTGTTCAGTTGCGCCTGCACGTCGCCGACGGTGTCGCGGACGAGGTCGCTCGGCGGGATGGCCCGGTACTCGTAGGGGTTGTTGCCGGCACCCTCACTCTCGCGCTTCCGGCGCGAGAGGACGCCGTCCTCGGCCATCGAGGCGAGCGCTTCGCGCACCGTGCTCGGATACAGACCGGTGCCGGTTGCGACTTCCTCGCTCGTGCTCCACGGTTCCTCGTGGAGATGGACGTAGATGCGGGCCCGGGTTTCGGTGTCGAGGAGCCACGACAAGATGTCGACCGCTCGCTCGTCGAACTCCGAACCGGCCCGGTCGGTGTCGTCAGCGTCCGAGTGGTCCCGGGACATGTCGTTTCTGGTGGGACACAAGCAACTCGGACACAAAAACCTTCGCTACAGCCGGAGTGAGTCGTACAGGGCCTCGGGCCCCTCCTCCTCGCGGAGGCGGCGTTGGCGCTGCGCGCCGCTCTCGCGCGCGTATAGCTTCCGGATACCGGTGAGGTCGAGGCGGTCGGCAACCCGGTCCACGACGGTGCCGAGGTCCACGACCCCATCCCGGTCACGCCGGATGAACGAGGCGTCGTGGCCGTGGCGCATCGCGCGCCACTTGTTCTCGTCGAGAAGTTCCCGGCGGAGCCGTCGCCCCGACTCGCCGTCCTCGTATCGCTCCGCGAGGTCCACGACGAGGGCGTGGACGTACTCGACGAAAGCGTGGACCCGGTCCGGGTCCGCCTGCGCGTCGGGGGTCCGCACCTCGACGGTGCCGTGCTCGGAGTGGGGACGCACGTCCCACCACAGTTCGCCGCGGTCGTTTATCGACCCCGTCTCGACCATCAGTTCCTCCACCTCGGCGAAGTCGTCGTAGGAGTCGAACGCGGTCGGCATCCCGGTGTTGGGGAGGGCCTCGAATATCTTGGCGCGGGCGGACTGCAGGCCCGTGTCGAAGCCGTTCCAGTACGGCGAGTTCGCGGAGAGCGCCAGCATCACTGGGAGGTGCCAGCGAATCTCGTTGGCGACCCAGACTGCCTTGTCCGGGTCGTCGACGCCGACGTGGACGTGGAGGCCCGTCGTGGTGTTCCGATGCTGTGGATACTGAATCCGGTCGAGTTGGGCGCGATAGCGGGGCTTCTCGGCGTGTTCGAGTTCACGCCACCGGGCGGCGGGATGGAGACCCGCCGCCGCGACGTCGTAGCCGTGGGCAGTCGCGTGGTCCACTAACGCCTCCCGAACCTCGATCAGGGCGTCGCGTGCCTCCGCCGGCCCGTCGAGGGTGGGCGTCTGCGTCTCGATGACGCACTTGAACAGTTCGTGGTCGAGACGGCCCGCCAGCGGCGCGGGCGGGTCGCTCCCGTACACCAGTTTGTCGGTCCCCGCCGTCGGCCGGCCCGCCGCGTCCACGACGAAGAACTCCTCCTCGATGCCGAGCGTCCCGAACTCGGTGAACGCGTCAGCCGAACCCATCGCCCGTTGGTTCCGCGGGGGTACAATAAATAGTTCCGGACGCAGGGTCGTGCCTCCAGAAAGCATATGCCGGCCGACCCGGGACGCTCTCACGCCGCCGGCAGGCCAACCATGACTCGACACGCCGTGCCGGCGGCGTCTGTGCCCCGCGAGTCCCGGGTGGCCTATTGGTACTGTTTGGCACGCAGACATTTACCCGTTGCGCCACTCAGCGCGGCGTGGCGACGACGAGCAGGTGGTCCACGTGGTAGCGGTCGAGCCGTTGGGCGTCCTCGATTTCGTACGCCGCCTCCAGCGTGTCGAGTGCGTCCGCGAACACGTCCTCGGGGTCGCGGGTCACGTCCTCGCTTCTGGCCTTGATGGCCGCGACGAGGGTGGCGTCGTCGGCGAGGAACTGTCGGTTCTCGACGGCGACGCGGGCCTGCCCGCGCGTCGCCACGTCCTGCACCAACAGGTCGAGGTCCGCCTCGACGACGTGCGCGTACGTCTCGGGGCGGCGCGCGTCTTTGAGGAGTGGGAAAAGATTGGGTCGAGACGCCGCGGCGTCGAGCAAGTCCCGCGCCGGGCGCGGCGCGAACTCGACGGCGTAGGTGGGTCCGGCCACGTCCGCGACGTGACTGACGGTGGTTCCGCTCGCGGCACCGAGATAGAGGACGCCCGCGCCGTGTTCGAGGCCAGTCTCGACGCCCAGTTCGAGGGCCGCGCCGAGTTTCGAGCGGTGGGGGTCCCAGCGCCGCCACGGGCCGTCGGTCGGTTCGCCGTAGACGGGGTCGCCGCGCGTCGCGACGCTCTCCTCGCCGTCGAACTCGTGTCGCTCGACGCCGTCGGGGAGCGTCATTCGTCGTCACCCCGGGCGCGGATGGTGGCGATTCGCTCGTCCAGTTCGGCTTCGAGTTCGGGGCGCCTGTCGCCTGCGTAGTGGTCGATGCGGGCCGCAATAGAGAGTTTGCCGGCGAGCGCTCGGGCCGCCGAGCCGCGGTCCTCCGCGCGAGTGTCGCGGACGTACTCGTGCGTGAAGATGACGCCGTGCTTCGGGGAGGGCGCCTCGCCACGGAGGTGTGCGAAGAGGGCGTCCTCGGCTCCAAGTACCTGCACGGTGCCACTGGGCATCTTCGCGAGGTCCTCCAGTCCACCCGCGAGTGCGACGAGACGAGCCGCCAGCACCGGGCCGGCGAGGGCGGTCAGATTGGGAGCCACCTCCGGGGCGCGTCGCTCGACGAACGCGCGCAGGTCGTCTCGCTCGTCGGCGAGTGCCGCGACGCGGGCCGCCAGCGAGACGAGGCGGCGGTCCACGGCGTCCTCGGGGTCACGGTTGGCCAGCGACCGGGCGTACGCGATGGTCGTGTCGGCATCCGCGTCGCGGGTCCCCGCCCACTCGCCGACGCGTTCCGCGAGTTCGTTCGCGGCGCTCGCGGCGTCGTCCATGGCACGAACGGCGTGCACGAGTTGCCTGTCGTCGGCGGATTCGGCGGCCGTGACCGCCTCGCGCGTCGCTTCCACGGCCACGTCGTGGAGCGTGCTGTAGTAGTCGGCCTCGTCCTCGGCGAACCCCGCGGCGACCGCTCGGGCGGGCCAGTCGGCGGGCGCGTCGGCCCGACCGGACTCGATTCGGTCGGCGCCGGCCGCGGCGTCGCCGGGCGCCACCCCCTCGAACCAGCCGGTGTCCTCTGTCATGGACGCTGGTAGCCGGCGACGGCGTTTAAACCCACGCGATGCGGGGCGGGCGCGCCGACCCCGGGGCATTTGACAACCGTTAAAACCCGCGAGACGGAAACAGGGGTATGAGCGAGAGCGACACCACGACCACCGAACGCCGGTGTATCTCCTGTGGGATCAACATTTCCGGCACGAACGCCGCGGCGTTCGACTGCCCGAAGTGCGGCCACGGCATCTACCGCTGTGCGAAGTGCCGCAAGCAGAGCAACCTCTACGAGTGTCCTGACTGTGGTTTCCGGGGGCCCTAACGATGGGGAAAGTCGCCGCGCAACTCAAGGTCATGCCGCAGAACCCGGAAATCGACCTCGACGAACTCGAGGAGCGTCTCGCCGACTCGCTCCCCGAGGGCGCCGAGATTCAGGGCTTCGAGCGTGACGACGTGGCCTTCGGCCTCGTCGCACTGCTCCCGACCGTCATCGTCGCCGACGAAGCCGGCGGCACCGAGGCCGTCGAGGAGGCCTTCCGCGACGTGGAAGACGTCGAGAGCGTCTCCGTCGAGAGCGTCGGTCGCCTGTAATCCGGTCGCGGAACGCACGTTTTATTAGGCCGTCGCGGCTACGAAGGTCACATGCCGAGTTCCGACGGGCCCCTCAAGAAGACGAAAGGGAAGTTGAAGAACGACCCGCGAGAGCGGGGTACGTCCCCGCCCCAGCGCGCGGTCGAGACCTTCGAGGAAGGCGAGAAGGTCCACGTCAAAATCGACCCCAGCGTCCCCGACGGGCGCTTCCACCCCAAGTTCAACGGGAAGACCGGCGTCGTCGTCGGTGAGCAGGGTGCGGCCTACAAGGTCGAAGTCGACGACAGCGGGAAGACGAAGACGCTCATCGTCAAGCCCGCTCACATCCGCGCACAGCAGGAATGACCATCTTCAAGGAGAAAGTCAGCGAGGAGTTCGTGACGGTCGCGGAGGCCAAACGCGTCCTCGCCGACGTGGAGGCCGAGCGCGCGGCCGACGAGCGCGAACTGCGCTACGAACTCGCTCGCGCCATCGACCACACCAACCGCTTCGCCACCCTCGAACCCGAGGAGGCGGCGGAACTGGTCGAGGAACTCGCCGCCCTCGAAAAGGTCGAGGAGAAGACGGCGTACAAGCTCGCGGACCTCCTGCCCCAGAGCCGTGACGAACTCCGGGCCGTCTACGCGCAGGAGCGGTTCTCCCTCTCTGCTGACGAACTCGACGAGATTCTCGACGTCATCGTCAAGTACGCCTGAGGCGACTTTTTAAGTTCGGCGTCGGCGTACGGGTGGGTATGAGTGATGACGAGAGCGCGGTCAGGGCCGTCGTCCTCGATTTCCTCCCGCGCGGCCGCTCCGAAGACGAGCGTCCGCAGTACCAGCGGTCGCCGGTCGCGCTCGCCCTCGGGATTCAGTCGTTTCGGTGCTTCGAGATGTCGCTCGCGGACGACAGCGGCATCACCATCGGCGACCGAGTGGTCGTCTCGCCGCCCAACGAACGCGACGAGGGCATCACGGACGTGAACGAAATCGGATACGACGACCTAACCGGCGGCGCCCAGTCCGAACTGGAGTACGCTGTCGCCGAAATCGTCGAGGCCGACGAAGAGCGATTCGTCGACTACTACAACGACGCCCAACCCATCACGCTCCGCCTCCACCAACTGGACCTCCTGCCGGGCATCGGTGACACTCTCCGGAACGCCGTCCTCGACGAGCGAAAGCGCAGCCCGTTTGACTCCTTCGAGGACGTGGAATCGCGCGTGGACGGCCTTCACGACGCAAAGGAGAAAATCGTCGAGCGCATCTTAGAGGAACTGCGCGGCGAGGACGTGAAGTATCACACCTTCGTCGAGTCCCCGTAGGCTTTACCCGTCTCTCTCTCGAATAGATGCTAATGACGACTCGCGACCCGGACGCCCTCATCGCTCGTGCGGGCTCCGGGAATCCGAACTACGACCAGCATTTCCTCGTGGACGACCGGGTGCTGGACCGCATTCCGACGTACGCCGACGTCGAGGGGCAACACGTCCTCGAAATCGGCGCCGGCACGGGTGCGCTCACGGACCGCCTGCTCGCCGACGCCGGCCACGTGACGGCGGTGGAGCGTGACCCGGACTTCGCGGCGTTCCTCCGCGAGGAGTTCGCCGACGAACGGACTGCCGGCGCACTCACCGTCATCGAGGGCGACGCTCTCGACGTGGCCCTGCCGGACTTCGACGTGTCGGTGTCAAATCTGCCGTACAGCATCTCCAGTGAAATCACGTTCCGCCTGCTTCCGCGCGGGAAGCCGCTGTGCCTCATGTACCAGCGGGAGTTCGCCGAACGGATGGCCGCCGACCCGGACACGTCCGAGTACGGCCGCCTCTCCGTCGCGGCCCAGCACTACGCGTCCGTCGAGGTGGTGGAGACGGTGCCCAGAGCGGCGTTCGACCCTCAGCCACGGGTGGACAGCGCCGTCGTCTCGCTGACGCCGCGAACCCCCGACTACGAGGTGGACGACGAGGACTTCTTCCTCGACTTCGTGAAGGCGCTGTTCACGCAACGCCGGAAGACGCTCCGGAACGCCGTGCGGAACACCGCACACATCTCGGGATTGGAGGCGCCCGAGGCGGTGGTGGAAGCGCTCGACGAGGAGACGCTGTCGCGGCGACCGGGGTCGCTCGCACCCGCCGAGTTCGCCGCCGTAGCGACGACAGCGGACGCCGTCGGGAACTGAGGCATGTTCGACTCGGCCCTCTCGCTTCTGGATCAGTTCGTCGCGACGCCGGCGGACCGCATCGTCGCCTCCGCCGTCGTCGCGGTGTCGCTCGCCGCGGTCATCTGGCTCGTCCGCCGGTCGCTGGACTGGGCCCGCGAGCGAATCGGCGTCGGCGCCGCCAACGCCGCGGCCGGCGTCCTGATTCTCGGGGCGACGGTGCTGGCGAGCGCCGTCCTGCTCCGGGTCTGGGCGGCGAGTCCCGGCGTCAGCGCCACGCTCTCACAGATCAAGACGCGGGGCTGGCTGTTCGGCGCGCAAGCGGTCCTCACTCTCGTGTTGTTCTCCGCCGTCTACGTCGTTACGCGCCTCGTCCGCCGGGGGATGTCGGAGTTCGCCGAGGGCCGACAGGGCATCTCGAAACACCAGATAGAGGTCGCCTTCCGCACCGGGCAGGTGACGCTGTACGCGTTCGCGCTCATCGTCGTGTTGAGCATCTGGGGCGTGAACCTCGGCGGCCTGCTGGTCGGCGCGGGCTTCCTCGGCATCGTCGTCGGCATGGCGGCGCGGCAGACGCTCGGCGCCCTCCTCGCCGGATTCGTGTTGATGTTCTCGCGCCCGTTCGAAATCGGCGACTGGGTGGTCGTCGGCGAGAACGAGGGCGTCGTTACGGACATCACCATCGTCAACACGCGCATCCAGACGTTCGACGGCGAATACGTGATGGTGCCAAACGACCTCGTGGCCTCGAACGAAGTCGTCAACCGCTCGCGGAAGGGGCGCTTGCGCCTCCAGATAGAGGTCGGCGTGGACTACGCCACGGACCTCGACAGGGCGATGGACGTGGCGGAGGGTGCGCTCCGGAACGTGGAGAAAATCCTCTCGGTCCCGCAGCCACAGGTCGTCGCCAAGTCCTTTGGCGACTCGGCGGTGGTGCTGGGCCTCAGAGTGTGGATAGACAAGCCGAGCGCCCGGCGGCGCTGGCGCGCCCGGACGGCCGTCATCCGAGAGGTGAAGGCCGCCTTCGACGAGGAAGACATCAAGATTCCGTTCCCCCAGCGCGAGATGTCCGGGCGCGCCGAAACCGGCGGCTTCCGCGTCGCCGACGCCCGCGTGGAGGACGAATGACCGACCTCGCGGAGCGCAGAGACGTCGAGACGGAGGTGTATCAGCCGGCGGAGGACTCCCGCCTGCTGGCCGAAGTGGCCGTCGACCGCGTCCACGACGACGACACGGTACTCGACGTGGGGACCGGGTCCGGCTACGTCGCCGGGCGCGTCGCCGACGAGACGAGCGCCGACGTGATTGCGGCGGACGTGAACCCGCACGCCTGTCGGGCGGCCCGCGAACGCGGCCTGCAGGCCGTCCGGGCGGACCTCGTGGGTCCGTTCCGCGACGGCGCCTTCGACCGGGTGCTGTTCAATCCGCCCTATCTCCCCGCCGACGAGGAGGCGGCCCGCGACGACTGGATGGAGGTGGCGCTGACGGGCGGCGAATCCGGGCGGGCCGTCGTGGACCCGTTTCTCGACAGAGTGGGGCGCGTCCTCGCGCCGGAGGGGGAAGTTCTCTTGCTCGTCAGCACGCTGACCGGCGTGGAGGAAGTCACCGAACGCGGGGCCGAGAACGGCTTTTCGGCTGCCGCGGTCCGCGAGGAGTCGTTCCCCTTCGAGACGCTGACCGTGCTGGCGCTGATGCGCTAGGGTAATCAGACCGGAAGGAAAATATTAAGCTCCGGCATGGCGAAGTGGACGTACATGGAACTAGTCGCCACGACACCGGGGCTGTATCCGCTCCCGGACGACGCCAAGGAGGCCCTCAGCGACCTGAAGGGGCACCAGAAGAGCGACCTCGTCAGCGGCGACGAGTCGCCCGCAGTGACCGACGTGTACGAGAACGTGCGCGCGGACCTCGTCGCCGAACAGCGAGCGGCCGACCTCGACCGGGTCGTCGAGGGGCAGGCCCGCTGGGACGACATGCTCGCACACCCCCTCACCGTCCACGACAACGTCCGGACGGAGGGCATCGTGCGCTACTACGACAACAACAACTTCTACCGAGAGCCGGTGGTCGAGGGCGACCTCACGTCCGACGGCGACGTGGCCGCGGAACTCGACGCCGCCGCGGAACTGACCGACGACCTGCAGGCGGTCCTCCCCGGCCCCTACTCGCTGGCCGACCTCGCGACGGACGAGCACTACGGCGACGAGGCCGACTTCCTCGACGCCATCGCGGAATTCCTCGCCGGCGAGGCCGCGGCGTTCCCCGAGGCGGTGGAGACGCTGTTCCTCGCGGACCCGTCGCTCGTCACCGCACCGCCCGAAGATGGCGTCGACGAACGCGTCAGCGAGGCCATCGACGAGGTGGCCGGTGCCATCGACGCAGACGTCGTCGTCCACACCTACTGGGAGGCCTTCGACGAACGGGTCCACGCGCACGTCCTCGACGCCGACGTGGACGCCGTTGGCTACGACCTCGTGACAGCACCGGAGGAGAGCGCCGAACTCGTCGCGGAGTACGGCACGACCGACGACGTGGCCCTCGGCCTCGTCGACGGGCAGAACACGCTGGTCGAGTCGCCGGAGACCATCGAAGAGCGCGCGACGTGGTTCGCGGACCGCCTGCCGGACGCCACCACGCCCGAGACGGCGTATCTCACGTCCAACACCGAACTGTTCTACCTGCCCGTGAACCGCTTCGAGGAGAAACTGCACGCTCTCGGCGCCGCGACGGAGGTGGACGCATGAGCGACACCCGCGAACAGTTCCGACCGGCGGACCACGACAACGAACACTTCCTGCTTACGACCGTCGTCGGCAGTTACCCCAAGCCCAAGTGGCTCGACCGCTCCCGGGAACTCCACGAGGAGACCCAGAGCGACGACCCGCCGCGCCCGGACCTCCGCGTCAGCGACGACGCGTGGGCGGAGGCCAAGGACGACGCCGCCCGCCTCATCGTCGAGGAACACGAGCGGAGCGGCCTCGACACCGTCGTCGACGGCGAGATGCGGCGCAACGAGATGGTGGAGTACTTCGCCCACCGCATCGCCGGCTACGAGTTCAACGGCCCGGTGAAGGTGTGGGGCCACAACTACTTCGACAAGCCCAGCGTCGTCGACGACGTCGAGTACGACGAGAACTGGCTCGTCGAGGAGTTCGAGTTCACGAACGACGTGGCCGAGCGCCCGGTGAAGGTGCCCATCACCGGACCCTACACCCTCGCGTCGTGGTCGTTCAACGAGGCCTACGAGGACGACGAGGCACTCGCGAACGCCCTCGCGGACCTCGTGAACCGCGAGGTGGAGGCACTCGTCGAGGCCGGCGCCCGCTACATCCAGATCGACGAGCCGGCGCTGGCGACGACGCCGGACGACCACGCCATCGTCGGCGACTGTCTGGAGCGCATCGTCGCGGGTATCCCCGACGAGGTGCGCACGGGCCTCCACGTCTGCTACGGCGACTACTCCCGCATCTACCCGGAGATTCTGGACTTCCCCGTCGACGAGTTCGACCTCGAACTCGCCAACGGCGACTACGAGCAACTGGACGTGTTCAAGGACCCGGCCTTCGGCAACGACAAGGACCTCGCGCTGGGCGTCGTGGACGCCCACGACGCGACGGTGGAGTCCGTCGCGGAAATCAAAGAGCACATCGAGTACGGTCTCGAAGTCGTCCCGCCGGAGCGACTCACCGTCTCCCCGGACTGCGGGCTGAAGCTCCTGCCGCGCGAAGTGGCCTACGAGAAGATGGCGAACATGGTCACCGCCGCCCGCGAAGTCGAGGCCGAACTCGACGCCGGCGACGTCGACGTGCGGACCGAGTAACTACCCCCCGACCGGCGACTTTTCTTCGAGCGAGTCGAGGTGTTCGTCGCACAGAACGTCTTTTGCGACGAGCGTCGGTCCCGTCGGCACGAGTTCCGACCCGGCGTGGACGTCGGCGTCGAGGTGGTACAGGTCGTACTCGCCGGGGTCGTCACAGAAGATGCAGGTGGGCGTCCGCTCCTCGCCCGCGACGTGGACGTACTCCTCGGCGCACTCTCCACACAGCGCCTCGGTGACGTGTTCGGCCGAGAGGTCGACCTGCTCCCCGGGGAGCGTCTCGGGGTCGCGAACGTTCGAGGGGACCAGCAGGTACGACGGTGCGACCTGACCGCAGACGAAACACTTCATGGCCGACAGTAATCGTCGGCCCCCCTTCAAAAGTGTGCCTACGCTACTCGTAGAGCCACGCCTCGTCGGCGCGGTCCCAGTCCACGAGTTCGTCCTCGTCGAAGAACAACGCGATTTCGCGCTCGTTCGCGCCGGGGTCCTCGTGGTCGGAGCCGTGGATGACGTTGCGACCGAGGTCCAGACCGAAGTCGCCCCGAATCGTGCCGGGGGCTGACTCGGCCGGGTCCGTCTCGCCCATCATCTTGCGCACTTGCCGGGTGGCGTCCTGGCCCTCCCACACCATCGCGAACACCGGGCCACTGGTGATGAAGTCCACGAGACCCTCGAAGAAGGGTTTGTCCTCGTGTTCGCCGTAGTGCTCTTCGGCGAGGTCGCGGTCGATCCGCATGAACTTGCCGCCGACCATCTTCAGGCCGCGCTCTTCGAGTCGCGAGACGATTTCGCCGATGAGCCCCCGTTGGACGCCGTCGGGCTTCACCATCACGAAGGTTCGCTCGCGGCTCATCTACTCCTCCTCGCCGCCAGCCCACTCGACCTCGCGCGTCTCGCGCCCGAGGTCGGCGTTCTTCTCGCACTTCGACGAGCAGAAGTGGACCGCGTCGCCGTCACTGTACACGAACATCGTGCCGGTGCCCGGCTCGATGTCGGCGCCACAGAAGTCACACTCGCGGGTTTGAGGCATTATTGACCACCGATGGAGTCAGCTTCGCGGGCCGTCTCACGCAGTTGAAGCACGTCGCCCTCGCGGACGGGTCCGAGGACGTTCCGCGTGATGATGCGGCCCTGATTCGAACCCTCTTGGATGCGACACTTCACCTGCATCGCCTCGCCGTGCATCCCGGTCTTGCCGACGACCTCGATGACTTCGGCGGGCGTGGAGCCCTCTTCAGTTTCCTCCGCGCTCATTGGTCTATCGGAGTTCCTCTATCTTCGCGGCGATGTCCTCGACGTCGTCCTCTGCGTCGCCGGCGTCCACGATGGCCGCGGCGGCGCTGCCGACCTCGAGGCCGGCCGCGCGACCGAGGTCGTCCTGCGCCTCGACGAAAACCGTGGCGATGCCCTTCTCCTCGGCGAGTTCGGGCAGGTGCATCACGATTTCCTCGGGCTGAACGTCCTCGGCGATGACGACGAGCGAGGCGTTGCCGCGCTCGACCGCTTTAGTTGTCTCGTTCGTTCCCTTCTTGACCGTTCCTGTGTCCCGCGCAACCTCGAGCGCGTCGAGCGCGCTGTCTTGGAGGTCTGCAGGGACGTCGTAATCAACGTATACTGGCATGGCTGGATCACCGAATCCCGCGGGGGCTTGCACCCGGCCGCCGGCCGTTACCCCCCGACGGCCGGGTATCATCGACCCCGCGCGGGCTGTACTCTGTGTAGCGGTCCCCGTCCATAAAAGCGCTTTCAAACGTGAGATGCCGTGCGAGACGGACACACGACGCCCGGCCGACCGGAGAACCCTTCCGGGTTCGCCGCGACGGACCGGGCATGATTGCGGACCTCGCCGGAGCGCTCCGGGCGGAGGCGCGCGCGGCCGACGAGCGCCGCGCCCTCGTGATTACCGGCGACAGCGACGCGTGCTACGACGCCGCGGAGACGGCACTCGCGGCCGCGGACGTACCCCGTACGGAAACCACGCTCGTCGGCGAGGCGTCGGCGCTGGCCTGCGAGCGCATCGCGCCGGTCCACGCAGGCCGGCTACTCGGAACGACGCGGGCCGTCGTCGTCGTGGACGCTCACGACACCTGCCCGCCGAACGTCCTCGGGCGGACCGTCGGCGCCGTCGACGGTGGCGGCCTGTTCGTCCTCCTGACGCCGCCCCTCGAGGAGTGGCCCGCGCGCCGCGACGGCTTCGACGAGTCGCTGGCCGTCCCGCCCTTCGACGTGGGCGACGTGACGGGGCGCTTCCGCGAGCGACTGGTCGAAACCCTCCGCGCGCACCGCGGGGTCGCCATCTACGACGCCGACAGTGAAGCGGTTCGGGACGACGGCCTGACCGACCCGCCGCCGCGGCGGCCCCGAACGCCACCGACGCCCCCCGCCGGGTCTCCGTTCCCCGCTGCGGCCTTCGAGGCCTGTCTCACCGACGACCAAGCCGAGGCCGTCGCGGCGTTCGAAGCCCTGCGGGACCCCGATTCGGCAGTCGTCGTCGAGTCCGACCGGGGGCGCGGGAAGTCCGCCGCGGCGGGTCTCGCGGCCGCCTGCCTCGCCGCCGAGGGGCGCGACGTGGCCGTGACGGCCCCGGGGTACCGGAGCGCGCGAGAAGTGTTCGTCCGCGCCGAGGCCCTGCTCTCGGACCTCGGGTCGCTCGACGCCGTCTCCGGGGACCCGCCGAAGCGACTCGACGCCGGCGGGGGCGCGGTGCGATTCCTCCCCGTCGCCGAGGCCGTCGACGCCGACCCCGACGTTCTGCTCGTGGACGAGGCGGCCGCGCTCCCGGTGCGGCGCCTCGAATCGTTCCTCGACGTCGACGCCGTCGGCTTCACGACGACGGTCCACGGCTACGAGGGCGCGGGCCGGGGCTTCGACGTGCGCTTCCGGGGCCGACTCGCCGACTCCGAGCACGAGGTGACGACGGTCCGCCTCCACGAGCCGATTCGCTACGCCGGCGGCGACCCCGTGGAGTCGTGGGCGTTCCACGCGCTGTTGCTCGACGCGCGGCCCCCGGTGGACCAGCTCGTCGAAGGCGCGACGCCCGAGACGGTCGCCGAGCGCGCGCCCACCGGCGCGGAGTTGGCCGACGACGAACACCTGTTGCGCGAGGTGTTTGGCTTGCTGGTCGCCGCGCACTACCGCACCGAACCCGACGACTTGGCCCGCCTGCTCGACGCCCCCAACCTCTCCGTGCGGGCGCTCTGCCACGACGGCCACGTCGTCAGCGTCGCTCTGCTCGCCCGCGAGGGCGCGCTCTCCGCGGACTGGCGGACCGAGATGTACGAGGGCGGGCGCGTCCCCGGCAACATGATTCCGGACGTGCTGACGAGCCAACTCCGGGACGAGGTGGCGGGCGAGGCGGCAGGGGTCCGAGTCGTCCGCATCGCGACGCACCACGCCGTTCGCTCCCGGGGCCTCGGCTCCGCCCTCCTCGACGCCGTCGAAGCGGGCGCCGACGCGGACTGGGTCGGCTCCGGGTTCGGCGCGACGCCCGAACTCCTCGATTTCTGGGACGCGAACGGCTACGGCGCGGTGCATCTCTCGACGACGCGCAACGAGACGAGCGGCGAGTACTCGGCCATCGTCCTGAAGCCGACGAGCGAACGCGGGCAGACGCTCCACGACGACCACGCCGCGTGGTTCGCGGACCGCGCGCCCGCCGTCTTGGCCGACGCACTCCGCGACGCGGACCCTGACGTGGTGCGGGCGACGCTCCGCGCGACGGACGCCGACCCGGACCCGGACCTCGACGACAGGGACTGGCGCCTCGTCGCCGGCGCCGCCTACGGTCCGGCGCTGTACGACGTGGACCCGCGTCCGTTCCGCCGCCTCGCCGTCGCGCACCTCGTGGACCCGGCCCCCGACGTGCTATCGGCCCGCGAGGAGCGACTGCTCGTCACGCGCGTCCTCCAGAACCGGAGTTGGGGCACGGTGGCCGAGGACCTCGGCTACCACTCCACGAGCGAGTGCATGCGGGCGCTCGGCGGTGCCTACCGCCCGCTGGTGGACGCCTACGGGAACGCGGCGGCGCGCGCGGAGCGCGAGCGCTACGACTGAACCGACCCGCGGAACACGAGTTCTCGAACCGACTCCCCGAACAGCGCCGTCTCTCGCTCGTCGACGGCCTCGTAGCCGTGTGAGCGGTAGAAGGACCGGCCCACGTCGTTCTCGGCGAGGACGCGAAAGCGGAGCGCGTCGTAGCCCCGGTCCCGACACCAGTCCTCGAACGCGCCGAGGAGCGCCGAGCCGATGCCCTCACCCCAGCGAGACGGTGCGACGTAGATGGCGCCGAGCGTCGCCACGCCGGGGTCGTCCGCCGGGTCGCCCATGACGTAGCCGACGACGCGCCCCTCCCGTTCGGCGACGAGAAACACGCCGTCGTCGCTCTCGATGGCCGCCCGCGTGGCCGCCGGGTCGTAGAAGTTCGCGAGCGCTGTGTCGATGGTCCGCTGTGAGAGACTGTCCTCGTAGGCGGCATTCCACCCGCGCTCCGCGACGCGGCGAATCCGGGCCACATCGTCGGGCGTCGCCTCGCGTGGCACGAACTGATTCTCGACCGCCGCGCTCAAAAAGGGCCGTACTACTCGTGGGCGAAGTAGGCGACGGACTCCTCGGCGACGGAATCGATGCGAGCGTAGCCGACGCGGACGAACTGCACGACGTCGTCGGGGTCGTGGTCGGTGAGGCCGGGTTCGGCGTGGCCCTCTTCGTCACCGTCGGGCGTCCGCAGACGGAGCGGAACGCTCTCCGCGTCGGGCACCCAGTGAATCACGTCGACGCCCTCCTCGCGGACGGCCACGATGTCGTCGCCGGTGGTGGTGAACCGCTCGCCGTCGTAGCGGACACAGCCGTAGCCCTTGAGCCACACCCGGTCGCCCTGCGGGGGGAGGTCCGTAGGTTCGACACGCACGGCGTCACCGACGGGGATGTGACGCGTGCCCCGCTCCTCGTGGTCGGGGTGCAAGAGCGGTTCGGCCGCGTCGGGACCGTCGACGACCGGAACCGACTGGCCGTCGCGGACGAAGAAGCGCCGAGTCGCCTCGTCGTCGACGAGTTCGCGGTTGTTCGAGTAGATGGCGCTCATCGAGAGGTCGACGTTCGAGGTGGAGGTGCCGAGTCCGATCATCGCCTCGGTGATGGCCTCGCCGCGGATGCCCCGCCGGCGGAGACTGGCGAGAGTCGGCGCGCGCGGGTCGTCCCAGCCGTCGAGTTCGCCGGCCTCGATTTTCTCGGCGATGGTCGACGTCGACATCTCGACGTCGTAGGCTTCGACCTGCACGTGGCCCCAGTGGATGACCTCGGGGTACGCCCAGTCGAAGTAGTCGTAGACGAAGCGCTGGCGCTTCGCGGAGTCCTGTAGGTCGATGCCCCGGATGATGTGCGTGACGCCCGTGAGGTGGTCGTCGACGCCGCTCTGGAAGTCGAGCATCGGCCAACAGCGGTAGTCGGCGGCCACGGGGCGCGGATGGGGCGTGTCGATGAGGCGGAACGCCACCCAGTCGCGGAGCGCCGGATTCGGGTGCTCGATGTCCGTGCGGACCCGAAGCACCATGTCGCCGGCGTCGTACTCGCCGTCGACCATCGCCTCGAACTCCTCGCGGGTCGTCTCGGCGTCCTTGCCGCGGTGCGGGCAGGCCTCACCGGCGTTTTTCATGTCCGAGAACTCCCCGGCGGGACAGGAGCAGGTGTAGGCGCCGCCGGCATCGATGAGTCGTCGGGCGTGGTCGTAGTACGTCTCCAGTCGGTCCGAGGCCCGAATCACGTCGTCAGGTTCGAAGCCGAGGTAGCCGATGGCGTCGAGAATCTGGTCGTAGGCGTCGAGGTCAGGGCGCTTCGTCTCGGGGTCGGTGTCGTCGAAGCGGACGAGGAAGGAGCCGTCGTAGATGTCCTTGTACGTCCCGATGACGGCGGGCATCCGCGCGTGGCCGAGGTGCCACGGGCCGTTGGGGTTGGGCGCGACGCGCATCCGCACCTCGTCGTAGTCCTCGACGTTCGGCAGGTCGGGGAGGGCGGGTTCCTCCTCGGCCTCGTCCTCGGCGTCGAGTTCGTCGAGGAGGTCCGGGGCCACCTCGCCCAATCGCTCGCGTTGCTCGGCGGGCGACATGGCGTTCACCTCGTTGACGACGGGGGCGACGACGCCCGCTACCTCGTCGCCGTGTTCACGGAAGTCGGGGTTCTCGGCCATCAGGGGGCCGACGATGGCGCCCACCTGTGCGTCGCCACTGTGTTCGAGTGCGTTGTAGAGGGCCTGCCGCTCGGCCGCGGCCCGAATCCGCTCGCGTACGTCGTCGTCCATGGGCCGACTTCAGCCGGCGGCGTCAAAACGGCGTCGTTCAGTAGTCGCGGTCGACGAGGTAGTCCGCCACCGCTTCGAGGGTGTCGTGGGCCTCGTTCTCGGGGAGCGCTTCGAGGTGACGTTTCCCCTCGGCGACGAGGTCCCGGGCCATCTCGGTGGCGTACTCGATGGAACCGGCCTCCTCGAGCGTCGCTACGGCCTCGTCGATTTGGGCCTCGGTGACCGAATCCACGTCCTCGGCGTCGTCGAGAAGGTTGTCCACGTCGACGCCCTGCTCGCGGGCGTGAAGCGTGATGATGGTCCGCTTGCCCTCCACGAGGTCCGAACCGCGCTGCTTGCCGAGTTTGTCGCTGGGCGTCGTCAGGTCGAGTACGTCGTCCTGAATCTGGAACGCCTGTCCCACGCAGAGCCCGTACTGGTAGAGGGAGTCGACGACGGCGCTCCGGGCGCCCATCACGATGGCGGGCATCGCCGCCGCCGCGGCGTAGAGGACCGCCGTCTTGAGTTCGATCATCTCGCGGTACTCCTCGGGGAGTACGTCGGGTTTCGTCTCGAAGCCAACGTCCATCGCCTGCCCCTCGCAGATGTGGGTGCAGGTCTTGGCCAACAGGTCGACGGCGTCGAGGCTCAGCTCCGGCTTGGCGTCGGTGCCGAGGATAATCTCGAACGCCTTGGAGTACAGCGTGTCGCCCGCGAGGATGGCCGTCTCCGTGTCGTAGGCCCGGTGGACCGCCGGGATGCCCCGCCGCATGTCGTCGTCGTCCATGATGTCGTCGTGGATGAGCGTGAACGAGTGGATGACCTCGATGCTCACCGCCGCCGACATCACGTCCACGTCGTCGTCGTAGAGGGCCGGGAAGTCCGTGTAGTCCTCCGAGAGCGGTTCCACGTCGGCCAGCACTTCAGCGGCCAACAGCAACATCGCGGGCCGCAGGCGCTTCCCACCCGCGAGGACGATAGAGCGCGAGGCTTCGTACAGGCGCTCGGGTGCCGCCTCCGGCAGTTTTTCGTCGAGGGCCGAATCGATGAGTTCGCGTCGCTCGGCGACGGCCTCCTCCACGGTCCCCTCTGAGTCCTGAGCGGTTGTCATGGCGTCACTCGACGAGCGTGATCGTGTTGCCGTTCTGGGTCACGTGAAGGTCTTCCCCGACCTCGTACCCCTGACTGCTGGCGAGGTCGACGTACGGCGCGAAGCCCTTCATGTCCTGGTGGGCAGGGATGATGTTCTGGGGCTGGAGCGCCTGAAGCATCTCGTAGTGGCCCTCCTCGCGGAGGTGGCCCGAGACGTGGATGTCGTCGTAGATGCGGGCGCCCTGCATGCGCAGGAGGTTCTCGGACTGGTAGCGCTGGCCCTCGTTCGTCGGCTCCGGGATGACCCGAGCCGAGAAGATGACCTTGTCGCCGTCCTCGATGTCGTAGGGCGTCTCGCCGCGTCCCATCCGGGTGAGCATCGCGCGCGGTTCGCCCTGATGGCCGGTGACGATGGGCAGGTAGTTCTCCTTGCCCTCGTTCATGATTCGCTTGAACGTCCGGTCGACGGACTTCCGGTGCCCGAACATCCCGAGGTCCTCCGGGAAGTCGACGTAGCCGAGTCGCTCGGCGGTGCCGGAGTAGTGCTCCATCGAGCGACCCAACAGGACCGGTTGACGGCCGATGTCCTGTGCGAACTCGACGAGACTGCTGACCCGCGAGATGTGCGAGGAGAACGTGGTGGCGACGATGCCGCCGTCGTAATCCGCCATGCTGTGCATCGCGTCTTCGAGGTGCCGGCGGGCGACGGATTCACTGGGCGTGCGCCCCTTCTTGCCGGCGTTCGTGCAGTCCTCGATGTAGCAGAGAACACCCTCGTCCTCGCGACCGATTTCGCGGAAGCGCTCCATGTCGATGGGGTCCTCGAGGACCGGGTCGTGGTCCATGCGCTTGTCGAGGCCGTAGACGACGGCGCCCTCGGGCGTGTGCAGGACCGGGTTGATGGCGTCGATGATGGAGTGTGTGACGTGGACGAACTCCAGTTCACACCCCTCGTCGCCGATGACCATCGACTCGCCGGCCTCCATCTTGACGAGGTCGTTCTCGACCCCGAACTTCTGCTCGCTCTCGATCTGGTCGCGAGTGAGTTCGATGGTGAACGGGCTGGCGACGATGGGCGCGTCGTACCGGTGGGCCAACTTCGAGATGGCGCCGATGTGGTCGAGGTGACCGTGCGTGGGCACGATGGCCTGCACGTCGCCTTCGAGGTCGCTCATCACCCGGTCGTCGGGGATGGCGCCCATGTCGATGAGGTCGAGACTGTGCATCTGTTCGGTCTCCACGTTGTCGTGGAGCAGCACCTTCGACAGGTTCAGTCCCATGTCGAAGATGACGACGTCGTCGCCGGCGCGGACGGCAGTCATCTGCCGACCGACTTCCTCGTAGCCGCCGATAGTGGCAATTTCGATTTCCATTGGTTGTCCTCCGAGTGAGGACCGTCCGACGCGGCGATGAACCGAGGGCGGCCGAGTCCGACACGCCCACGCTCGCCGCGAGGGACGGGCCCTCTCGGTTACGGGTGCCTACTGTCCCCGGCGTTAAAACAATACTGAAAGACGGCCTGCCGGATTCGGAAGGATTGACTTCCCGGCCCACGAACGCGGCACCGTGCGAATCAGTCGCCGCGGACAGGTGTTCGCCACCATCTGCCTGTTCGCTTACCTCGTGAACTTCAGCCGCGTGGCCTTCGCTCCGCTCGTCCGTCCGTTTCAGGAGATTTTCCACGTGGGCGCGGGCACCGCCGGGTTCGTCGCCACCACCGTCTGGATCGGGAGCGCCGCGTCTCGGCTCCCGACCGGCTTTCTCCTGACTCGCGTCGACCGCCAGCGAGCAATCGTCGGCATGGGCCTGTTCATGGCCGCGGCCGCGTCGGCGACGGCGGTGGCGCCGACCATCACGCTCGTCACCGTCGGCGCGTTCCTCATCGGAACGGCGAGTGGCGTCTTCTACATCGCTGCCAACCCCCTCGTCAGCGAACTGTACCCCTCCAGAGTCGGGTGGGCGGTCGGCATCCGCGCGATGTCCGCTCAGATTGCGGCGGTGAGCGCGCCGTTCGTGGTGGGTCTGGCGCTCGTTCACGCCGAGTGGGAGACGGTCTTCTTCGGCATCGCCGGAACGGCCGTCGTCGCCACGGCCCTGCTCTCGTTCGCCGCGGGTCGGACCGAGATGCCCGAAGCGGGGGCCGAGGACAAAGACCTGATCGGGGCCGTCAGGCGCCAGTGGCGGCTCATCCTGACGGGCATCGCCATCCTCGGCGTGACCGGGTTCGTCTGGCAAGGGACCTTCAACTTCTACGACACCTACCTCACGTCGGTGAAGCAGTTCTCGGACAGCACCTCTCGGGGTCTCCTGATGTTGCTGTTCGCGGCCGGCGTCCCAGCGATGTTCTTCTCGGGACGGCTGGCGGACCGGTTCCGCACGGTGCCGCTGATGTTCTCGATACTCGGCCTGTTCACCGTCCTATTGGCGTCGCTGACGTTCCTCCACGGAGTCTGGGCCGTCGCGGCGCTCTCGGTGGTGCTGGGACTGGTCATCCACAGCCTGTTCCCGGTCATCGACACGTACATGCTGGCGTCGCTTCCGGACGACAACCGCGCGTCGGCGTACGCGGTGTACAGCGCCACGATGATGCTCATGCAGGCACCCGGGAGCGTCGTGTTCGGACTGCTCGTCGAGCACGGAATCGCGTTCGACACCGTGTTCCGCGGGTCCGCGCTCTCCGTCGCGTTCGTGCTGGCGGTCCTCGTCGTCCTCTTCCGGGACGGCCGACTCCCGGCCGGGGCCTAGCCGCCGTCCACCAGCGTCCCCACGGCCGCGCCGTCGAGGAACGCGTCGAGGTCGTCGAGACCGAAGACGCTCGCCGCGGCGTCTAAATCGAGTAGTGCCCTGACCTTCGCGGCCATCCCGCCGGTCACGTCCGTTGCCTCGCTCTCGCCGAGGACGTCCGCAACGTCCTCCCACGCCCGGATTTCGGACACCACGTCGCCGTCGTCGAGGACGCCCGGCACCGTCGAGCAGACGCCCACCCGGTCCGCGTCGAGGCGGCGCGCGAGGGCGACCACGAGTTCGTCGCCGCTGAGTACTGTCGCGCCCGCACCCGCGTGGGCAACCACGTCTCCGTGAAGGACGGGGACGAAGCCCTCATCGAGCATCCCCTCGACGGCGGCCGTCGGGAGCGTCAGGTCTCCCTCCCCGTCGCGGTGCGCAACGGAGAGTGGCCGCACCGGGAGCGCCGGCACGCCCGCGCCCTGTAGCGCGTCGAGTACGGCGGCGTTCAGGCGCCCCATCGCGTCGTGGACGTCGCGCACTGCGGCCGGATTCGCCGTCCCGGCGGTGCTGGAGACGCCGTGTTCGCTGGCCGCAGGGTGGCCGAAACTGCCGCCGCCGTGGACGACCACCACGTCCTCGCGGCCGGCGAGGGCGTCCGCGGCGCGTTCGAGGGCTCTCTCGTCGACTGTTTCGGGCGTGTCTTTCTCCGTGACGACGCTCCCGCCGAGTTTGAGGACCGTCGTCACTGCTGGCGCACCCCCTCGGTGTCGAGTGCGGCGCGGAACGCCTCCTCGCAGGCCGGCGTGAGTTCGAGCGACGTGCGCGTGGCCTCGGTGTCGTCGAGTGCGACGACACAGCCACCGCCGCCGGCGCCAGTGAGTTTGGCGCCGTGGGCGCCCGCCTCGCGCGCGGCCCACACCATCGCGTCGAGCGACCGGGCGGAGACGCCCAGCGCCGAGAGCAAGCCGTGATTGAAGTCCATCAAGTCGCCGAGGCTGTCCACGTCGCCCGCCGCCAGCAAGTCCTCGCCCTCGCGCACGAGGTCGCCGATGGCCGTCACCGTGTCGGCGGCGAAGCCGTACTCCTCGCGCAGGTCCCGAACGCCCGCGACGAGAGCGCCCGTGTCGCCCGCACCGCCGTCGTAGCCGACGACGAACGGGAGAGCCGGCGCGTCGATGGTCCGGCAGTCGTCGCCCTCGACGCGGACGGCGCCACCCATCGCCGAGCAGAACGTGTCTGCGCGGGACGCCTCGCCGTCCTGTACGGCGTGTTCGACGCGGTACGCCCGGTCCGCGACCGCTTCGGGTGTGAGTTCGACGCCGAGTTCGCGCGTCGCCGCGTCGATGCCGGCGACGGCCACCGCCGCAGACGACCCGAGGCCCGCGCCGAGTGGGATGTCGCTCTCGATGGTGACGTCGAAACCGGCGTCGGGCGCGTCCGCGGCGTCCCGGGCCTGCGCGACGGCCTCGTCGACGTAGCCCATCGCCGCCTCGACGAGAGGCGTCGGCACGTCCACGTCGGGCGCTTCGTCGGTACCGCCCTCGTACTCGACGGTGAAGCCGTCGAGCGAGAGGTCGGGCGCCGAGACGCGCAAACGCCGGTCCGGCCGTTCCTCGACCGTGACCCGTGCCCGGCGCTCGATGGCGCACGGGACCGCAGGCTCGCCGTAGACGACGGCGTGCTCCCCGAACAGGTACACCTTGCCGGGGGCGCTCGAAGTGACCATACCGACCTCTGTCACCCGTCCCTAAGAAACGTTCCGCACCGCGTGCGAACCGCGAAAACAGTCAGCCGTTCAGATGCCGGATTCGAAGTCGTCGAGGCTGAACACGGTGTCGGCGCCGCGCCGGTCCAGCGTCTCGTTGGCCAGCAGCCAGTAGACGACTGCCAGCGCGCGTCGCCCCTTGTTGTTCGTCGGGACGACGAGGTCCACGTTCGACGTGGAGTTGTTGGAGTCGCACATCGCGATGACCGGGATACCGACCGTGATGGCCTCCTTGACAGCCTGCGAGTCGCCGATGGGGTCCGTGACGACCAGCACGTCCGGTTCGATGTACCCGTCGTACTTCGGGTTGGTCAGCGTGCCCGGGATGAAGCGGCCAGTGCGGGCGCGAGCGCCCACGGCCTCGGCGAACTTCTCCGCCGGGAAGCGGCCGTACTGGCGCGAACTGGTGACCAGAATCTGGTCCGGCTGGTAGTTCGCGAGGAAGTCCGCGGCCGTGCGGATGCGGTCGTCCGTCTTCGCCACGTCCAGCACGTACAGGCCGTCCGTGCGGACGCGGTGGATGAACCGCTCCATGTCCTCGGTCTTCTGCTGGGTCCCGATGTGGACCCCGGCGCCGAGGTAGTCCTCGACGGGGATGAGCAGGTCTGCCTCCTCCCGGCCCATCACGTCCTCGTCGAGGGTTGGCTCTTCGACGTCCGCCTCGGCCTCGGCGTCACCGGCGTCCGGTGTCGCGTCGCCCGCCGCGGCGTCGAGTTCTTCTTCGTCTGCTTCGATGTCGGTTTCGTTTCCGCTCATAGCGCGTTGTCTTCGATTCGGATGAGTTCGTTCAGTTTCGCCGTTCGCTCGCCCCCGACGGCGCCCGTCTTGATGAACGGGGCGTCGGTCGCCACGGCGAGGTGTGCGATGGTGGCGTCCTCCGTCTCTCCGCTCCGGTGGGAGATGACGGCGTCGTAGCCCGCCCGGGTCGCCGTCTCCACGGCGTCGAAGGCGTCCGAGAGAGTTCCAATCTGGTTGGGTTTGACGAGGATGCTGTTCGCGGCGCCCGCGTCGATGCCGCGCTCCAGCCGTTCCACGTTGGTGACGAACAGGTCGTCGCCACAGATGAGGGTCCGGTCGCCGACCCGGTTGGTCAGGTCCGCGAAGCCCTCGAAGTCGTTCTCGTCGAGGGGGTCCTCGACGTACGCGAGGCCGTACTCCTCGACGAGGCCCGCGACGTAGTCGACCTGCTCCTCGGGCGTCCGCTCCGTCTCGCCGTAGCGATAGACGCCCGCGTCCGCGTCGTACAGCTCCGCGGCGGCCACGTCGAGGCCGAAGCGGACGTCGAAGCCGACTTCGTCCGAGACAGTCTCGACGGCCTCGGCGACGACTTCGAACGCCTGCTCGTCGTCGATGGCGGGCGCCCACGCGCCCTCGTCCCCCTTCGCCGCGGGGACGCCCATCTCGTCCAGCAGGATTGCGACTTCGTCGTGGACGCGTGCGTTCGTGAAGACGGCCTCCCGAACGCTCGGAGCGCCGACGGGCGCCGCGAGGAACTCCTGAATGTGGGTCGCGTCGGCGGCGTGTTCGCCGCCGCCCACGACGTTCCCCAGCGGAATCGGGAAGTTCTCGCCGCGGAACGCGCCGCCGAGATGCTGGTACAGCGGCGCACCCAGCACGTCGGCGGCGGCCTTGGCGGCGGCCATCGAGATGGCGACGGCGCTGTTGGCGCCGATGGTCGAGAAGTCGTCCGTGCCGTCCGCGCGACGGAGCAGTCGGTCGACTTCGCGCTGGTCGCCCGCGAACGCCGTCTCGACGAGGCGGGGCACCGCGTTCTCCCGTGCCGCCGCGATTGCGTCGGCTGCGGGGAGTTCGATCGCCTCGTGTTCGCCGGTGGAGGCGCCGCTGGGCGCCGCCGCGCGGCCGAAGCCGCCCGACTCGGTCAGCACGTCGGCCTCCACGGTCGGATTGCCGCGCGAGTCCAGCACCTCACGGAGCCGGATGCGCTGGATGCGCGTCATTGGCGGCGAACCGTGAACGGCAACACGCCGGCGTCGTACTCCTCGGCCGCGATGAGGATGGGCTCAGTCTGGTCCGTGTCGACCAGCACCGGCGCTCCGTGCGACACCTGCAGGGCTCGCGCCCCGATGATGCGTGCCTTCTCGTAGCGGTTGTCCCTGCTCATTGGTATGGTGACACCACGTCGACCAGGTCCTGATGGGAGATGAGCATCCGCCGGCAGCAGTACCGGTCCACGCCGAGTTCGTCGAGGACCTCCTTCGGGTCCTCGCCGGCCTCGACGCGGTCACGGAACGGCTCCCAGTGCTCGCCCACGACCTTGCCGCACGTGAAACACCGGACTGGAACCATCATGGGTGGTGACTCAACGGTAGGACTTCTGGTAGCGGGCGCGAGCGCCCGGACCGCCCCAGTGCTTGGACTCGGACTGGCGGACGTCGTTGACCAACAGCGAACGGTCGAACTCCATGAACGCGTCGCGGAGTTCGGCGTCGCCGGTGTGGTCCACGATGCCGCGAGCGATGGCGGTGCGGATCGCGTCGGCCTGCCCCATCACGCCGCCACCCTCCACGGTGACGTCGACGTCGACGTCGTCGCGGAGGTCCGACGGCGCGATGCGGAACGGCTCCAGCATCTTCAGCTGTGCGAGCTCGGGGTCGACGAGCTCCACGGGCTGGGAGTTGATTCGGACACGACCCTCTCCCTCGGAGACGGTCGCGCGAGCGATGGCCGTCTTCTTCTTGCCGGATGTGTTAGTTACCATGTGACTTTGGCCCCCAGTTGTTCGCTGAGATCGCCCAGCTGGACGAACTTGATCGTGGAGAGGCGGTCGAGGGAGGTGCCCTCTGCGACCTCGCCGTCCTCGTCGTAGGGATTGCCGAGGTAGACGCGGACGTTCGAGAGCGCCTCGCGACCGCGCTGTTTCTTGTGCGGGAGCATCCCGCGGATCGAGCGCTTCAGAATACCGTCGGGCCGGACGGGGTACTCCGGACCGCGGTCGGAGCTGAGGTTGGCGCGCTTCCGATACGTCCCGACGACGTCCTCTTCGCGACCGGTGATGACCGCGTCCTCCGCGTTGACGACGGCGATTCGCTCGCCGTCGAGTGCGCGCTGTGCGACGTTGCTGGCGACGCGGCCGACGATGCAGTCCGTCGCGTCGATGACTGCGTCGACCTCGAACTCTGCGTAGCTCATCGAATCACCCGGACGTCGCTCCCCTCGGGGTTTCGTTCGACGACGTCGGCGATGCCGACCGCTTCGCCGTCGGCCTGTTCGATCTTCGTCTCCGCGGTCGAGGAGAAGTCAACCGCGGCCACGGAGACGTCCTTGGTCAGGACGCCGGACCCCAGCACCTTGCCGGGGACGACGACCGTCTCGTCAGTTCGTGCGTACCGCTCGATGCGACTCAAGTTGACCTCTGCGTGGGTGGAGCGGGGCGCCTGAAGGCGGTCTGCGATGTCCGCCCAGACGTCCGCGTCGTCCTCGCGTGCCGCCGACTTGAGGTCGGCGACGAGGCCGCTGAGCCGCGGGCTGGTCTTGCTCATTGTTGGAGTACTGTGGTGGGATGCAGGGAGCAGGATTTGAACCTGCGAACCCCTACGGGACAGCGCCCTGAACGCTGCGCCTTTGACCAAACTTGGCTATCCCTGCACGCCCGAGAAGGCGTTCGAGTTGCGATTCCACCTTTCGGCCGCCCCTTAATACCCGTTACGATAGCCGTCGCTTCCCGTAGGGTTCGGCGTGCGACGGCGTGGGTAGTGGGGCGGCGCGTCGTCATAGACTGACTGCCTCTTCGAGTTCCGCCGCGCGGTCGTACAGGGTGTCCGCGGCGGCGACGACGAGTTCGTCGACCGGGAGGGAGCCGTCGGACTCGACGTGGAAGACGAAGGCGCCTTCCACGTCCTCGACGGTCACCTCGTGGTCGGGATACCGGTTCGTGATGTCGTTGTCGAACTCCTCGGCCGGAACGAGTTCCCCGTCGTCCTCGACGACGCCGCGGACGATGTGGGGGTCGCGGTCCTCGAAGGATTCGAGTTCCTCGCCGACCTCGACGGTCTGGAGATGGCGGTAGCCGACCGCGACACCGCCCTGATGCTTGGCGTGGTCACGGCCGCGCCCGAGGACGGCCTCGGCCTCGATTTCGAGGCGCTGGCCCTCCTTCAGGTCGATGATCGGAACGTTGTCCGTCGCGGGTTCGACGTGGGGGTCCTCGCTGACCAAGTCGCCCGAGTAGGCCGTCTCGGGCCCCTCCACGTCGAGTGCGAGGGTCACCGTCGTCTCCTCGGTGAGGTCGTCCGGCGTCGTGAGGGGCACGAGGCCCAGTCGGAGCGCCAACTGCTCGTCGAACATCACGCTGGAGTTCTCGACGAACCGGACGGTGTCGATGGTCGCCGTCGGCACGTCGGCGACGATGGCGCGGCGGATGCCGTTCGCCAGCGCCGGCGTGATGTCCCGAACGAGGAACCGGGCGCTGTCGCCGTCGCGTTCGATGAACTCGACGTCGAAGTCGGTGTCGCTCATGTCAGTATCCGCTGTTCTTCGGGGCGCGGGTGCCGTCGTGCGGGACGGGGGTCACGTCTTCGATGCGACCGATTTCGATGCCCGCACGGGCGAGCGCCCGGATGGCCGCCTGCGCGCCCGGGCCGGGGTTGCGCTGGCGGTTGCCGCCGGGGCCGCGGACGCGGACGTGCAGGCCCTCGATGTCCTGCTCGTGGAGCGTCTCGGCCATCTGCTCGGCCATCTGCATGGCGGCGTACTGCGACGCCTCGTCGCGGTTCTGCTTCACCACTGCCCCGCCGGAGGACTTCGCGAGCGTTTCGGCGCCCGTGAGGTCCGTGACGGTCATGATGGTGTTGTTGAACGAGGCGTGGATGTGCGCGATGCCCCAGATGGAGTCGTCGTTGCTACTCATGTTATTGCTCCTCCGCTCGTTCGGGGTGGAGTTCGTCGGCGAACGGGCTCGTCTCGTCGAACTCGATGTCGTCCTCCTCCGCGACTTCGACGCGGTAGGACGGCTCCTGCACCCGGCTCCCGTCGACGGTGACGTGGCCGTGGGAGAGGAACTGACGAGCCTGTTCGGGCGTGTGGGCGAGCCCCTGCCGGTACACGATGGTCTGGAGGCGGCGCTCCAGCAGGTCGGTCACGTCCAGCGACAGGACGGTGTCGACCCCGGCGTTCTCCGAGAGAATGCCGAGTCGCTGGAGGCGGGCGACGAACTCCTCGGTCTCGGACCCGTCAGAGTCCGTGCGACCGAGGAGGCGTCGCGCCTCGCGGCGGTAGTTCCGGAGCTGGGACTGCTCGCGCCACAGTTCCTGTTTGTTCTTGAGGCCGTAGCGGCCCACGAGGCCGTGTTCCTCGCTGATACGCTCGCCCTGATACGGATGGTTGGGCGTCTCGTACAGCTTGGTGTTGTCTCCGAGTGCCATTATTCCTCACCCTCGCCGCCTTCTTCCATCTCTTCTTGGATGGCCTCGACGTTGACGCCGATGGTGCCTTCCGTGCGACCCGTGGACTTCGTGCGCTGTCCGCGCACCTTCTGTCCGCGCTCGTGGCGGACGCCCTTGTAGGACCGGATCATCTGCATCCGGTTGATGTCCTGCTGGCGGGTCAGCGAGAGGTCGTTCCCGACCTCGTGCGTCGTCTCGCCGGTGAAGAAGTCGTTCCGGCGGTTCGCCATCCAGTCGGGGACGAGTTCCTCGAAGTTCTGGACGGCGTCGACGACGCGTTCGATCTCGTCGTCCTCGAGGAGACCCATCGTCTCCCCGCGTTCGACGTTCGCCTCTTCGGCGACGATGCGGGCCGCTCGGCGGCCGATTCCATTCATCCCGGTGAGAGCACGCTCTACAGACTTCGTGCCGTCGAGATCGGTCTGTCCGATCCGGACGAAGTACTGAATCTCGTCCTCTTCTGTTTCGTCCGCTGGTTGCTCCGAACTCATAGTGTGCTTGCTTGTCGGACGTCGTGGCGGGGATTCGAACCCCGGAGGCTTACGCCACAGAGTTAGCAACCCTGCGCCTTGGGCCAGGCTAGGCTACCACGACGCGCTGTGGTTTGTATCGTCGCCCTCTCGGACTCGGGGCAGACGCCCCTACAGGCTTGCGAGTTTAGGTACCTCTCGCCACCTGATAAACCCAACGAATCGCCGAGGGCGGAAAACCGGCTACCGACCGGGGATGCCGACGGGGCCGTCGAGGAGGGGGTCGTCCGTCGCCCTCATCCACTCACGGAGGCGCTCTCTGAACTCGTGGAGCGCCGCGTAGCGGTCGGGGCCGAGGTCAGTCGGCGGGTCCGGCACGTCCCAGTCGGCCGGCGCCGAGCGCGACACCATAGCCTCCGCGGCGAGATTCTCGAGTTCGTGAGGGTCCTCGCGTCTGTCGTAGAACTCCTCGGCGGGTCGGTCCCGGTCGTACCACTCGCCCCGCACGGGACGTGCGGCGCGCTGGTCGATCATGTCGCGGGGGATGAACACCCGCGGGAGCATCGAGAAGTTCCGCAGATACGTGTACTCCTCGGTCCGAATCCCTCGAATCGGGTTGTAGCGGTCGTGCCACGTCATCTCGACGAACACCTGTTCGCGGGGGTCGTACGTCCCCTCACCGGTCAGCAACGGGGCGAACGTTCGCCCGTCCATCTCGGGCGGCTTGTCGACGCCGGCGACGTCGAGGAACGTCGGCATCACGTCGACGTTGCTCAGCAGGTGGTCGTCCACACCCGATTCCACCACGCCGGGCCAGTGGGCGATGAACGCCACGCCGACGCCGGCGGTGTAGCACATCCCCTTCGCGCGCGGGAGCGGCGGGCCGTGGTCGGTCGTGAAGACGAACAGCGTCTCCTCGGCGAGGCCGGCGTCGTCGAGTGCATCCCGAACGTGTCCCACAGCTGGGTCCACCGTCTCGGAAATCAGCGCGTGCATCTCCGCCACGTCCCGTTTCACACCGTACTCGTCGGGGAGATACGGCGGCGCGTCGACGTTCTCGGGGTGGTAGCGGTCGTACGCCGCGTCCTCGACGTGATCGACCCGGAAGGGGAGGTGCGGTTCGACGAAGCCGACCGACGCGAAGAACGGGCCGTCGGCCGCCATCTCGGGCAGTTCCGCCTCGAAGCACTCCGCGGCGTCGAGAGCGGTCCCGCCGCGGTGCGAGTAGTCGTAGCCGGCGTCGGCGTCGTCCTCGGCGATGTGCTGAACGCCGAACGTGTGCGTGTCGTAGCCGGCGTCGCTCAGCGTCGCGGCGAGTGTGGGCACGTCGTCGAGGCTCCACCCCCGGTGGGTCAGTCCCATCAGGCCGTTGTTGTGGGGATACCGGCCTGTGTGGAGGCTCCCGCGCGACGGCGAACACTGGGGCGCGGTGCAGGTGAACTGGTCGAAGCGCAGGCCGTCGTCTGCAATCGCGTCGACGTTCGGCGTCGCTACGTCCACGCCGTAACAGCCGAGGCGGCGGCCGAGGTCGTGGCTGTGGACGAGGACGATGTTCGGACGGTCCGGCATGACGGCTTCTCGCCCAATCACGACATAAACGTTCGCTTGCACAACCCTTATCGCCGCGAGAAGCCCTACCGGATGCCATGAACGAAGACGACGTGCGCGACCTCCTCGCCGAGGTGGAGGACCCGGACCTCGGCGGCGACATCGTGACCGGCAACCTCGTGACGGACATCAGTGTCGAGGGCGATACGGCGCACGTCACGTTGGCGCTTGGAGCGCCGTACGCGCCGAACGAGTCCCACATCGCGGGCCGCGTGCGCGAAGTGCTCCGTGAGGCGGGCCTCGAACCCGACCTCTCGGCGGACCTCGACACCGGCCGGAGCGGCGAGGGCGTTCTCCCGGGCGTGCAGAACATCATCGCCGTCGCATCCGGCAAGGGCGGCGTCGGGAAGTCGACGGTCGCGGTGAACCTCGCGGCCGGCCTCGCCGACCGTGGCGCGCGCGTCGGCCTCTTCGACGCCGACATCTACGGGCCGAACGTCCCGCGGATGGTGGACGCCGACGAGCACCCCAGCGCCACCGAGGACGAGACCATCATCCCGCCCGAGCGCTACGGGATGAAACTGATGAGCATGGCCTTCCTCGTCGGCGAGGACGACCCCGTCATCTGGCGGGGGCCGATGGTCCACAGCATCATCACCCAACTCGTCGAGGACGTGGAGTGGGGCGAACTCGACTACATGATCGTGGACCTACCGCCGGGCACGGGCGACACCCAACTGACGATGCTCCAGACGGTGCCGCTCACCGGCGCCGTCGTCGTCACGACGCCCGAAGAGGTGGCCGTCGACGACGCCCGGAAGGGACTGGAGATGTTCGGCCGCCACGACACGCCCGTCCTCGGAATCGCCGAGAACATGGGGTCGTTCCACTGCCCGGACTGTGGCTCCGAGCACAACATCTTCGGCGAGGGCGGCGGCGAGCAGTTCGCCGAGGACGTGGAGATGCCGTTCCTCGGCTCCATTCCACTCGACCCCGAGATTCGGACCGGGGCCGAGGGCGGCGAGCCGATCGTGATGGGCGAGGGCTCCACCGCCGAGGCGTTCACGGACCTGACCGGTCGCGTCGCGAACAACGTCGGCGTCCTCAACCGCCGCGCGCGGCGCTAGGGCGCGTCGGTTTCGAGGAGGCGCGCCCCGCAGTCGTCGCAGGTGACGGCCACGACCTCCCGTTCTGCACAGCAGGATTCCACCGTCTCGGTGCCCAGCGACACAGTGCCGTCGCACGACGGGCACCGTTCGAGGAAGAGGCGCAGGCCACCGAGGAACTCCCCGCGGACCGCGGGGTTCGCAGTCTCCCACGCTGGCAGGTGGTCGGCGAGCAACTCCGCGCCGGCCACGTCCGCGAGGAGGGCCGCGCGCGACTCCCACCGACCCACTGGGCGGCCGTTCGCGGTGGCGACCCATGCCGAGCCGTGCGACTGCAAGTCGAGGTCCACGTCCTCCGTCAGCACCCGCGCCACGTCCTCAGGTTCCACGTCTCGGTCCCGAATCGTCTCGATCCGACCCCACCACTGGTCGCGGGCGGCGTCGGTGAGATACAGGTCGTCGCCGCCGTCGCGGAGGAGGCCCGCCGAGAGGAGGTGGCGTCCCACGTCGACGTCGGCGTCCGTCTCGGCGGGCCCCTCCGCGGGTGCTTTGCCGAACCACGAGAGGACGCGACGGGGGAGATAGCGCTTCGTCAGCGTCGGCGTGCCCGGGACGAGGTAGCCCCGGAAGTAGATTGCCAGCGCCGAGATGGCGAGCACGCCCGCGCCCGCGGGGAGCCACCACACCGCCACCGCCGCCCCGAGAGCGAGGGCGATGACGAGATTGACCGCGGTGCAGGGGAGACACCGATTCGGCCCCGTGTACGCCGGGTCCTTCAGCCGCCCGAGCGCGCCGCCGAGTGCCCGTGACATATTCGTTAATTGTGACGATTTCGGCGCGCATAAACGTTGTCACGGCCGGGCGGAAACTTCATTATTGTTCCCTGTTAATGGATGGCAAACGGTTTTAGCCCCGGAGTTTCAAGGTCACAGTAGCGGCCCGGCACGGGCCAGTATCCAACTATGACCGACGACGAACTCGTCTGGCGAATCGCGGGCGGTTCCGGCGACGGAATCGACTCGACGAGCCAGAACTTCGCGACAGCGCTGATGCGGTCGGGGCTGGACGTCTTCACTCACCGGCACTACCCCTCGCGGATCCGCGGCGGCCACACGTACGTCGAAATCCGCGCGGCACCGGAGGAAGTCACGTCCCGTGGCGACGGCTACAACATGTTGCTCGCGCTGGGGGACAGTTTCGCCCGGAACGAATCCGACCACGCCTACTACGGGAACGAAGAGCTCAAGCCCCTCACGGAGAACCTCGACGAACTCCGCGAGGGCGGCGTCATCATCTACGACGAGGGCCTCATCGACATCGAGGAGGTCGAGAACTTCGACGAACGGGTCGAGGAGAACAACTGGCACGTCTACCCCATCAACCTCCGTGACCTCGCCCGCGAACACGGCCGCGAGATCATGCGGAACACGGCCGGCGTCGGCGCGACGGCCGCCCTCGTCGACTTCGACCTCGACCACATCGAGGACCTGATGGCCGAGGCGATGAGCGGCGAGGTGCTCGAACAGAACCTCGACGTCCTCGAAGACGCCTACCAGCAGGTCAACGAGGAGTTCGACCACACCCACGACCTCACGGTCCCC
Organism: Halobacteriaceae archaeon; assembly: GCA_042216675.1. Classification (GTDB taxonomy): domain Archaea; phylum Halobacteriota; class Halobacteria; order Halobacteriales; family Halobacteriaceae; genus JBDGTS01. Next base: position 71,118 of record JBDGTS010000003.1, on the reverse strand, counting down.
GAAGGATCCCACGACGAGGAGCAGGTCCTCCTCGGCGGCAGTCACGCCATCGCCTACGGGGCGCTGGACGAGGGCTGTCGCTTCATCGCGGGCTACCCCATGACGCCGTGGACGGACGCGTTCACCATCATGACGAACCTGATGCCCGAAGTCGGGGGCATCCACGAGCAGGTGGAGGACGAAATCGCCGCCGCCGCGATGGCGCTTGGCGCGTCCCACGCAGGCGTGAAGGCGATGTCCGGGTCCTCCGGCGGTGGCTTCGCGCTGATGTCCGAGCCCCTGGGCCTCGCGGAGATGACCGAGACGCCGGTCGTCCTGCTCGAATCCATGCGCGCTGGCCCCTCGACGGGGATGCCGACCAAGCCCGAACAGGCCGACCTCGAGTTCGTCCTCTCCACGAGTCAGGGCGACTCGAACCGCGTCGTGTTCGCGCCCGGCAACGTCAAGGAGTGCTACGAGCAGACGCGGATGGCGTTCCGCGCGGCCTACGAGTACCAGATGCCCGCCATCATCATCTACGACCAGAAGCTCTCCGGGGAGTACCGCAACGTCCCCGCGAGCTTCTTCGACCGGGAGCCGAACCCGGACATGGGCAAGACACTCACCGAGGCGGAACTCGAGGACCAGCCCCACCACCCCTCGGGCAAGTTCGAGCGCTTCCAGCACGACGCCGAGGACGGCGTCAGTCCGCGCTCCGTGCCCGGCCAGAAGGGCGGCCACTATCTCGCCACCGGGAACGAGCACAACCCCTCCGGCCACATCAGCGAGGACCCCGCCAACCGGGTCGCGCAGGTGGACCGCCGGAACAGCAAGCTCGACAGCGTGCGCGAGATGCTGGACGAAGCGGAGAGTCAGCAGACCCGCTGGGGCCCCGAGGACGCCGAGTACGGCATCCTGACGTGGGGCAGTTCTCAAGGCACCGTTCGGGAGGCCGTCGAGCGCCTCAACGAGGACGGCGAGTCCGTGAAGGCGCTCTCCGTGAGCGACATGATGCCGTTCCCGTCCGACGAAGTGGCCGCGTTCCTCGACGGCGTCGAGGAGGCGCTGGTCGTGGAGATGAACTCCACGGGCCAGTTCCGCGGTCACGTCCAGAAGAACCTCGGCGACTACGCCGACAAGATGACCAGCCTCCTGAAGTACAACGGCAACCCCTTCGAGCCCGAAGAGGTCGTCGAGGGCTTCGAGGTGCAGGTCAACGGCGGCACCGAATCGCCGAACACCCAAACTCGACTCGAACCCGCGACGGGTGACTAATCAATGAGCGCATTCAACGCAATCGACGAGCAACGCGAGGTAGACCGCGACGACTTCACCCCCGGCATCGAGCCGCAACCGACGTGGTGTCCGGGCTGTGGTGACTTCGCGGTCAACAAGGCACTGAAGGGCGCGATGACCGACCTCGGCAAGAACCCCGAGGAGGTCCTCGTCGCCACCGGCATCGGCTGCTCGGGCAAGCTGAACAGCTACTTCGACAGCTACGGGTTCCACACGATTCACGGTCGCTCGCTCCCCATCGCGCGGGCCGCGAGCCTCGCCAACCCCGAACTCACCGTGGTCGCCGCCGGCGGCGACGGCGACGGCTACGGCATCGGCGGGAACCACTTCATGCACACCGCCCGGGAGAACCACGACATGACCTACATCGTGTTCAACAACGAGGTCTTCGGCCTCACGAAGGGCCAGACCTCGCCCACCTCCCCGAAGGGTCACAAGTCGAAGACCCAGCCCAAGGGCAACGCGAAGGACCCGCTTCGGCCCCTCTCGCTCTCGCTGACCTCCGGGGCGTCCTACGTGGCCCGCACGGCCGCCGTCAACCCCAATCAGGCACAGGAGATCATCAAGGAGGCCGTCGAACACGACGGCTTCGCCCACGTCGACTTCCTCACGCAGTGCCCGACGTGGAACAAGGACGCGCGCCAGTACGTGCCCTACGTCGACGTGCAGGAGTCGGACGACTACGACTTCGACGTCACGGACCGCACCGAGGCGCAGGAGATGATGCAGAAGACCGAGGAGAAACTGTACGAGGGCGAGGTCCTCACCGGCCGCTACTACGTCGAGGAGGACCGCCGGTCCTACTACGAGGAGAAGCGCACCAACGAGGACGCGCCCGAGTCGCCCCTCGCGGAGCGCTACTTCGACGACGACGCCGACTGGGAGCGGTCCTACGACTTCATCGACCGCCACAAGTAACCCCGCAACCGGAGTTTCGGATTCGGAAGATATTTTTTCGGGCGTCTCAAAGGGGGAGTCGTGAGTTCCGAATCGACGGAGGAACGTATCCTGGCCGTTCTGGAAGAGGACGCGCAGGCCTCCTACGCCGAAATCTCCGAACGCGCCGGCGTCTCGAAGCCGACGGTTCGCAAGTACATCAACCGGCTCGAGGACGAGGGGGTCATCGTCGGCTACTCCGCCGAGGTGGACCCCAAGAAGATGTCCGGCCAGTCCATCGCGCTGGTCGGTATCGACGTGGCCAGCGAGCGTTACGTCGAGGCGACACAAGAACTGAAGGACCTCGACGCCGTGCGCGCCCTCTACACGTCCTCCGGCGACCACATGCTGATGGCCGAAGTGCGCGCCCCCGACGGCGACGCCCTCGGCGAAGTCATCAGCGACGCCATCCTCGACATCGAGGGCGTCACCGCGGCCCATCCCTCGTTCCTGCAGGAGCGTCTGAAGTAACACCCCCTAACTTTTGGCGCGGCGGCCCGTCTGCCCGGTATGCGGAGTTTCGAGCGAGAGAGCCGGGTCGCGGCACCGTTCGAGGCGGTGTGGGCGTTTCACTCCACCATCGACGGCCTCCGAGCGCTGACGCCGCCGTGGCTACACCTCCAAATCGAGTCCGTCGTCGGCCCCGACGGCGACCGAAACCCCGAGACGCTCGTGCCGGGCACGCGCATCGAGATGTCGGTGCGCCCGTTCGGCGTCGGCCCCAGACAGGGCTGGACGAGCGAAATCACGGCCCGCGAACGCGAGCGCGGGAGCGGCTACTTTCGGGACGTGATGCGCGACGGGCCGTTCCGGCACTGGGAACACACCCACATCTTCTACGCCGACGGCGACGAGACGCTGTTGCGGGACCGCGTGCGGTACGCGACGCCGCTGGGGGACGTCGGTGACGCCATCGCGCCGCCGTTCTTCGAGGGCATGTTCCGCGACAGACACCGCCGGACGCGGGACCACTTCGCCCCGTAGCGAGGTGTGACCGGTCGGCACGGTACTCGCCGGCGTCCCCATCTATTTGTGTCTGCCCGCGGCATGATGTGCCATGACAGATGTCGCTGTCGTCGGCGGTGGTCCCGCCGGCCTGAGCGCCGCACTGTTCACCGCGAAGAACGGTCTCGACACGGTCGTCTTCGACACGGACGAGACGTGGCTGCACAAGGCGCACCTGTTCAACTACCTCGGCATCGAGAGCGAGGACGGCACCGAGTTCGTCGAGGGCGCCCGCGAGCAGGTAGCGGAGTTCGGTGCGGACCTCAGGGAAACGGAAGCGACGGGCGTCGCGGCGACGGACGAGGGCTTCACCGTCGACACGGAGGACGACGCCGTGGAAGCTGACTACCTCGTGTTGGCGACGGGCGCCAAGCGTGACCTCGCGGAGGCGCTCGGCTGTGCGTTCACCGACGAGGACGTGGTCGACGTGGACGTGACGATGGAGACGAGCGTCGCGGACGCCTACGCGACGGGCGCGATGGTCCGCGCCGAGGAGTGGCAGGCCATCATCTCGGCGGGCGACGGCGCCGCGGCGGCGCTGAACATCCTCAGCAAGGAGAAAGGCGAGCACTTCCACGACTTCGACACGCCCGCCGACGCCGAGTGACCGAAGGGAAGGGCTTTTGGCTCCGTCCGGCCACCGTTCGAGCATGACGACGGCTTCTGACGCCGGGGCGAACGCCGGTGAGTACGTTCATGGTCCCCGAAAAGGGACGGAACGCGAGACTCGCGCTGGAGCGTGAACTCGCCGGCGACGCGTACGACACCGAGTGGCTGGCCGACCTCATCAACGGCCGCGGCAAGCGGGCCGCGAAGACGGGTGAGGGCGTGGCGGAGGTCCGAGAGTACGTCGACGCGGTCGAGGACCTCCTCTCGCTGAACTACTACGGCCGGGAGGCCGACCGGCCGGTGTTCAACCGCATCGAGTTCACGGACCGCCGGGTGGAGGGCTACGAGTCGCCCGCCGAGGCGTGGCGCAACGGCGCGACCCGCTTCTACGCGGGGTACGACGAGCTAATCGAGACGTGTCTCCGCCGTGGCGCTGACCCGGACCTCGCCGACGGCATCGAGAGCGCCGTCCGGTCGCTGATGGGCGAGCGAGGGTACGAACTCGACGCCGCCCTCGGCGACGAGGTGTCGTGGGCCGTGATGGCGCCCGAGGCCATCCCGAAGCGTCCCGAGACGGTCCTCGTCCCCGAGGCGTTCCGGCAGTTGGGGACCCGCCTCGCCGACCTCGCATTCGAGCGCGTGAGCGAGATACGGACCTACGAGGCCCACGCCGAGGCCGTGGACCGCCCGGACGCCGACGAGGAGGCCCTGCTGGCGGACGTGGGTCCCGACACGGCCGGCATCTACATGTACGTGAGCGGGTCCACCGCCGACGAGTACGGCCTGACGTACCGCTCCGTCCCCGGCGCGACGAGCAGACTGGGGGTCTTTAAGAAACGCGAGCGCGACCGACCGACTATGACAATCGAGAGCCTGAAGGGATTCTACGACCGCTACCCCGAGGAGTTCGCCGCGTGGCGCGAGGTCATCGACACCGTGGAGCGCACGGCCGCCGAGTTCGGCTTCCGCGAGGTCAACACCCCCGCCGTCGAGCGCACGGACCTCTACCGCGTGAAGTCCGGCGAGGAACTCCTCGAACAGACGTACAGTTTCGAGGACCGGAGCGGGCGCGAGGTGACGCTCACCCCCGAGCAGACGCCCACCCGCGCCCGGATGGTCCAGAGCCGGAAGGACCTCAAGACGCCGATCAAGTGGTACGACACGTCCAAGCGCTGGCGCTACGAGAACGTCCAGAAGGGGCGGGACCGCGAGTTCTTCCAGACTGACGTGGACGTCTTCGGCGTCGAGTCCGTCGCCGCGGACGCGGAAGTCATCGCCGTCGGCGCCACCGCGTTCCGCCGCCTCGGCGTCGGCGACAGGGTGGAGTTCCTCGTCAACGACCGGAACCTGCTCGAAGCCCTGCTTGAGGCCCACGGCGTCGAGAACACGACGGAAGTCATGCGCGTCGTGGACGACCGTGAGAAACTCAGCCGCGCCGAGTACCTCGACGAACTCGGCACCCGCGGCCTCGACCGGGAGACGGCCGAGGAGGTGGCAGACCTCACGGCCATCAGCGGCCCTCTCGACGAGACGCTGGACGAACTCCGCGAACAGGCGCCCGACGACGAACGCGCGACGGCGGCCATCGACCGGATGGACGACCTCGCGGACGCCCTCGACTCTCACGGCGTCGTCGGGATGTGCGAACTCGACCTCTCCATCGTTCGGGGCCTCGCCTACTACACGGGCCTCGTCTTCGAGGCGTTCGACGCCGAGGGCGACCTGCGCGCCCTGTTCGGCGGCGGGCGCTACGACGACCTCGTGGGCCTGTTCGGCGGCCGCGACGTGCCCGCCGTCGGGTTCGCCTTCGGCTACTCCACGACCCGCGAACTGCTACAGGACGCCGGGCAGTGGCCCGCCGAGGAACACCGGACCGACGTGTACGTGCTGAACGTCTCCGAGGAGCTGCGCGACACCGCCCTCGACTACGCCCGCGCACTGCGGGGCGAGGGTCTCGTCGTGGAGACGGACCTCACGGGCCGGAGCGTCGGGAGCCAGTTCTCCTACGCGGACTCCGTGAACGCCGACTGGACCGTCGTCGTCGGCGAACGGGACCTCGCGGAGGGCGTCGTCACCGTCCAGAACATGGACAGCGGCGACGAGCGACAGGTGGACGCGGACGGCGTGGTCGAGTTCTTCCGGTCTCAGGCGTAGTAGTCGGCGGCCTCGACGGTCGGCCGCTCACCTTCGACGGCCTCGATGCGGTCGAGCAACCGCGTTCGGAGCCGAGCCGCCACGTCCGCGTAGTCGCGGCGCCCGACGAGGTTCACTTGCTCGTGAGGGTCGGAATCGAGGTCGTAGAGGTATCGCTCGACGTACGTCTCGCCCGCCGGGTCGTCCCCGTGGTCTGCCTCCGGGTCGAAGACGGCGTACTTCCAGCGGTCGGTGCGAATCGCGCGCCCGACCTCGTGTTCGCTGATCTGGACGAACACCGCGTCCCGGCCCTCCGAGTCGCCCGCGACGACCGGACCGAGCGGGTCACCCGTCATCGACGCCGGCGGGTCGATGTCCGCGGCGTCCAGAAGCGTCGGCGGCAGGTCGAGGAGGCTCACCGGGTCCTCGACGACGTTGCCGCCCTCGAAGCCCGGCCCGTCGAGGACGAGGGGGACCCGCACCGACGCCTCGTGGCAACTCCGCTTGTACTCGGGGTTGCGGGTCTTGAAGTGCGAGCCGTGGTCGGACGTGAACACGACGATGGTGTCGTCGGCGATGCCCTCCTCCTCCAAGACGCGCTGGAGGCGTCCGTAGCACTCGTCGATGCGCCGGCAGATGCCGTAGTAGTCCGGCAGTTCCTCGTACCAGTCGCCGGGTCGGCCCTGCAGGTCCTCGGGCACCCACGGGTCGCGGTAGCGATGGGCGTAGCCGTCCGGCGCGACGTACGTGTCCATGTCGTTCTGGTGGTGCGGTTCGAGGATGGAGAGAATGCAGAAAAACGGGTCGTCGCGGTCCTGCCGGATGAACTCCTCGGCGTGGTCGGTGACGGCGTCGACGCGGTAGCCGTCGAACTCCACGGGGTCGTCGTCCTCGTCGTAGAGGGTGCCCTCGTAGGGGTGAGAGGTCCACTCGAGGGCGCCCGCGGCGCGCCAGAAGTCGTAGCCGGCGCGCTTGTCGGCGGACACTGGGTCGAGACGCGCGTTCGCGAGGTGCCACTTGCCGACGTAGCCCGTGTCGTAGCCGGCGTCCGCGAACTGCTCCGCGAGGAGCGCCTCGGTCTCGAAGTCGGGAACGCGCCCGTTCGTGAACACGCCGTGTTCGGTGCCGTGACGGCCCGTCTGGAGACAGGCGCGGGCCGGCCCGCACACCGGTTGGGGCGTGATTGCCTGCTCGACGCGGGTGCCGCGTTCCGCCGCCGCGTCGAGGTTCGGCGTGAGGTCCATCGGGTTGCCGTAGGCACCCACGGTGTCCCAGCGCTGCTGGTCGGTGAGGACGACGAGGACGTTCGGTCGGTCGCTCATCACTCGCCCTCCACGTATCGGCTGAGCGCGTCGTCGTCGAGCAGGCGGAACGAGTCGATGAAGTCGAGGGTGCCCGCGAGGTCGCCGTCCGGGGTGCCCTCGCCGAGGGGTTCGAGCGCCCCCGCCTCGATGGCGTCCGCGACGGCGTCGCGGTGGCGCACGGTGACGAACTCCACGGTGTCGCCGTCCGTGTTGCAGGGGTAGAGCGCGGTGTCGGTGCGGTGGTCCCAGTACCACGTGTCCGCGATGTCTGTCATGGTCGCGCGTCGGGAGCCACCGACAAAACGGTTTTCACCGGGGGTCCGCGAGGGCGCCGGCGGCCCACCGTGCGCCCCGGCCGACGAGAGCGGCCACGACGTCGTCTGTCAGGGCGTCCTCGGTGTGGCCCAGCGAGCAGTAGGTGACGCGGCCCCGGCCGTAGCGCTTGGCCCACGCGACGGGCACGTCGCCGGACTCGGGATGGTCCATCCGCGCGAGGACGGTCACGTCGTCGTCGACGTCGAGGTCGTAGGGTTCGTCGTAGACGGTGAAGTCGGGCACGCCGGCGGTGATGGGGTGGCCGGTGTCCGTGACGTCGACGTCGATATCCTGCTGTTCGGGGTGGCCGAGGAAGTGGCCGCCGAGCATCGCCCGCAGGCCGGGGAACGGCGACTCGACGTGTTCGAGTTCGCCGTCGGGGCCGGCGACGCTGGTGAGGTCCGAGGCGCAGTGGACCCCAGCGTAGCCGCCGCCGTCGCCGACGAAGGTGAGGAGGCCGTCGCGTTGGGCGTCCGTGAGGTCGCTGTCCGTCAGGTAGTCCACCACCACGTCGTAGCCCGCGAGGTCTCGGAGTTCGTCGCGGTCCGTCGTGAGCGTCGGGTCGACGTTCGCCCGTTCGAGCGCGGCCCGGAGGTGGGGGCGGGCGTCGTCGAAGTCGTGGAAGCCGAACGTCGTCTCGCCGATGACGAGGGCGCGGAGGTCTGCCATGCCCGGGGCTTCGGCCGCCGGCCCTTATAACCCGGTGTCGTAAGCGGTTTCCCACGGCGGCGCGTCGCCGCGGCCATGTCGAACCCGTACCGGTTCGTGCAGGTCGGCACCGGCGGGCAGGGCGCCCGGTGGTGTCGTGACATGCTTCCGCCGAACGTCGACGACGGCCTCGTCGAACCCGTCGCCGCCGTGGACGTGGACGAGGCCGCTCACGAGAACGCCCGCGAGGGACTGGGCCTCGACGACGACCAACTGTACACCGACTACGAGACGGCGTTCGCGGAGACTGACGCGGACTTCGCCACCGTCGTCATCCCGCCGGAGTTCCACGAGGCCGTCGTGGACGCGGCCGTCGAGAACGGCCTCCACGTCCTCTCGGAGAAGCCAATCGCCGACACGCTGGCCGCCTCGGTGCGCATCGCCGAGACGGTGCGCGAGGCAGGCCTGAAGATGGGCGTCACGATGACACACCGCTTCCGACGAGACGTGACGACGCTCCGTCGCCTCGTGCGGGCCGGCGACTACGGCCCCCTCGACTACCTCGTCTGCCGGTTCACCTGCAACGCCCGCTCCTACGGGTCGTGGGGCGCGTCGTTCAGACACGAGATGGACCACGCGCTCCTCGTGGAGGGCGGGGTCCACCACCTCGACATCCTCGCCGACGTGGCCGACGCGCCGTGCGAGCGACTCTACAGCCAGCACTGGACGCCCGACTGGGGCGACTACGGCGCCGGCGCGAACGCGCTCGTGACGATGACGATGGCGAACGGCGTCGAAGCCACCTACGAGGGCGCGAAGACGAACGCCGTCGGCCTCAACGGCTGGGAAGAGGAGTACGTCCGCGCCGAGTGCCGCGACGCGACGCTGATTCTCTCGGGCGGCGAGATTCGGGCGTTCCCCTACGACGAGGACGGGGAAGGCGTCGGCGACCACACCGAGTTCGCGGACGGCGACCTGATTCCCCTCGACGAGCAGGAGAAGTGGGGCAACGTCTGGCTCGTCGAACAGTTCGTGGAGTGGCTCGACGGCGGCCCCGAGATGCCGACGAACGTCCGGGACAACCTCCAGTCGATGGCGCTCGTCGAAGCGGCCATCGAGAGCGGCGAGGCGAACGAGGCCGTCGCCGTACAGGAGTTACTGGCGGCGGCGCGGGACGACGGACTGTAAGTTCCGCGACCGGTGCGCTTAACTGGGGGCTGTGAGTAGGCGCACAACAACAGATGACTGGCGCTGTCGGACGGAGGGCAGAGGCGTGAGCATCGTCGACCGCATCGCGCGCACCGTGACGGAACACAGCGCGGCCGTCATCGCTGTGGTGCTGTTGCTGTCGGTGGTGTTCGGCGTCGGCATGGGACAGGTCGAGCAGTCGTCCTCGCTCGACCAGTTCCAGACCGAGACGACGGAGGCACAGAAACTCGACTACATCGAGCAGCACTTCCAGACCGGACCGGAGAACACAACGACGGTCCAGATAATCGTCAGGGGTGAGAACGTTCTCGACAAGGAGAGCCTAGTCGCTCAACTCCGGACGATACGGCGCTTCCAGACGAACGAGACGGTGGGACCGACGCTGACGACGGGGGCGCCGCCCACTGGCGTCGCGAACCTCGTCGCGCGGGCCGCTCTCCGTCAGCGGGGGGTACAATCGCCGACGGTCGAACAGCAGATAGCGGCGGTGCAGGCGATGAATCAGTCCCGGATCGACGCCACGGTACAGGGACTTCTCGGTGCGAACGGGAGTAGCACCGCCTTCGGGTTGATGCCGACCAGTTACACGCCCGGTGAGACGTCGGCGAACGCGACGATGATCATCGTCACACAGACGACGATGAGCGAGCAGACGGCGAGCGGATCGGCCAGCGACCGTCTCATCGAGAGCCAGAACACGATGCAGACCATCGTCCACGACACGCTCGGCACCGAGAGCGCGGTGTTCGGGAGCGGCATCATCGCGGACGAGATTAACCGTTCGATGGCCGACAGCATCCTCATCGTGGGACCGCTGGCGCTCATCTTCGTCCTCGTCGTCCTCGTCGTGGCCTACCGGGACCTGCTCGACATCCTGTTGGGCCTGTTCGGCATCGGCGCGGTGTTGGTCTGGACCTTCGGTTTCATGGGCTGGGCCGGCTACGCGTTCAACCAACTGTTCGTCGCCATCCCAGTGTTGTTGATCGGGCTCTCGATCGACTACGCCATCCACGTCTTCATGCGCCACCGGGAGGAGCGCGCACGGACCGAGGGCGTGCACCAGAGCATGAACGTCGCCCTCGCCAGCGTGGGGGTGGCGCTGTTCTTCGTGACGGCGACGACCGTCATCGGCTTCCTCTCGAATCTCATCTCCGACGTGCCCCCGATACGCCAGTTCGGCATCGTCGCGGCGTTCGGCATCGTCGCGGCGTTCGTCATCTTCGGGGCACTCGTCCCGGCGATGAAGGTGCGTCTCGACGGCTTCCTCGAAGCGCGGGGCTACGACCGGCAGATGCGGGCCTTCGGCACCGGCGGCGGCGCCATCGGTCAGGCGCTCGGCGTCGGCGAAACCGCCGCGCGACGCGCCCCAGTCATCGTCCTCCTGTTGACGCTCGTGTTGACGAGCGCCGGCGCGTACGGTGCGACGCAAGTCGACACCAGTTTCTCACAGGAGGACTTCCTCGCCGACGACCCGCCGGACTGGATGGAGAGCCTCCCCGAACCGTTCGCGCCCGGCGAGTACCACGCGAAGGACTCGCTGAACTACGTCTACCAGAACTTCCGCGTGGAGGGCGCACAGGGGCAGACCCAGATACTGGTCGAGAGCGCCGGCGGCGGCGGTGTCGCGGACCCCGCCGTCCTTCAGCGGATGGCAGCAGTCCACGAACGCGCCGCCGGCGAGAGTCTGAGCGACGTGGTGGTGGTCCTCTCCAGCGGACGAGCCGACGTGCGGAGTCCGCTCACGGCGATGCAGCGCGTCGCGGCCGAGAACCAGTCGTTCGCGCGGTCGCTCGCCGCCGCCGACACGAACGGCGATAGGGTGCCCGACCGGAACGTGAGGGCGCTGTACGACGAACTGTACAGCGTCGCCCCACAGCAGGCACGGGGCGTCCTCTACCGTGAGGGCGGGGAGTACCGAGCCGCGCGGATGGTCGTCTCGGTGCAGGGCACCGCCAGCAGCGACCGGGTCACGTCGGTCACGCGGTCGCTCGCCGCCGACCTCGAGGGCCCGGACGTCACCGTGACGGCCACGGGTCAGCCCATCGTGTTCAAGATGGTGAGCGACTCGCTGCTCTCGACCGTCGTCCAGAGCCTGCTCATCACGCTCGTCGCGGTGTTCGCGTTCCTGATGGTGACCTACCGCATCACCGACGGGTCCGCGACGCTGGGCTTCATCACGCTCCTCCCGGTGGCGTTCAGCGTCGCGTGGATTCTCGGGACGATGGCGCTGTTCGGCATCCCGTTCAACGTCCTGACGGGGATGATCACGAGTCTCACCGTCGGGCTGGGGGTGGCCTACAGCATCCACATCAGCGAGCGCTACGCCCACGAAATCGAGCGAGAGGACGACGCGTGGACGGCGATGCGGACCACCGTCACCGGCACCGGCGGGGCGCTGCTGGGGTCGGCGGCGACGACGGTCGGTGGCTTCGGCGTCCTCGCGTTCGCCATCCTGCCGCCGCTTCGCCAGTTCGGCATCATCACGGGGCTCACTATCGTCTACGCGTTCCTCGCGAGCGTCCTCGTGTTGCCGACGCTCCTGATGTACTGGACGCGCTACATGGGGCCGGACGACGCCTTCGGTGGAGACGACGAGCAAGACGAGTTCGTCGAGGAGATGGAGTGGGGACCGAACGAATGAGCGAATCCGACGCCGTGACCGCCCTCCAGCGTCTCGGTCTCTCGAAGTACGAGGCATCGGTGTTCGTCGCCCTTCAGCGGTTGGGCACCGGGACGGCGCGTGAAGTCGCCGACGAGACGGACGTGCCCCGGTCACAGGTGTACGGCGCGGCCGAGCGACTGGAGGAGCGCGGACTGGTCGAAATCCAGCAGGCCTCGCCCATCAGATACCGGCCCGTGTCGCTGGAGGAGGCCCGCGACCGACTCCGCGACCGGTTCGACCGGGAGGCGGACCGCGCCTTCGATTCGCTGGCGGACGTGCGCCACGAGGCCGAGTCCGACGGCGAACAGGAGGCCGTCTGGACCGTCGAAGGGCGGGAAGCCGTCGTCGCGCGAACGACGGCGCTCATCGACGAGGCCGAGCGTCGACTCGTGTACAGCGGCGACGCCGACCACATCAGCGAGTCGGTCACCGAAGCCCTCGCGGACGCATCGGAGGAGGGCGTCGCCGTCGTCGCGGTCAGCGCCGACGACGTGGCCGACCGCTTCGCGGGGACGGGCGTGACGGTCCACCGGCTTCCGGATTCGTTCGAGGACCGGAGCGGCGCGGCGGGGCGCCTCCTCGTCGCCGACGACGACGCGATGCTGGTCAGCGTAGACCAGAGCGAGGGCGACGAGACGGCCATCTGGAGCGCGGACACCGGGTTCGCGTCGGTGTTCATCCGCCTCGCGGACACGTGGTTCGGGAGCGAGGTCGACCTCTGAGAATTTGGCCGGCGGCTTTTAGGCCACGCGGCGCCTTATTCTATCACATGCCCGGTAGTAAGCCGCCGTACGACGAGTGGCCCGTCTCGGATCCCGAACACCGCGACCAAGAGCACCTCGGCGTAACCGGCCACGAACAGCAGATGGTGATGGTCGATAAGTCCACCAGCGACATCTACGTCGCCAACGTCGACCACGAGGCAGAGAAACTCGGCAACCCCAAGCAGGCCCAGTGGGAGGTCCTCCCGGACGAATCGCTGGGCGAGTTCATCGAACGCATCGGCGACGAACACGGGTGGGAGTGGCTCTCCGACTTCGCCGAGGAGCACCTCGAAGCGGACGAAGACGAGGAGTGACTACTCCCGCGGTTCGGGCGTGAGCGCGCCGGACTCGACCATCTCCTCCAAGGCGTTGCCCTCGACTTCCAGCGGCAGGTCCACGCGGCCCCGCCGGCGCGCGGACTCCCACGCGGCGAAGATCGTCTCCGTCGCGGTGAGCGCGTGGCGCGCGGACAGTTCGGGTTCGCGGTCGGTGCCGACGGCGTCCACCACGTCGGCGACGGCTCGCTGGATGAAGCCCGGGCCGTGGACGTCCTCGCCGTCGCAGTCGAGTTCCTCCCACTCGGCGTCGCCGGCCCGTCGGATGCGGAGGGCCGTCTCGCCGCCGCCACCGACCTCGATTTCGCCGTCGGTGCCGACGAGGCGGTGATGCGCGCCGACGAGGGACGTGCGGCGACCGGTCGCGGCGAGGCCGGAGACGCCGTTGTCGTACTCCCACTGGACGAGGGCTTGATTCTCGTTGTGCGCGCCGAAGAAGACGTTCTCCTCCCGGTAGTCGAGGCCGGCGATGACCCACGCCACGGCGCCCTCGTCGTTGAAGTAGTTCGCGAGGTCGAAGGAGTGACTGCCGTAGTCGTAGATGTTCGACGCCTCGAACTCCACGCGCTCCAAGTCCCCGATGTCGCCGTCGTCGAGGAGTGCCTTGGCTTGCCGGAACGGCGTCCCGAAGCGGCGCTGGTGGTTGAACGTGAGTTGCACGTCGCGCCGCCAGCAGACCTGCGCCATCCGCTGTGCGCCGCCCCACGTGTGCGCCATCGGCTTCTCGCAGTGGATGGCGTCGACGCCGCCCTTCGCGCACCCGACGACGATGTCGGCGTGGACGGCTGGCGGCACGCAGACGGACACCACGTCCACGTCGACGGCGTCGAGCATCGCCTCGTAGTCCTCGAACACGTGGTCGTCGGGGACGCCGTACGCGTCTGCGAACGCCGCCGCGTTCTCGGGCACGATGTCGGCGCAAGCGACTAGTTCGCAGTCGTCTAGTTCCTCGTAGGCGTCCGCGTGCCGATACGCCATCGCGAACCCCTCGCGGCTACTGTTCTCCGGGTCCTCGCCCGTTCCGATGACGGCGACGGAGTACGTCATGCCCGGGAATCCAAGGGCGGCCGCAAAAGGGTTCCGGCGTCAGCAGTCCTCGATGGGGTCGTGGTTGCCGTACGTCACGTCGGCGTCGCCGCTCGCGCCGGCCCACGACACGGCGTTGTCCAGAACGTTCCGGACGTCCTCGCGGTAGTAGAGGGGATACGTCTCGTGGCCCGGACGGAAGTAGAAGACGCGGCCCTCGCCGCGGGTGTAGGCGCATCCCGAGCGGAACACCTCGCCGCCCTCGAACCACGAGGTGAACACCGTCGTCTCGGGTTCTGGCACGTCGAAGTGCTCGCCGTACATCTCCGTCTCGGGGAGTTCGAGGTAGTCGCCGAGGCCGTCGGCGACGGGGTGGCCGGGCGCCGTGACCCACAGGCGCTCGGTTTCGTCGGCCTCGCGCCACTTCAGGTCACAGGAGGTGCCCATCAGGCGTCGGAACGGCTTCGAGTAGTGCCCGGAGTGGAGGACGACGAGGCCCATCCCGTCGAGGACGCGCTCCTGCACCCGGTCCACGATGCGGTCGTTCACCTCGCCGTGGGCGCGGTGGCCCCACCACGTCAGCACGTCCGTCTCGTCGAGGACGGCCTCGGTGAGGCCGTGGTCCGGTTCGTCCAGCGTCGCCGTCCGCGTCTCGTGGCCCCGGTCGGCGAGGCCCTCCGCGATGGCGGCGTGGATGCCGTCGGGGTAGGCCTCGGCCACCTCTTCGTCCTCTCGCTCGTGTCGGTACTCGTTCCACACGGTGACGCGTGCCATAGGGGCCGTGCAGGTGGCGGCGGTAAAGCGTTGGCGGAGGGGAAGTTTCAAGCGCCGTCCGTCGGAGCAACCGCCATGCACCGAGACGGAGGGGAGCGGTAGTGTACGACGTAGGCCTCACGGCACCGTCGGGCGCGTTCGACTGCACGCCGGCTGAAGCGGCCGAACACGTCGCCGCGACGGGCGCGGACGGCTTCGAGTTCTGGAACTGGGAAGACGCTGACCTCGACGCCGTCGCCGACTCGGCGGCCGAACACGGCGTCGAGGCGTTCGGCACCCTCGCGGCCGGCGCCGGGTCGAACATCTCGGACCCGGACGCGCCGAGCCTCGTCGACCCGGAGAGCCACGAACAGGCGGTTCGGGACCTCGAACGCTCCATCGAGGCCGCGGCGTCGTTCGGCGGACGACAGGTGGTGACCACCGTCGGCCAACGCGACCCCACCCTCGACCGCTCGACCCAGCAGAACGCCCTCGTCGACGCGCTCCGGGCCGCCGCGCCCGCCGCCGAGGACGCGGGCGTGACCGTCGTCGTCGAACCGCTGAACACGCGCGTCGACCACCCGGGCTACTTCCTGACGACGACGGACCGTGGCGCGGAACTCGTGGCGGCCGTCGACAGCCCGAACGTGAAACTGCTCTTCGACGTGTACCACCAGCAGATAACCGAGGGCGACGTGATTCGGCGCTTCCGGCGACACGTCGACGCAATCGGCCACGTCCACGTCGCCGACAACCCGGGTCGCGGCCCGCCCGGGACGGGCGAACTGGCCTACGACCGCATCTACGACGCCATCGCGGAGACGGGCTACGACGGCTACGTCACCGCGGAGTGCTTCGTCGAGGGCGACCCCGCCGACGTGTTCTCGACGTTCGTCAGCGAGGCGCGGCGCTAGAGGCGGACGGGTTCACCCGTCTCTGCGGACTCGTAGACGGCCTCGACGATTTCCACGGCCTTGCGTGCCTCGTGGGCGTCCAGCAGGAACTCCTCGCCGGACTCGATTGCGTCGAGGAACGCCTCGATGTTGCGCCGGTGGTTGCCGCCGCCGATGCTCATCGGGTCCGCGGAGCCACCGCCGCCGCCGTCGCCGCCCGACTCGGCGGCGCCTTCGTCGGCGTCGCGGAACTCCCACGTCGAAATCTCGTCGTCGCGCACCTCGACGGTGCCGTCGCGGCCCGCGAGTTGGAGGCGCTTGTCCGACCCCGGATACATCGAGGTGGCGGCGAGAATCTGACCGAGGGCGCCCCCACGGAAGCGGATGGAAGCGACGGCGGTGTCCTCGACTTCCATCAGGTCGTCGGCGTGGGCGCGCCGGTCCGTGAACGCGACCACCTCCTCGACGGGGTTCGCCTCGTCGACGCCGGCGGCCGCGCCCGCAAGCCACTGGATGGCGTCGACGCCGTGGATGGACTGGTTCATCAGCGCGCCGCCGCCGTCCAGCGATTCGGTGCCCTGCCACGCGTCGCGGTAGTAGTCGTCGTCGCGCCACCACGGGACGTACGCCGCACCGACCGAGAGGTCCCCGAAGCGACCCTCGGTGGCGGCTTCGTGGACCCGCTGAACCGACGGGTCGAAGCGCTGTTGGAACACGCCGCCGAGGCGGATGTTGCCCTCGTTGGCGGCCACTATCATCTTGTCCACGCGCTCGGTGGTGATTTCGAGAGGCTTCTCACAGAGGACGTGGACCCCGCGCTCCGCCGCCTCGACGGTGGGCGTGAGGTGCGCACCGCTGGGCGTGCAGACGATGAGCACGTCCGGGTCCGTCTCGTCCAGCATGAGGTCCGTCTCCGGGAACCACCGCGCGTCGTGTTCCTCGGCGAACTCCCGTCCCTTCGACTCTGTGCGACAGGACCCCGCGACGACCTCCGCGCCGTCGATTTCGGCCACGCAGTCGGCGTGGAGGTCCGCCACGGCGCCGATGCCGGCGATGGCGATTCGGTGAGTCACGGACGGCGGATGGATGGGGCCGATAAAAAGGGTGCCGGTGAACAGAGTAATGTGGCCGCGGGTCCGACTCCCCGAGGATGACGAGTATCCTCGCCAACCGCTGGATCCACAACACACTGCTCGCACTGATGATGGCCGTGGTGATTCTCGTGCCCTCGCTTCCCAGGCCGGAAATCCTCGCATCAGCGTTCATCCTCATCGCGTGGGTCATGGGCGAACACTACGAGCGTCTCACCGTCCTCGACGCGGGGCTCGTGGACCGCGAGGAACTGAAGGAGGCCGAACGGGAGAAGCGCGGCTGGGGCTTCTTCAGCTGAAGTAGTTGGGTTTAAGGCGGCGCCGCGGATGGAATCCTGTGATGCAATTTGTCCGCTACACGCACGCCGGAAGCAACCCCCAGTGGGGCGTCGTCGAGGACGGCGACGTCTACTCGCTGTCGGACCTTCCCGCGGGCGAACCCGACTACGGTGACATCGCGAATCCGAGCTACCGCGACGACGTGCGCGGCCGCGTCGAGACGGGCGGCCTCTCCACAGTCCCTGAGACCGACGTGCGTCACCTCGCGCCGGTGCCCGAACCCGGCAAAATCGTCTGCGTCGGGCTGAACTACCGTGACCACGCTGAAGAGCAGGACGAGGAGATTCCCGAGCGACCGCTCCTGTTCGGCAAGGCGCCCACGGCCGTCACGAACCCCGCCGACCCCATCTACCACCCCGAGAACATCGAGCAGGTGGACTACGAAGTCGAACTCGGCGTCGTCATCGGCGAGACGGCGAACAACGTCAGCGCCAACGAGGCGGACGACTACATCGCGGGCTACACCGCCATCAACGACGTGAGTGGCCGCGACGCGCAGTTCGAGGACGAGCAGTTCCTCCGCGGCAAGTCCTACGACACGTTCGCGCCGATGGGGCCGCGCCTCGTCGCCGGCGACGACTTCGACCCGAACAACGTCGACGTGGCCTGTCGCGTCAACGGCGAGACGAAGCAGGACTCCAACACCGACCAGTTCATCTTCGACGTGTACGAACTCGTCGAGTACATCAGCAACGCGATGACGCTCCGGCCCGGCGACGTGATTTCGACGGGCACCCCCGGCGGCGTCGGCGTCTTCATGGAACCGCCGGAGCTTCTCGAACCGGGCGACGAAGTCGACGTGGAAATCGAGGGCATCGGCACGCTGACGAACCCCGTCGTCGAGGAGCCGTAGGTACCCTTTTGGGCGCGGCGCCCCGCCGTCTGCCCATGTCATCCGACCCGCTTCGCGTCGCAGTCGTCGGCTGTGGCGGCATGGGACGCACGCACGCGAACAACGTCAGGGGCGCCGGCCACGGCGTCGTCGCCGGCGTGGACGTGAACGAGGGGGCCAGAGACGACTTCGCCGAGGAGTTCGGGGCCGAGACGTTCGCCGACACGGCGGCGATGCTCGAAGACGTCGGTCCGGACGCCGTCGTCGTCACGACGCCGAACGCGTTTCACGAGGAGGCCGCGGTGGCGGCCCTCCAGCGAAACGTCGCCGTCCTCTGTGAGAAACCGCTGGCCGACAGCCTCGACGCCGCCGAGCGAATCGCCGACGCGGCCCGCCGGTCCGACGCGTTCTGCATGGTCGGCTTCCACAACCGCTTCAGCGCCGCCGCTGACCTCGCCGTCGCCTACCGTGAGGACGGCCGCTTTGGCGACGTGAGCCACGTCGAGGGCGAGTACGTCCGCCGGCGGGGCGTGCCGGGCGTCGGCTCGTGGTTCACGGACGCGGACCTCGCCGGCGGCGGTGCCGTCGTCGACGTCGGCGTCCACCTCGTCGACTTCGCGCTCTATCTCGCGGGCTTCCCCGAGGTGACGGAGGTGTCCGCGACGACTCGCTCCGAGTTCGGCGGGCGCGAGGACTACGTGGACCCCGAGGGCTGGTCCGGGCACGGGTCCGGCGGCACCGGCGCCTTCGAGGTAGAGGACTCCGCGAGCGCGTTCCTCCGGTGTGCGGACGGCACGACGATGTCGCTCGAAGTCGCGTGGGCCTGCAACCGCACGCCGAGCAAAGACGTGGTGCTCCGCGGGACGGACGCGGGCGCCGAGTGTGAGGTGGGCGGCGACGAGATTACCGTCCGCGGCGTCGACGGGGCCGGCGTGGACCACTACGTCGACAGCGAACTGACGGGACACCGCGACGTGAGCGGCCACGACGCCGAAGACAGGGCCTTCCTCGACGCCGTCGCCGCGGGCGAAGCGCCGGAGACGAACACCGTCGAGGAGGGACTGGCGGTCCAGCGGGTGTTAGACGCCATCTACCGGTCGAACGAGCAAGGAGCGGCCGTCTCGCTCTAGGCGAGAAACGGGTTCTCGTCGTCAGGGAGCGACCCGCGGGAGCGCCAGACGCGCTCCATCGACTCCGCGAAGAACGTCGTTCGCTCGGGGATACCGCGACCCTCGACGGAGCGTTCGGCGAGTTTCGCGACGAACGCGGGCGGATACGTCATGTCCGTCACCGTCTCGCGCACGTCGATGGTGAGGACGTCGTCGTCGTCGACGTCGAGCCACGCCGATCCGAACGCCGCGGCTTTCGCCTCGTACTCGACTTCTATCGTCTCGCCGTCGAGGACGTCGTAGATGTCGTCGAAGGTGCCGACTTCGAGCCATCCGCCTTCGCCGTCATCGACGTAGAGCGTGCCGTCCTCGACGCGGGTCCCGTGGTCGCTCATGGTTGGCGTCGATATCGTCTCGGCGTCAATAAGTCGTTCCCCTCAGGCCGGCGGCGAGTCCCACTCGTCGCCGTCGTCCTGTGGGTCGTAGCCGATGCGGCGGCGCGCGTGTTCGATGCTGTACCAGCGGCGCTGGTTGTCGCTGACGCCGTTGAAGATGCCGTAGTCCACGTCGTCGTCGTCGAGACAGCACTCGACCTGATGCGCGAAGTCCCGGCGGGACTGCCACATCGCCTTCATCCGGGCGACTTGCTGGGCGTACGCGTCGCTCCCACGCTCGAACTCGCCGTCGTCGACGCCCGACTCGGCGTCGCCGTAGGGATGGTCGTACTCGGGCATTCGGACCGAGCAGATGCGGAGCGCGTACCCCTGCTTCGGGTACTCGTAGTTCTCGACGTAGTAGCGCAGCAGGTCCTCGCCGAAGGACTTGGAGGTGCCGTAGAAGGAGTCCGGCCGAACCGGGTCGGTGTGGTCGATGAGGACGTCGCTGTCGGGGAAGTAGATGTCCGGGGCGTTCTCCACCTCGTACATCCCCATGACGTGATTCGTCGAGGCGAAGACGAACGACTCCACCTCGTTCTGCCGGGCCGCCTCTAGTGCGTTGTACATCCCGATGTAGTTGGGTTCCAGCACGTCGTCCCAGTCGCCGTCGGTGAAGGGGTAGCCCGCGAGGTGGACCATCGCGTCGTGGCCCTCGGTGGCGTCCATCAGCAGGTCCGCGTCCGTCACGTTGCCGACGACGGTGTCGTAGCCGCCGTAGGGGTGGTCGTCGGGCCGGTCCGAGCGGTTGTACAGCGTCCAGTCGTAGGCCTCCTCCTCGTAGAGGTGGTCGATGATGGCGGTACCACAGCGGCCGTACACGCCCGTCATGAGAACGTCCATGCCGGAGAGAGGCCGAGGGGCGCCGAAAAAGTTCCGGGTTCAGGTGTCGACGCGGTACCGCTCGACTGCCTCCTCGTCGATCTCGATGCCGAGGCCGGGGTCGTCGGGAACCGGCAGGTCCCCGCCCGTCGGGTCGAAGGGGTCGTCGAGAATCTCGTGGCGGAGAGGGTTCTCCGAGCGGTCGAACTCGAAGAGAAGCGGGTCCACGACGTTCGTGTTGTGCGGGTAGTCGGGAACCGTCGCCGCGAACTGGACGGCGGCGGCGACGCCGACGCCGGAGTTCCAGACGTGCGGTCGGACGGCGACGTTCTCCGTCGTCGCCATCTGCCCGATGAGTTTCGCCTCGGTGAAGCCGCCACAGCGACCCAGATTCGGCTGGACGACGTCCACGGTGCGGTCCTCGACGAGGTCCCGGAACTCGAAGCGGCTGAAGTGCGCCTCGCCCGCGGCGAGTGGCACGTCCACCTGCTGGGAGAGTTCGCGGTAGCCCGAGAGGTTCTCCGCGGGCACCGGCTCCTCGATCCACGCCACGTCGTAGGGTTCGATGGCCTCGACGGACTGGAGCGCCTGCTTCGGGCGGTAGTTGCCGTTGTAGTCCACCATCAGCGTCGCGTCCTCGCCGAGGGCCTCGCGAGCATCGCGCACTCGCTGCACGTCCTCCTCGATGCCGGTGCCGATTTTGATCTTCGCGGCGGTGAAGCCCTCCTCGGCGGCGGTGCCCACCTGTTCCGCGACGCTCCAGTCCCACGAACTCACGTAGCCAGTCGAGGCGTATGGCGTGAGCGAGTCGACGGCCCCGCCGCCGAGCAGTTTGTGAATCGGCTGACCGGTCGCCTTACCGAGGATGTCGTGTAGCGCCACGTCGATGCCGGAGACGGCACACCGGACGAACGAGGCGCGCCCGAAGTGGTAGCCGGTAGTGTAGGACTCCTCGACGAAGGACGCCGCGTCGTGGGGGTCGAGACCCAGCACGCGGTCCGCGAACACCTCCTCGACGAGCGTCGCCACGGTGCGCGCGGGGGCGAAGGCCTCCCCCCAGCCCACGGTGCCGTCGTCGGTTTCGAGTCGGACCAGCGTCGTGAATCGCTCCCCGGTCTGGCCGCGGGAACTGCCGAGCGTGCGCCCCTCGGGCAGTTCGTGGACGAGCGGGATTGCTTCGACGTCTGTGACCTGCATGCCCCGGACTGTGACGAGCGGGCAAAAATAAACCCCGGTTCCCGGACCACAACGCCTTAGCCGGCGGCCCCGAACGGCGACGGTATGGTCAAGACTGCCATCAATCTGTACAGCGTCCGAGCGCTCGACGAACCTCTCCTCGACACCATCGACCGTGTTGCCGACGCGGGCTACGACGGCGTCCAGATTTCGGGCGGCCTCGGCGCCATCGAGGACGCTGGCGCCGGTGCCGTCGCGGACAAACTGGCGGAGACGGGCCTCGACCCGGTGCCGCCCCACGTCGGCATGGACGAACTGGAGGACGACCTCGACGACGTGGTGGCGGCCTACCGCGACGAAATCGGCTGTTCGGGCGCGGTCATCCCTCACGTTAGCGACGACCACTTCGCCTCCGCGCAGAACGTGGACACGTTCGCGGCGCTGGTGGACGAGGTGGCCGACGACCTCGCGGCCGCGGACTGGACTTGCCACTACCACAACCACGACTTCGAGTTCGAGGACCTCGGCGACCACACCGCCTTCGACCGCTTCATCGACGAGACGGCGGCCCAAATCGAACTCGACGTGGGGTGGGCGCTGGTCGGCGGCGACGACCCCGCGGCGCTCATCCGCGAGTTGGACGACCAGATAGACCTCGTGCACATGAAGGACATGCACGTCGAGGAACGCGAGTTCGCGGAAATCGGCGCGGGCGACGTGGACATGCAGGCCTGTGCCGACGCCGCGCGCGACGTGGACGCCGAATGGCTCATCTACGAACACGACGACCCCGAGAACCCCGCCGAGTCCATCCAGACGGGCGCGGACTTCCTCGCGGACCTGTAACTGCAGAAACGTTTTCCGGACGGCGGCCGACGGACCGGGCGTGACCCCGCCACGCCGACTCGCACTCGCCGCGACCGCTCTGCTGGCGGTCGCGACCCTCTCCCCCGCCGTCGTCACCGCCGAGGCTCTGCTCGGGGGAGCCACGCTCCGGGCCGTCGAACTGCCCGCCCTCCTCGCGTTCCCCGCGGCGGCGCTGTTGCTGGCCGGACTGGCCCGGAAGCGCGTGCCTCGGGGTGCGCTGGCGGTGGCGTGTCTCGGCTTCGTCGGCTACGGGGCGCTCGCAGTCGTCGCGGCGGCGGAGATGGCGCGCGTCGCGATGTCGGCCGGCGCGTTCGAGGTGACCGGGCGCGCCGTCGTCGTCGGCGCTCTGGGACTCGGCGCCGCGGCAGTCGGCCCAGCGCTCACCGACCGCGTCCCCCGACGCGTTCCGCTCGTCCTGCCGGTCGCGTTGCTCGTCGTCGCGGCGTTCGTGCCGTTCGACCCCCTCCAGCGAGCGGCCGTCCGCGAACCGCTGCCCCACTACGCGGTGGGGGTGTTCGGCCTGCTACAGGTGACGCGGTTCGACGGCGGCCTCGCCGACGCGACGACGCTCGTCGCCGAGTGGGTCGGCGCGGCGTTGGTCCTCGTCGGGACCACGACGGGTGTCGCGAAGTGCTTCGCCGTCGGCGTGTACGGCTCTCCGCCGGCGAACTACCGGGTGTCCTACTCGCTCGCGGAGAACACGCTCCGGTACGGGACCCAGTACGCACCCTGCCGGCTCTCGCCCAACCTCGACGCCGCCCTCGCCGGGACGGCGCTCCTCCTCGTCGCGCCCGTCGCGCGGTGGGGACTGGTCCGCTTCGGCCCGGACCTGCGGGCGCGCCTCGCTCAGTCGTAGGCCATCCCGCTCTCGTCCAGACAGTCCCGGAGGGCCTCGTCGGCCACGCGGAACGCCTCGGGACCGCTGAAGCCGCCCTTCTCCTCGGCGGCGGCGAGGTGCGGTTCGAGGGCCGCGAAGCCCTCGAAGCCGCGCCGGTCGAGGGCGCGGAGGACCGCCGGAATCTCGCCGTCGCCCTCGCCCGCGGGTTCGATGGCGCCGCGCTCCCCGAACTGGGCATCCTTGATGTGTAGGTACTCGACGTACTCCACCAAATCGAGGAGGGCGTCGGGGTAGGGGCGGACACCCACCTCCAAGAAGTTCGCGGGGTCGAAGATGGCCCGGAAGTTCGGGGAGTCGACGGCGGTCAGCAGGTCCCGACAGCGGGCGGGCGTGTCGCCGTAGATGTCCTTCTCGTTCTCGTGAAGCAAGATCACGTCCTCCTCCTCGGCGACGTCGGCTTTCTCCTGCATCCGGTGAATCACCTCCTGTCTGTAGTCGGCGGGGCTCCCGTCGGCGGGCATCCAGTAGGAGAACAGGCGGATGTAGTCGGCGTCGAACTGGTGTGCGCGCTCGATTGCGGTGTGGAAGCGCTCGCGGTGGTCCGCGAACGGGTCCTCGATGGGCACCTTGCCGATGGGGGAGCCGATGCAGGCGACGCCCATGTCCCGTTCGTCGAGGGCCCGCTGGACCGTCTCGATTTCGTCGTCGTCGAAGTCGAGGACGTTCGTGCCCCACGCCGAGCGGAGGTCGACGTAGTCGATACCGAGGTCAGCGAACGTGTCGAGTTGCGTCTCGAGGTCGTCCGCCACCTCGTCGGCGAATCCGGAGCGCGTGACGTGGCCGTGAGTGAGCATTAGACCGACGGTTGGCCGGCGTCGTGAAGAAACCAAGGGGGTCAGTCGAACTCGGCGGTCCAGACGCGCTCCATCCACGGAATGCCGTCGCCGTCCATCCCCTCACGCTTGAAGCCGTTGTTCAAACGCTCCCAGTCGGCGATGGTCTCGTTCTCGGCCATCGCGCGTTCGTAGGTGTCCGCGAACCGCTCGGGGTCTGCGACGGAGAGAACACAGACCGCAATCTCGTCGCGGACGAACACGTCGAACCACTCCACGTCGGCGTCGGCCATCGTGTCCGTGACGGCCGTCGGGACGTCCTGATGAGCCTCGACGTAGTCGTCGACGCGGTCCGGCTTGAGTCGTTGCAGAAAGGCGACGCGCGGCATAGGTGGAGCGTCACGGGCCCGCCCTATCAATCTATACCTCGACGACGTCGTTGACGAGAGTGCCGATGCCTTCGATGTCGATTTCGACGCGGTCGCCGACTTCGAGGGTGAACTCGTCCGGGGGCACCAGCGACGTGCCGGTCAGCAGGACCGTCGTCTCCGGAAGAACGTTGTGTCGGGAGAGCGCGCCGACCAGTTCCTCGCAGGTGCGGACCATCTCCGACGTGGATGTGGCGTCGGCGAACACGGTGTCGCCGTCTCGCTCGATTTCGATTTCCATCGCCAGCGCGTGGGGGTCGCCGATGGAGTCGGCGGAGGCGACGGCGGGGCCGAGCGAGCAACAGCGGTCGTACACCTTCGCCTGCGGGAGGTAGAGCGGGTTCTCGCCCTCGATGTCGCGGCTACTCACGTCGTTGCCCGCGGTGAAGCCGACGATGTCGCCCCGGTGGACGACGACGCCGAGTTCCGGTTCGGGCACGTCCCAGTCGGAGTCGCCGCGGACGCCGACGGCCTCGTTCGGCCCGACGGTCCGACTCGGCGTCGCCTTGAAGAAGATTTCCGGGCGCTCCGCGTCGTACACGTCCATGTACATCTCCGGCATCACGGACTCCTCGGTGCGGGCCTCCTCGCTGATCTTGTAGGTGACGCCGGCGGCCCACACTTCCTCGGGGACGACGGGGAGTGAGGCGGAGTCCAGCGCGTCCACGTCGACGGCGTCGGCGTCGTCGAGCAACGCGGCCGCAACGTCGTCTACGCTCTCGTCGCCGAGGGCCTCGGCCGCGAGCGCCGCGAAGGAGTCGAGCGTCGGGTCGGCGGCGGTCAGGTCGTAGGCGTCGGCGCCGTCGCGGGCGACGAGGCGTTCGGTCCCGTCGGCGGGGAGTCGGTAGTAGCGCATAGCGGGCCTGCGGAGAGGGGCGACTAAACTCTTGTCAGACGGCTGCGACACAACGGCCAAGTGCGCCGCGGCGGTACGGCGGAGACATGAGCAGACGGACGGCGGCCGACATCGCCCGCCGACTGACGGGGCTCTGCACCTACCTCGTGCAGGGGCCGGAGTTCGAGGCGGGCGACGCGGTGTACCTCATCCTCGAACACGACGGGTCCGGGGTGGAGGACGTGTCGTGGCTCCCGCTGACGGCCGTCGACGGCGAGGAGTCCCGCGAGCGACTCACGGGGACGGAGCGCCGGTGGGCCGACGAGGTGGTGTTGGTCCGCGCGCGCCTCGCCGCGACGGGTGGCCAACCACGCGACTCGATGAACCAACCGGCCGACGACTACGACCCCGAGGCACTGACCCTGTCGGACGTGACGGTCGTCGACCGCTCCGTCGGCCCCCCGTGAGCGACAGATTCACGTTCGGGCGACGCGGACCCCCATGCGTGCCACCTGCTTGGAAAGTCCTGACGTACGCCACCGTCGTCCTCGTCGTCTTCGCCGTCGCGGCCACGACGTGGGCGAAGTCGACGGATCCGGCGACGCTCGGTTTCCTGTTCGTGACGCTCTCGCTCACCGTCGGCCTCGGCTACTACATCGGCAACAACGTGTTGGTCTCCGAGGACGAGGAGTAGCCGGGTCGCGGGTTTTATTGCGAGCGCCGTCACCGGGAGAGACATGGCACCAGAGATAACCCGCATCGAGAGCGTGGAGTTCGAGTACCCGCTCTCGGACGTGGGCACGGACGGGAACGGCTTCAATCTCGTCTACGACCCCGGCGAGACGACGATGCGGAAACTGTTCGGCATCCGCATCGAGACAGACGTCGGCATCACCGGCCAGTACGTGGGGGGGAACTCCCCCGGCGCGGCCCAGTACAACACGTTCGCGAACTACCTCGTCGGCAAGAACCCCCTCGACAGGGAGCGTCACTGGAGCGAAGTCAAGCGCGCTCTGCGGAAGTACGACCGGATGGGCATCGGCCCGATCGACATCGCGCTCTGGGACTTCGCGGGCAAGTACTACGACGCGCCCATCCACGAACTGCTCGGCACGTACCGGGAGCGCATCCCGGCCTACGCCTCCACCTACCACGGCGACGAGAACGGCGGCCTCGACAGCCCCGAGGCCTTCGCCGACTTCGCCGAGGAGTGTCGCGACATGGGCTATCAGGGGTTCAAGATTCACGGCTGGGGCGGCTCCGACGAGTCCCGCGACGTGGACCGCGAAGTCGAGACGGTCCACGCCGTCGGGGACCGGGTCGGCGACGAGATGGACCTGATGCTCGACCCGGCCTGCGAGTACGAGACGTTCGCGGACGCGCTGACCGTCGGCCGCGCCGCCGACGAAGAGGGCTTCTTCTGGTACGAGGACCCGTACCGTGACGGTGGCGTCTCCCAGCACGCACACGAGAAACTCCGCGAACACCTCGACACCCCCTTGCTCCAGACGGAGCATCTGCGCGGCCTCGAACAGTTCACCGACTTCATCGAAAGCGGCGCGACGGACTTCGTGCGCGCCGACCCCGAGTACGACGGCGGCATCACCGGGGCGATGAAGCGCGTCGCCATCGCGGAGGGGTACGGCCTCGACGTGGAGTTCCACGCGCCCGGCCCGGCCCACCGCCACTGCATCGCGGCGACGCGCAATACGAACTACTACGAGATGGCGCTCGTTCACCCCGACTGCTCGAACACGCCACCGCCCGTCTACGAGGGCGGCTACTCCGACCGCATCGACACCATCGACGAGGACGGCACCATCGGCGTTCCGGACGGCCCCGGCCTCGGGGTCACCTACGACTGGGACTACATCTACGACAACCAGACCGGGAGCGTCCACGTCTACGAGTAGCGCCGCGTCGTGTGGGGCGAAACACATTTTTCGCGGACGGCTGAACGGCCGGCCGTGTCCCACCTCAGGCCCGCCCTCGCACTTGCCCTCCTGCTTCTCGCCGCGACGACCGCTGGCTGTCTCGGGTCGGACGACTCGCTGAACCGGGAGCCACCGGACGGCACGGCCACACCCGTCTCGGCCGACGCCGGTACCGTCAGCACCGAACACGCGGAGTACCTGCCCGAGGAGGACGCGGTCCAAGTGACGGACCCACGCTCCGGGCACACGAGAACCGTCCCGTTCGCCGAGTACGCACGGACGAAGTGCGGGCCGGCCGGGACGGCGCGCGTCCGCGCCGTGGTCGAATCCCGCGTCGACCCGGACGATGAGGACTACACGGTGCAGGGCTGGGACGGCGACAGCATCGACGTCACCGTCTGGAAGTCGGGGGACCTCGCCACGTCGCAGTTGGAGCCACACGCACCGCCGAGGGTGAACGTGACGGTGACGCTGTTCGACCGACGACACACCTGCACCCTCCCGGTGGTGGTGGTCGCTGGGACGGAGCGAGAGGAGATTCTCCAGTCAGTCTAAGGCCCCGTTCAGCACCTTCGCCGCCACCAGCACCGGGTCCCACACCGGACTGAAGGGCGGCGCGTACGCGAGGTCCAGTCGCTCTACTTCTCCGACAGTCAGGCCGCTCTCGATGGCCGTCGCCAGCGTGTCGATGCGGACAGCCGCGCGGTCCGTCCCGGCGATTGCGCCCCCGAGCAGTTGCGCCGTCTCGCGGTCCGCGACGAGGGTAACCGTCGTCTCCGCGGCGCCGGGGTAGTAGCCCGACCGCGACCCCGCCGTTATCGTCTCCATCACCGGGTCGAAGCCCGCCGCGGCCGCTTGCTCCGGGAACAGGCCCGTCCGGGCGCCTTCGAGGTCGAACGCCTTCACGGCGGCCGTGCCGGCCACGTCGCCCACCGGGGTCGGGTCGCCGGCCACCGTCGCGCCGACGGCGCGGCCCGCGCGGTTCGCGGTGAGGCCGAGTGGCACCCACGTCGAGGCACCGGTGACGGCGTGGCGGTCCTCGGCGCAGTCCCCGGCGGCGTAGACACCCTCGACCGACGTCTCGCCGTACTCGTCGACGGCAATAGCGCCCGAGTCGCCCAGTTCGACCGGCGTTTCGGCGACCAGTTCCGCGTTGGGCGCGATACCGACCCCGACGACGGCGAGGTCGACGTCGAAGCGGCCCTCGGCGTGGTCGACGGCCCGCACCCGTTCGTCGCCGACGAGGCGGTCCACGGGGGTGCCGAGGTGGAGCGTCGCACCCGCCTCGCGGAGGGCCTCGGCCGTCGCGTCGCCAACCGGGTCCGGAAAGTTCGGGAGCGGTCGCTCGTAGCGGTGGAACAGGTGCGTGTCACAGCCCCGATTGACGAACGCCTCGACCATCTCGACGCCGACGTACCCCCCGCCGACGACGGCGACAGTTTCGGGCGGGTCCCACGCCGCGTACGTCCCGACTCGGTCCTCGTCGACGTAGGGCACGTCGAGTGGGGCCGCCGCGTCGTCGGGGTCGTCGAGCGCGGCCCGGACCGCCGCGGCGGCGTCCATCGAGTGCATCGTAAACGCGCCGTCGAGGTCCGTGCCGCCGATGTGGTCCTCGCGGGCGCGAGCGCCGGTCGCCACGAGCAAGTCGGCGTAGGGCTGTTCGATTCGGCTGTTCGGCCCCTCGACGGTGACCGTCCGGGCGTCGGTGTCCACGGCCACCACCTCGTGGTGACGGCGCAGGTCGATGCCGCGGTCGGCCACCTGCTCGGGCGAGAGCGAGAGGAGGTCGCTGATGTGGTCGACGTCGCCGCCGACGTAGTAGGGCATCCCACAGTGGGCGTAGGAGACCCACGCGCCGCGTTCGAAGACGACCACCTCGCGGTCGGGGTCCTCGCGCTTGCACTTGCTCGCGGCGCTGAGTCCGGCGGCGTCGCCGCCGACGACGACGAAGGGGTCCGACATACCGGCCTGTCGGTGGGGACGTACCTAAGCGCGGCGGCTAAGAGCCAGTTTAATGCCGCCGGTGGCCGGAGGTGGCGTATGACCTATCGCGCGGGCATCATCGGCACCGGCGGGATCGCTGGCATGGGCATCCTCGGCATGCACGAGGAGGAACAGATCGGACGCGAGAAGGTGCGAGCGAGTCACGCCGGCGGCTACGAGGCCGCGGAGGGCGTCGAACTGGTCGCCGTCGCCGACATCGACCGCGACAAACTCGACACGTTCGGCGACGCGTGGGAGATTCCCGAGGACCGGCGCTACTACGGCCACGAGTCGATGCTGGAGGAGGAGGACCTCGACGTGGTGAGCGTCTGCACGCCGTCGCTCCTCCACGCGGACCACGTCGTCGACGCGGCGACGGTCGGCGACCCCGACGTCGTCTGGTGTGAGAAGCCCATCGCGTCCTCCGTGACGGACGCCGAGGAGATGATCGACGTCTGTGACGACGAGGGCGCCGAACTGCTCGTCAACCACTCCTTCCGGTTCACGGACAAGGTAGTGTCGCTCCGGGAGGCCGTCGCCGAGGACGACGTGTTGGGTGACGTGCGCTCGGCCGCGGTCCAGTTCCGGATGGAACTGCTTCGCAACGCCACGCACGTCATCGACCTGTTGGTGCATCTACTGGAGACCGACCCCGCCACCGTCGCGGGCCACGTCACCGGCGAGAACGAGGCGGTGGACGCGCTCTCGGCCGACCAGCGAGTGGACGACGCCGGCGGCGGCGGGATGGTCGTGATGGAGGACGGCACGTTCGCGACCATCGACTGCACGGTGCCCCGCGATGCGTCCTCGATGACGTTCAACCTCGTCGGGAGCGAGGGGAAACTGTACCTCAACAACGACGACGAGGAGTGGCGCTACTGGGACCTCGACGACGGCGCCCACGTCGAGACGGACCATCCGAAAATCGCCGACGGGTGGTCGTGGGACGAGGACTACGAGGCCGCGTTCCCGAACGCCGCGGAACACGTCGTCGAACTGCTCGACGGCGAGGCGGAGAACCGCTCGCCGGGCGAGGCCGCCCGCAAGTCGCTGGAAGTCATCGCCGGCATCTACATCTCGCACTACACCGACAGTCAGGTCGAGTTGCCCCTCGACGCGCCCCTCCGCGACGTGACCATCACGTCGTGGTGACGAGTCACAATCGTTAACTCGGGGTCAGGTAAACAATTTCGCATGGACCTACAGCAGTATCTCGGGGAGTTCACACGCCGGGACTGGCAACGCGCCGAGGGGGGGACCGTGCGGTTCGCGATGATCGGCGTCGGCTGGTGGGTCACGGACTTCGCCATCCCCGCCGTGGCGGACTCGGAGTTCTGCGAGACGACCGTTCTCGTGAGTTCCGACGCGGAGAAGGCCCAGCGTGTGGCCGACGACTGCGGGGCCGAGGCCGGCATCACCTACGAGGAGTTCCACGACGGAACCGCCGCCGACGCGTACGACGCCGTCTACGTCTGCACGCCGAACGCGCTCCACCTCCAGTACGTCGAGACGGCCGCCGAACTGGACAAGGCCGTCCTCTGCGAGAAGCCCATGGAGGCCAGCGTGGACCGCGCGGAGCGACTCGTCGCCGCCGCCGAGGACGTGCCGCTGATGATTGCCTACCGGATGCACACCGACCCCGGCATCCGCCGGATGCGCGAGGCGGTGCAGGCGGGCGTCGTCGGCGACCCCGTCTTCGTCCACGGGCACAACTCACAGCGCCTCTTGGAGATGATTCCCGACCCCGACCAGTGGCGCCTGAACCCGGACCTCGCGGGCGAGGGCGGGTCGGTGACGGACATCGGCATCTACCCGCTGAACACGGCGCGCTTCGTCCTCGATAGGGACCCGGTGCGCGCGCAGGCCGCGATGCATTCCGAGACGCCCGAGTTCGAGAGCATCCCCGACGAGCGCGCGGGCTTCCAACTCACCTTCGAGGACGGCGTCTACGCGACGTGCACGACGAGCCAGAACGCATACGGGAGCGGCCACCTCTCCGTCGTCGGCACGGAGGGCGAACTCCGCTACGAACCCGCCTACGCCGAGGACGTGAGCCGGTCGCTGACGGTGCGCCGCGGCGGCCAGACGGCCGACATCACCTACGACTACCCCGACCAGATGGAAGCGGAGTTCGACTACTTCGCCGACCGGATTCTCACGGGCGACGACGTCTACCCCGACGGCGAACACGGCCTCGTCGACATGCGCGCCATCGAGGCCATCTACGAGGCGGCGCGCGAGGGCGAAGCCGTGGACATCGAGTAGCGGGCGCTTCTTCCACTACCGCCGCTCGCGGGTCGCTCTGCTCGCGGGTCGTTCCTCCCCGCTCGCACTATCGAGGCGCTCACTGCGTTCGCGCCTCGCAACGCTCCCCGCTCGCGAGTCCGATATCCTCGCTCTGCTCGGATATCGCTAGTCCCAGAACGCTTTCGTCCGCGCGTACTCCCGTTCCCGTTCGAGGATGTCCCGATAGAAGTCGGCCTCGTCCTCGCGGTGCTTGTTGATGATGCGCGCAGCGTTCTGCGGGCCGACGCCCCGCCCCCGCAGGGCGATGACGGCCTTCTTGCCGTGGCTCTGGACGATGCTCGCGTTGCGGTGGGCGCGCTCGGTCAGTTTGCGCTCCTCGTCGTCCTTGTCCGGGCTGTTGACGGCCTTGACCGTCTCCTCGGCCCACGGGCTGAGCGCGGCGATGCGCGTCGACCCGCAGTGAGGGCATTCGGGCTGGTCGGCGACGCGACGAACCGGCTTCTCCCGGTCGTAGTCGCCGCAGTGGAGACAGACGAGGCGCACGTCGTCGTCGAGGATGCGCTCCTCGACGGCCTGCACGACGCTGGCGTCCGCGTCGGCGGGCGCGAGAAGTTCCCGTCCGCTCGACCGGCCGTCCGTGCCGATGGCGGTGTGACCGCCGTGGGTCACCAGCTCCAAGTCGCCGGACTGGATGGCGTCGAGGACGCGCGCCGCCCCCGGGACGTCGAGTTCCTCGTGCATCACCTCCCGAACGGCCTCGTGATACGGCGGGGTGTCCTCCAGCGCCGCGAGCAGTCGGTCACCGGACATACCCGGCCCAGTGGACCCCCGGTAGCGCTTGAGCGCCCCGAACTTCGCGGCGACGTGGGCGAGCGTGAACTTCAGCGAGTCCGAGTTCTTCAGGCTCAACTCGATGAGGCCTTCGACGTGGTCGGGGTCCGTCTCGGACAGCACCTCGCGCACCTCGCGAGCGCCCACGCCCGTCGGTAAGTCGAGTTCGATGCGGTACGGGTCCGTTTCCATCCCCACCGAGGAGCCGGTGCGCTGGCCCAGCAGCGCCGCGAGCAGGCGCCCGAGCGTCTCGTTTATCTGGTGGCCCAGCGCCGCGTTGACGACGACGGTGCGGGCCTCTCGCTCAACCACGATTCGCTCGTCGGTGGGTACGGGCGCGTCGGCCTCGACTTGCCGGGCCACCTGCTCGACGGCCGAGCGCACCGTCGCCTCGTCGGCGGGGTAGCGCGCGGTGAGGTCCCGCGCGACGGCGTCCGGGTCGGCACCGGCGTCGAGTTGGTCGCCGACGACGCCGCGGAGTTCCCCGACTTCGCCCGCCACGGGGCGTGGCACCGGAATCTCGCGGCCGGTCCACGACGGCACCTCGCCGGAGGGGTCCTCGATGGGCGTCACGCGCACCGTCGTCTCCTCGTCGTCGACTTCCGCGATGCGCCACATCTCGCCGCGTTGGACGAACGACGCGCCCGGTTCCGCGAAGTTGCGGACGAATCGCTCGTCGAGGGTGCCCACCTGCCCGCCGGCGGCCATGTCCCGCACCTCGTAGGTCTCCTCGTCGGGAATCATCGAGAGGTTGGCGTAGAAGTACTGCCACGTCCCGCCGGACTTCTCGATTCTGTCGGCGTCCTCGTCGAGCCAGACGAGGCCGTTCCCCGCGATTTCGCGGACCACCTCGCGGAACTCGCTCTCCGAGAGGGCCCGATAGGGATAGGCCGCGGTGACGATTTCGTACGCGCGGCGCGCCGAGAGGTCCCCGAAGTCCATCGCGAGGCCGACGACTTGATTCGCCACCACGTCGAGGCTCCCAGCGTGAATGTCAGCGGGTTCCACCTCGTCCTCGGCGGCCCGGCGGGCGATGGCGATCGCCTCGAACGTGTCGTCGGCGGACCCGGTGACCACCGTGCCTGAGGACACCCGGTCGCTCCGGTGGCCGGCGCGGCCGACTCGCTGGAGGAGGCGAGCCACCTCGCGCGGACTGCCGTACTGTACGACGTGGTCCACGCGCCCGATGTCGATGCCGAGTTCCATCGAGGACGTGCAGAGCAGACCCGAGAGGTCGCCGTCCTTGAATCGCTCCTCGACGTCGACGCGGGCCTCGCGGGACAGCGACCCGTGGTGAACGTCCACATCGGCGCCGACTTCCTTGAAGCGGGAGCCCAGCGCTTCGGCCGTCTGGCGCGTGTTGACGAAGATGAGCGTCGAGTCGTGGCGCTCCACCACGTCGCGGATGACCCGGACGTGCGCGGCCATCTCCGCGTCCGTCATGAGTTCGCTGGCCAGTCGCTCGTCGGCGTCGGTGATTTCGGGGCGCACCACCTCGAAGTCCACGAGACTGCCGGCGTCGACTTCGACGACGGCGCAGTCGCGGCCGCCGGTCAGGAACTGGCCCACCTCCTCGGGGTCCCCCACCGTCGCCGAGAGGCCGATACGCTGGAACGGCCCGGCGAGTTCCCGCAGGCGTTCGAGGCCGACAGTGAGTTGCGCCCCGCGCTTGGCGGCCGCGAGTTCGTGCACCTCGTCGACGACGACGTGGTTCACGTCTTCGAGGGCCGTCCGGAGGTTCTTCCCGGTCAGCATCGCCTGTAGCGTCTCGGGCGTCGTCACCAACACGTCCGGGGGGTCCTCGGCCTGCTTCTGGCGGTGGTACTGGGTCGTGTCGCCGTGGCGCACGTCGACGTCGAGGCCGAGTTCGTCGCCCCACCAGTCGAGGCGCTGGCGCATGTCGCGGTTGAGCGCCCGGAGGGGCGTGACGTAGAGCGCCTGCATCCCGAACTGGTCGTCGCGTTCGGCGATAGCGTCGAGGACGGGGAGCATCGCCGTCTCCGTCTTGCCGGTGCCGGTCGGCGCCACGACGAGGGCGTTCCGACCGTCGGCGAGGGGCGGGATGGCGCGACGCTGTGGCTCCGTCGGCGCGTCGAAGCCGCGTTCGGAGAGCGCCGCCCGCACCCCGTCGCCGAAGCGAGCGAAGACGCTCGCGTCCGTCGCCTGCCGCCCCGCTGTCATCGTCGGGGAGAGGGGCCAGAGGCGATTAAGCCCACCGCCTCGCCGGAACGGCCACGGTTAAGGGTCGCTCGGCCGACCGACGGGTATGGACAGACGACCCTTGGGAGCGACAGGCTGGGACGTGACGGAAGTCGGACTTGGGACGTGGACCGTCGGCCCGAGTTGGGGCGAAGCGAGCGACGAAGCGGTCAAAGAGTCCATTCGCGCCGCCCTCGACGCGGGGATGAACCTCGTCGACACCGCCGACGTGTACGGGAGCGGGCGCGCGGAGCGCCTCATCCGCGAGGTGCTGGCCGAGGCGGACCCCGACGAGCGAATCTACGTCCTCACGAAGGCGGGGCGCCAACTCCGGCCCCACGAGGCCGAGCGCTACAACCGCGAGAACCTCGAATCGTTCGTCGACGAGAGCCGGGAGCGACTGGGGATGGACAGCCTCGACTTGCTCCAACTGCACTGCCCGCCGACCGAGACGTACTATCAGCCCGAGACGTTCGCGGCGCTGGATGCGCTCGAAGCCGAGGGGAAGATTCGCAACTACGGCGTCAGCGTCGAGAAAGTCGAGGAGGGGCTGAAGG
This sequence comes from Halobacteriaceae archaeon, assembly GCA_042216675.1. Classification (GTDB taxonomy): domain Archaea; phylum Halobacteriota; class Halobacteria; order Halobacteriales; family Halobacteriaceae; genus JBDGTS01. The sequence continues at coordinate 35,896 of JBDGTS010000003.1, read as the reverse complement.
CACTCGAATACGACGGCGTGCAGTCCGTCCAAATCATCTTCAATCCGCTCCGTCAGCGCCCCGCCGAGCGCTTCTTCGAGCGTGCGGCCGAGGAGGACGTGGGCGTGGTCGTCCGCGTCCCGCTCGCCTCGGGCCTCCTCGCGGACGCCTTCGACGCCGAGACGGAGTTCGCCGAGGACGACCACCGCGGCCGCGCGGTCCGAGACGGCGTCGAGGCTGGGGTCGGCGCGAAGGGGGGAGAGACGTTCGCCGGCGCGCCGTTCGCGGACGGTCTCAGCGTCGTCGAGGAGATGCGCCCCCTCGTCCCGGCGGACGCGACGATGGCGCAGTACACGCTCCGCTGGATTCTCGACTTCGACGCCGTGACGACGGTGATTCCCGGCTCGACGGACCCACAGCACGTCCGGGAGAACGCCGCCGCGGCCGACCTCGACTCGCTCTCGCACCGCGAACACGGCGCGGTTCGGGACGCCTACGAGGCGCACGTACAGGAGTACGTCCACCACCGCTGGTAGGTCACACCTCGGCGTAGGGACCCAACCGCGTTCCGTCGAGCAGGTAGGCCTCCCCCGCAGGGAGCGCATCGGGCAGGAACGGTGCGAGGAAGCCCTGTCCGTCGACGTTGACCCACGACCCGCCACAGCGCTCGTTGAACGCCGGGAAGACGACCAGTTCTGCGGCCGACGAGAGGGACTCCCCGTAGTGGTCGCTGAACGGGGCCGCCGAGAGCGGTCCGCGGAGCCACGCCCGTTCGACGCGGCGGCCTCCCACCTCGTCTTCGAGGCGGACCTGTGGATGCTCGTGGCCGATGCACAGCACGTCGGCGTCGAGCAAGGCGGGGTCGGGCCACGTGTGGCCGTGCGCGAACGCCACGTCGCCGTAGCGAACGCCGTCGGCGTCGGTCACCTCGACGGCAGCGGCTTCGCCCACCTCGCCGTCGTGGTTCCCGGGCACGAGCGTCGCCGGGACCGGGAGCGCGTCGACGAGGGTTGTCAGTTCCGTGCGCTCCTCGCCGCTCGGTTGCCCGATGGTGCTGACGAGGTCCCCCAAGAACAGCACCCGGTCGACGCCCGTCTCGGCGACGAGCGAGAGGAGTTCGCGGCGTCGCTCGTCGGCCGCCGACGGGAGTTCGACGCCCTCCGACCGGAGCGACCGCTCGATGCCGGCGTGGTAGTCCGCGACGACGAGGGCCGTCTCCGCGCCGAGGTCGGCGACGGCGGCGGGCGAACCGGGAACCGGGTCGACGCGCGCCACGTCAGATTGGGGTGAGTTCGTCGTCACCTGACTCGTAGCACTGGCCGGCCATCAGGGCGTCCTGCACGGCGTCCTCGACGGCCTCGGCGCTCACGTCGTAGTCCTCCGTGACCGCCGCGACGAGGTCCCCACGCGGGACGCCGCCGCCGTCGCCCATCTCGGTCATGTACTCGACCACGAGGTCCTGCAGGTCCTCCTCGGCGACGTCTGCGTCGGCCGCCTCGTCGGCCGTCTCCGCGTCCTCCCCCGCGTCCTCGGCGTCCTCGGCCACCTCCTCGACGTCGGGCGTCTCGATGTCCGCCTCGCCCGCGTCGGGCACCTCGGTTCCGGTGGAGAACTCGACGCCGTGTTCCTCGATGACGGCCTCGCGTTCCTCCTCGGGAAGTTCGTACTCCTCGGGTTCGGACTCAGCCTCGTCAGTTTCGGTCTCCGTTCCGGACTCGGGGCCGGCCTCTACCTCGGCTCCGGCCTCGACGTCCGTCTCGGCCGCAGTCGCGTCCGCGCGCTCGCCTTCGAGTTCGCTCTCCATCTCCGTGCCCGAGGACCCCGCCTCGGCGTCCGTCTCCTCGACGGCGCTCTCGACGGCCGTCTCCGCCTCGGGCGCGTGGTCGGTGGGGGAAGCCTCGCCCAGTCCGCTGAACGAGAGGTCGGCTTCGGCGGCGCCGCCCTCGTCGGGCGCGAGTGCGAGTTCGCCCGCCTCGTCGCGGTCACCGGTGACGACTTCGACGGCGTCGAGCGCGAGCGTCCGGAGGGCTTCGAGATACGCCTCCGTCGTGTCGTAGTGGGCGATGGCGAGGGGGACGCCCGCCGCGAGTCCTTCCGGCACGCCCGCGTCGTCGAGGACGGCGCGCAGGTCGTCGCCGCGCTCCGGGCGGTCAAGCGCGTCCGCCATCGTCGCGACCCGGTCGAGGGTCTGCTCGGCCGTGTGGACGACCCACCGGTCGCGCGTCTCCGCGTCGACTTCGCTCACGCTCTCGGGCCGGACCGACGTGAACACCCGGTCGCTGTCCTCCGGTTGGAACGTGCGGGCTTTCCCCGTCACCGCGACGAAGGCGGGCGTCGTGGCGTCGTCGAGGAACGCCATGGCGTCCGGCTGATACTGGCCCGCGTAGACGACGAACGCGCCCGTCGGGTCCACGACGCGGGCGCGGAGGACGTCCTCGCCCACCTGCTCGACTTCCGTCAGGACGCCGACGGCGAACAGGCGGTTGACGCGCGCCCCCGTCGGCGTGACGACGTAGTTCGGCGCTCGCTCCTCGTCGCTCTCGGAGTGACTGAAGTCGGCGTCGTCGAACTCCGCCGCGAACAGGCGGTAGGCGACTTCGCGGCCGCTGGCGGGTCCGTCCTCATTCGAACTCATCGGCCCACCTCCGCGAGCAGTCGCTCGCCGCGTTCGGACGGGTCCTCCTCGACGGGGCCGAACTCGACGACTTCGAGGTTCGCACCGTACTCGTCCACGCTGAGGTGGCCCCGGACCTCGAAGGAGAGACCCACGAGTTCGTCGCTGATGGCCTCGGCGACGACGGACTGGTCCATCGCCTCACGGGCGGCGTCGAGGGCGTCGTCGAGCGTGCCGCCGTAGATGTCGGCCGTGAGGTCGGCGTCGAAGACGGCCGTCACCGTGCCGGTGCCGTCGTCGAGGATGGCTTTGGTCCGCAGGTCGTCCTCGGGGTCCACCTCGCCGTGGGTGCGACATCGGTCGTTCTGGACGATGCGGTTGCACTCGGGACAGCGCTGGACGATGCCGGAGCCGTCACGGACGTCGATGACGTCGCCGACGATGGCCACGTCGTAGGCGCCGCCGCGTGAGACGGCCTCCCGAATCGAGAGTCGCTGTGGGCCACTCATCTCCACCTCGCCGTCGAGGGGCGTGGCCACCGAGAACTCCGAGAGGTTCACCGAGGGGACGCCCCGGAACTCTCGGACGTAGACGTTCTCGATGCGGAGCGACGCCCCCGCCTCGATTTCGGAGCGGGGCTCCCAGTCGGTGAAGGGCAGACGCCCCGTCTCGTCGCCGAGGACGCCGCTCAGAATCTCTGTCTCGCCGTCGCGCCCGTCGATGGTGCGCTCCTCGCACTCGACGACGGTGACCTCGACGTTGGCGCCGCGGTCACCCGGTTCGAGGTCGGCGAGGCCGGCGTCGCCACCGACCTCGGTGTCGACGGAGAGCGGTTCCTCGAGGAACTCCACGGAGGAGTTCTCGCCGAAGTTGAGTTCGGGGCGGCCCTCGAACTCGCGGACGGAGGCGTTCGCGACGGTGATGGTGTCGCCGGGGCTGAGACCGAAGTCCTCCCACGCGGTGTAGGAGATGGTGCCCGTCTCGTCGGCGAGTTCGCCCTCGAAGATGACGTGGTCCTCGCCCTGATAGCGAATGGGGCGCTTGCCCACGGTGAGGACCCGGACGGTGGTGGTGACGTTGCCCGAGTCCGTCGTCACGTCGGCCACGTCGGCCGTCGTCGGGGTTGCGCTCCCGCCGTCGCCGTCGTCGCCGTACTTGCGTCGCAGGCTCTGCTTGGCTTCCTCGATGGGGACGCTGTACTCCACGAGGTTGCGCAGACTCTCTTCGACCTCCTGTTTGTCAACGCCGAGGTCGGAGGCGAGGTCCTCGGCATGGTCTTCTAACTCCATCGCCTCGTTCTTCGTGACAGGCGCCTAAAAGCGTACTGCGTGACCGAAAGCCGTTTTCCGGCCACCCCCCTACGAGGGGCCGATGCACGTCCGCGTGAACGCCGCGACGAGCGCCGACGGAAAACTCGCCTCGCACCGTCGCGAGCAGGTGGCCATCAGCGGCGACGAGGACTTCGCGCGCGTCGACGGGATGCGCGCCGAGAGCGACGCCGTGATGGTCGGCGTCGGCACGGTTCTCGCGGACGACCCACACCTCACCGTCGCGGGCGCGACGCCGGCCCGAGTCGTCGCGGACTCGCGCCTGCGGACGCCCCGGGACGCACGGATTCTGGACGACGCCGCGCCGACGTACCTCCTCGCCAGCGAGGCCGCCCCCGACGAGGACGTGCCGGACGCGACGGTCATCAGGGCCGGCGCGGACCGGGTGGCTCTCCCCGAGGCCCTCGACGCCCTCGAAGCCGCGGGCGTCGAGTCGCTGCTGGTCGAGGGCGGCGGCGAACTCATCTTCTCGCTGTTCGAGGCGGGCCTCGTCGACGACCTCTCGGTGTTCGTCGGCGGCACGCTCATCGGCGGCCGCGACGCGCCGACGCTCGCGGACGGCGAGGGGTTCGGCCTGCCCGAGGCGTTCGTGGACCTGTCGCTGGTCGGGGTAGAACGACTGGACGACGGCGTGCTTCTCCGCTGGACCGTCGATTAGTGGGAGTGACCGGTCGCTTCCTCGAACGTCTGCCCGAAGCGCTCCTCGAACAGGTCGAGCGCGTGGTCTTCGATTGCCTCCATCTCCTCGTCGGCCTCGCCGTGCCCGTGGTGAACGACGGAGTGTGCGCGTTGCGTGAACGCGACCTGCAGGATGTCGGCCACGACCGTGGCGGGCGGTTCGTCGCCCTCACTGAACATCTCCACGAGGCCCTCCGGAAGGCGGACTTCGTCGGTGTCGTCGTCGACTTCGACCGTGACTGTGAGTTCGTCAGCCATAGCCGCCGTTCGCCCGCCCGACGTAAGGAACTGTGGATTCTCGGGAACCGAACCGATGAAGCGGCTGGCACACAAAGCGCCGCAGGACATGCCCTCCGCGGACGGCCTCTCCGTCGAGACGTTGCGTGAAGACGCGCGCGACGCCGCCCTCGTCGCCCGCACCGAGGTCCGTCGGTCGTGGCGCCGCGTAGCCGACACGGACCGCGTCGCACTGAAACTCGTGGCCCTCACGCTGGTGGGCCTCGTGTACGTCGGCGGCACCGGCTTCGGCGGGTTCGTGCTGGGGAGGGTGCTCCGGACCGAGGAAATCGAGGCCGGCGTCGTCGGCGCCCGGGCGGGCGCGGTGCTCCTCCTCGCGTTCGTCGGCTTCATGGGCGTCCAGCGTACGGTCAAGCAGGTCGGGTGGCCCGACGCGCCGGCGGCCCTGCTCACGGCCGCGAGTCCCCGCGCGGTGGCCGTCGGCCATCTCGCGGCCGAAGTGTGTCGGTACGCGTCGTTTCTGGCGCTCCCGCTGGCCGCCGGGTCGGTCGGACTGGCCATCGGCGCCCGGTCCGCGACGGCCGGCCTCACCGTTCTGCTCGTCGCGGCGGCGCTCGTCGTCGGCGGGACGGCGCTGGGGTACGTGGGCGGACTGCTCGCGAAGCGACTCGCCGCCCGGTCGGCGTTCGTCGCGCGACACCGAACCGCGATCAGCCTCCTCAGCGCCGTCTCGATTCCGGCGCTCTACACGGTGCCCCTCGCGGTGAACGTCGACGTGTCCCTCGCCGCCGTCAGGCGCGCCACGGACGAGATTCCGCTCGCGTGGCTCGGCGACCCGGCGATAGCGCTCGTGCCGGGCGTCGACACCTCGCCGCTCCGGGTCGCCGTCGGGGCGGCGCTGTTGCTCGCACTCCCGGCCGGCGGCAGCCTCGCGGCGGGGCGAGTCGCCCGGGGGCTCTGGCTCCGCGAGTCCGCAGAGCAGTCATCCGGCCGTGAGACCGCTGGCTTCGGCGGCGAAGGCCTCGACCGGGCGCTCTCCGGCCTCGTCGACCGTCCCGTGCGACAGGTTGCGGTCACCTGTGTCCGGCGCGCGGTCCGGTCGCCGGTGACGGTCCAGTACGCCGTCGTGCCGGTCTTCTTTCTGTTCTACGAGGTCCAGCTGTTCGCGGTGTCGGGCGTCGTGCCGATGCGACTTCCCGTCACCGTGGGGCTGACCGGGGCCGTCGTCACCGGCGGGCTGTACACGCTGAACCCCATCGGCAACGAGGGCGACGTGTTGCCGGCGACGTTGACCACCGGCGTCGGCGGACGGCGGTTGGTCGCGGGCGCCGCGGTGGGCGAACTGGCAGTCGGCCTTCCGCTGACCGTCCTCGCGGTGGCCGCCGTCGCCGTCGCGAGTCCACTGACGCCGCTCGTCGCGGCCGCAGACGTGGTGGGGATGGCCATCCTCTGCGTCGCCGGGACGGGCGTCGCTGCGGCGTTCGGGACGCGCTATCCGAAGTTAGAGGCGACGAGAATTAACGACAGCCGTGAGGTCGTCGTCCCGAGTCCGTGGGCGTTCGTCAGTTTCCTCCTCGCGATGGTCGCGATCGGCCTGCCCGCTCTCGTGGGCCACCTCGCGGTGACGGCGGCGACGCTCGGGCCGCCCGCGTGGACGCTTCAACTGACCGGTCTCGCCGTCTCGGTTGCGCTCGGCGTCGGCGCCGGGTACGTCGGCTTCCGGCGGGCCGTGCGGCGTGCCGACGCCTTCCGACTCGACTAGTCGTCGGCTTCCGCGCCCGCTTCCTCGCCCGTCGCGACCGTACTGCCGCGGCTTTCGAGATACTCGTCGGCGTCCAGCGCGGCCTTACAGCCCATGCCGCCGGCCGTGACGGCCTGCTGGTAGTGGTAGTCCACCACGTCGCCGGCGCCGAAGATACCGTCGACGCCCGTCTTCGTCTGTCCACCGCCGTCGCCACCCTCGGCGACGATGTACCCCTCGTCGTCGAGTTCGACGCCGGTGTCGTCGAGGTAGCCCGTGTTCGGCGTGTGGCCGATGGCGAGGAAGACGGCACCCACGTCCATCTCGAAGGCCTCCGTCTGCGGGTCGCCGAGTTTGTCCGTGGGGTGCCCCTCCGGGTTTCGGACGAGCGAGACGCTGTCGACGCCCTCCTCCGGGGTCCCCTCGATTTCGGTCACCTCGGTGTTTCGCATGATTTCGATGTCGCCGTCCGCGACGTGGTCCTGCACGCGGTCGATCCAGTAGTCCTCCGCGCGGAACTCGTCGCGGCGGTGAGCGATGTACACCGTGTCCGCGAACTTCGTGAGGAAGGAGGCCTCCTCCATCGCGGCGTCGCCGCCGCCCACGACGATCATGTCCTCGCCGCGGAAGAACGCGCCGTCGCAGGTCGCACAGGTGGAGACGCCGTAGCCCATCAGTTCGTCCTCGCCCGGAATGCCGAGGGTGCGGGCGCTCGCGCCGGAGGCCGCGATGAGCGCGTCGGCGTGGTACACGTCGCCGTTGGTGAGCGTCACCGTCAGGGGCTTGGCGGAGTCGTCGACGTCCTCGACGACGCCGTTGCGGATGTCCGCGCCGAAGCGCTCGGCCTGCTCTTTCATGTTGTTCACCAGTTCCGGCCCGGAGATGCCCTCCGGGAAGCCCGGATAGTTGTCGACTTCCGTGGTGAGGGTCAACTGGCCGCCCGGTTCGTCGCCCTCCAGCAGGAGGGGGTCGTTGTTCGACCGCGCGGCGTAGATGGCCGCCGTGAGGCCCGCGATGCCCGTCCCGGCGATGACGAGGCGCCGGTGTTCGACTGGTTCCGTGTCGGTCATACGTCTACGTGCGCCGCGGACGGTAAAGGAGGTTGTGTTGCCCGCCCATCTCGCCTCCGCTCGGGTCGTCACCCATATGACCCCACGCCGGGTCGGGAGCGGTATGCCCGCCGACCTCACGGAGAAGACGGACCGCTACGAGGAACTGCTCGCCGCGGCCCTCGACGCCGCGGAGGTGACGGCACCGCCGGAGACGCCGCTAGCGGACGCCGCCGACGAGTGCGAGGAGATGGCCCGCGCGTATCTGGAGGACGGGCGGCACTTCCGGGCCGACGACGACCCGGTGAACGCCCTCGCCGCGTTCTCCTACGGTCACGCGTGGCTCGACGCCGGCGCGCGAATCGGACTGTTCGACGTGCCCACGGAAGGGCACTTGTTCACACAGTAGGCGCCAGTAGATTTTTCCGGTGACGGCCCGCAGTTCGCGGCATGGCTCACGAGGCGTACGTGCAACTGCTCTGCCCCGAGTGTCAGAAGAGCTGGGAGATGACCCCCTCCGAACTCCCGAATCACGACGAGAACTACAGTTGTCCGGAATGTCACGCCACGCGGCGGACGGCCCTCTTCATGCGGACGGACCGCGACCTCGAGAACCTCAAACGGCTCGAAAGCTGATCACTCGCCGGCAGGGGACCGCGCCCCGCAGGCCTCACAGCGGATGAGAAGCGCGCCTTGCTCCCGGGTCAGTTGCGTGTCCGGCAGGCCACACTCCGGACAGCGCACGTAGGACTCCACGTAGTCGTCGAGGACGTCCGAGATGCGCCGCGCGCGGAACTCGCCGGTGAGGCGGGCGCGGCCGCTCTCGTCGATGTGAGCGCTCGTGCCGAGTTCGTCCTGCAGGAACTTCAGCAAGTGGTCACCATCCCTGTCGAGTCGGTCGATGGTCGCCTGAAAGTTCTCGTAGACTGTGGCGTTGCCCTCCGTCCGAACGTCCGGGTCCGGCACCTCGAATCGCTCGCTGTCGGACTGGATGTCAGGGGTACTCTCCAGCGCCCGGTCCAGCGCATCGTCGTACTCCATACCGCTTCGTTGGGGACGGACGCCGTAAAAACCTTTCACGGCGATGCGGTCGAGTGTTTCTTACGTCAGACTCTCTCCGGAATACTTAGGCGGTAGTGTGGTAACGGTACTCAGGATAATAATATAACCCTCCACCTGCAACAAACGCTTGGTTATGAAGAAGCAGGAGCTGATCCACCTCCACGGCCTGCTCGCAGAGGTCGGCAATCACTACGAGGAACACAAGGACGCATCGCTGGATCTGACAGAGTACGAGACGATGGGGGTACGACCGACATCCATCCACCGCTCGAAGACTGACCACAAGGCTGCTGTTTTTGCGCTCATCGGCGGAATCACGGACGAAGTCGAATCCGAAGCGACGGAAGCAGTCGCCGCCCAGGCCGACTGAAATTCAGGGCGACGCTCTGCGGATACACACGCCACGTAGCGACGGCTACCCCTCTTCGAGCAGGTCGTCGAACTCCGGCAGCACGTCCTCTTCCTCCCCGCCGGTCGATTCCTCCCCGGTGTCCGCCTCTGCATCCTCGTCCTCGTCCTCCTCGATTTCCACGTCGAGGACTTCGAGGGGGATGTTCTCCAGTCGCTCGCCGATTTCCTTGCGGGCGATGCGGGCCGCGTGTTCCTCGCGTTCGACGTTGAACACGGACATCGAGAGTTCGAGGGCGACCAGTCCCTCGTCGGCGGCGATGAACGCCGGTTCGAGGTCGTCCCCGCAGGTGGGACAGGCGCGCTCCCCCATCTCGATCTCGACGTAGTTGAGGTCGGGATTGAGCATCTCGCCCGTCTTCGAGATGGCGATGCGCACTGCCTCGTCAGGTTCGGAGACGTCGTACACGGGGACGGCCGCCTCGACGACTACTCGGCAATCCATCATCGAGTGTACAGACGGGCTTCGACTAAAAGTACCTTGGCCCGACCGACAGCCTTCTCAGCCCCCGTCGGCAACGGTGCGCCGATGGAGACAGGGCACGTGTCCGTCGCGGACCTCCCGGGCGGCATCGACCTGCAGGCGACGCTAGAGAGCGGCCAGTCCTACCTCTGGGGCCGCGACGACGGCGCGCTCTACGAGACGGACGCCCCGGCGGGCGGCGACGCGTGGTACCACGTCGTCGTCGACGGCGAGGCGATTCGCGTCCGTCAGCGGGACGACCATCTGGAGTGGGAGGCCACCACGGACGCCGAACCGATCCTCACCGACTTGCTCCGCCTCGACGACGACCTGAACGCCATCGCCGCGACGGCGCCCGAGGACGAACTCGTCCGCGCGGCCTACGACGAGTTCGGGGGCCTCCGTCTGGTGCGCGACCCCTTCTTCCCGACGGTCATCGCGTTCATCTGCTCGGCGCAGATGCGCGTGGGTCGCATCGCCGCGATGCAGGCCGCCCTCCGCCGGGAGTTCGGGGACCCAATCGAACTGGGCGAGCGCACCTACTACGGGTTCCCCGATCCGGAGACGCTGGCGGCGGCGAGCGAGGCCGAACTTCGGGACTTGGGGCTGGGCTACCGGGCGCCGTACGTCCGCGACACGGCCGGCATGGTGGCCGATGGCGAACTCGCGCGCGCCGACGTGGCAGGCTTGGACTACGAGGCGGCCCGCGACGCGCTCACGGGGTTCGTCGGCGTCGGCGACAAGGTGGCCGACTGCATCTGCCTCTTCGCGCTGGACCATCTGGAGGCCGTGCCCCTCGACACGTGGATTCGCTCGGCCATCGAGGACCACTACCCCGACTGCGCCCGCGGCTCCTACGCCGACACCTCGCGGGCCATTCGGGAGCGACTGGGCGGCGACTACGCGGGCTACCACCAGACCTACCTCTTCCACTATCTCCGGACCGGCGCCGGGTCGTGACAGACCGGTGGCGTTTAGTGAGCGACAGGTGAACCGACGGCCATGAGAGCCGCGACGCGAGCGCACGTCTTCGTCTCCGGAACGGTGCAGGGCGTCTTCTTCCGCGCGACGACGCGCGACGAGGCCCGCGACGCGGGCGTCGAGGGGTGGGTCAGAAACCTCGACGACGGCCGCGTCGAGGCGGTGTTCGAAGGGTCCGAGGACGCCGTGGAGCGGATGGTCGAGTTCTGTCACGAGGGGAGCCCCGCCGCCGACGTGACGGACGTGGAGGTGTCCTACGAGGACCCGCAGGGCGAAGACGGCTTCCGCATCCGGCGCTGACCCACGGGCTTTTGGGACGACCGGCCGTAGCGCCGGCCATGATATCGAGCGACCGGATGGCCGCGGTGGACCGGAACGCCGCGGCCCTCGGCGTCCCCCGCAAGCAGTTGATGGAGTCGAGTGGCAACGCCGTCGCCCGCGCCGTCCGCGAGGTGGCCGCGCCGGGCGACGAGGTGGCCGTCGTCGCCGGCCGGGGAAACAACGGCGGTGACGGCTTCGTCGCGGCGCGCTTCCTCTCGGCGTTCGACGTGACGGTCCACCTGCTGGGCCGCCGGTCGGCCATCGCGACGGACATCGCCCGCGAGAACTGGGACGCACTCCAAGAGGCCGAACTCGACTGCCGCGAAGTGACTGACTCCCGTACCCTCGCGCTCGACGGGCCGGACGTAATCGTCGATGCGATGCTCGGCACCGGCGTCACCGGCGCCCTTCGGGACCCGGAGCGTACGGCCGCCCGAGAAATCAACGACGCCGACGCGGCAGTCGTGGCCGTCGACGTGCCCTCCGGCGTCGACGCGGACACGGGCGAGACGCACGGCGTCGCCGTCGAGGCAGACCGGGTCGTGACGTTCCACGACCGCAAGCCCGGCCTCGCGGACCGCGAGGGCGTGACGGTGGCCGACATCGGCATCCCCGACGCCGCCGAGACGTTCGTCGGCCCCGGGGACCTGCAAGGACTGGCGCGCGACCCACAGAGCCACAAGGGCGACTTCGGGCGGGTGATGGTCGTCGGCGGCGGCCCCTACACCGGCGCGCCGGCGCTCACCGCCACGGCGGCGCTCCGGGCCGGCGCGGACCTCGTGTTCGTCCACGCGCCCGAGCGAGTGGCCGACACGATTCAGGGGTACGGCCCGGACGTCATCACCGCCGGCTACGACGGGCCGGTGCTGACGCCCGCCCACGTCGACGGCTTGCTGGAAGCCGCGGCCGACCGAGACGTGGCGGTCCTCGGCCCGGGGCTGGGCGACGCGGACGCCACCCGCGAGGCAGTCAGGGAGTTCCTCGAACGGTACGAGGGGCGCGCCGTCGTCGACGCGGACGCCCTCGGCGTCGTTCCGGAGGTGGAGACGGACGCGACGCTGGTCTGCACGCCCCATCAGGGCGAACTCGCGGAGATGGGCGGCCCCCGCGAGTCCGACTGGCGGGCGCGCGCCGACGCCGTGGAGTCGTTCGCGGCCGAACTGGGCCACACGCTCCTCGTGAAAGGCGCCTACGACGTGGTGACGGACGGCGAGACGACGCGAATCAACCGGACGGGCAACCCCGGGATGACCGTCGGGGGCACGGGCGACGTGCTGGCGGGCGTGACGAGTGCCCTCCTCGCCGTCCGCGACCCCGTGCCGGCAGCGGCCGTCGCGGCCTACGCCAACGGGCGGGCCGGCGACGCCGTCGTCGAACAGCGAGGCCACGGCCTGCTGGCGTCGGACCTGACCGACGCACTCCCAGACGCCCTCCGCGACCCGGCGGAGTGACCGCGAGGTTTTCCCGTGCCGACGGCCTACGGGCGTGGTAATGTCTGACGGCGAGACGGGAGCGGACGTGGACGGGCGCCGCCGGGCCTTTCTCGCCGGCCTCGGCGCGGGGGGCGCGACGGCACTCGCTGGCTGTCTCTCCGGCGGCGACGGCGCCCCGGTGTTCCGGACGTTCACGCCACAGCCACACGAGCGATACGACTGGACGAAGGGAGACATGCGCGCGGACTGGCCCCGCCTCATCTACCCCTACTGCTTCGACAGGCTCGGTTCGGAGAACCCGGACGGCACGGTGAAACCGCTGCTCGCCGCCGACTGGGGCCACGACGGCGGGGAGATTCGCGTCGACCTCAAACAGAGTGGCTGGAACAACGGCGACGACGTGCTCGCGGCCGACTGGGCGATGGAGTACCGCGTCCAGCGCTACGCCCTCGACCGCTCGCCCGGCGAGGTGGCCGACAGCGGCGATCCGAAGTCGGTGCTGGAGGCGACGACGGCCGTGGAGTGGGACGGCCGGACCGCGCGCTTCCTGAGCGACCCCGGCCTCTACGCGGACCTAGACGTGGAGCGGTGGCTCCGCCGGCAACTCACGCGGCCCGGCCCCGCCGAGGTGTTCCGGCACCGCTCGGAGACGCGACCGCTGCTCGACGACGTAGCGGCGGTGTCCGACCCCTACAGCGACGCCGGCCAGCGCGAAATCGAGTCACTCCTCGACCGGCGCGTGTCGGGGGACCGCGCCGACCCGACGGCGGCCCTCGTCTCGGGCCCCTTCGAGGTGTCTAAGCTCCCGCCGGACCGCGTCGAGATGACGACGAACCCCCACTTCCGCAACGCCGACGAACTCAACTTCGAACGAGCGGAGGCGCTCGTCCACAGCAGTCGCGACGTGCGGTGGGGTGGCCTGACGACGGGCACCTACGACGCGATGCCCGGCATCCTTCCGCCGCCCCCGGCGAGCGCCGTCGAGTCGCTCCCCGACGACATGCGGATGCACCGGTGGGGCGGACGGCGCTGGCTCGGACTGCACGCGAACGGGCTCCGCTCGCCCGAACTCGCCGCCCCGCGGGTGCGACAGGCGCTCCTGTACGCCCTCGATGCCTCGCGGCTGGCCGACGCGGAACACGAGTACGCCGCCGACCCGCCGTCGAACCCCGCGGGATTGACGTACGACGGGGCCGGCCGGTGGATGGACGACGACCTGATGGCATCGTTCCAGTCCTACGACTACGACCCGGAGCGGGCGGCCGAACTCCTGCGCGCCGAGGGGTTCACGAAGGACGGCGACCGGTGGCGCACGCCGGAGGGGGACCGCTGGAAACTGCGGTATCTCACGGCGAGCAACGCCAGTCAATTCGTGAGCGTTCTGCAGGGCCAACTGCGCGATCTCGGCGTCGAGACGCAGGTCCGGTCGTGGGGCGAGAGCACCGTCTCGACGATGCGCTCGGCGGGCGACTTCGACCTCGCACGGCGTTCGTGGGAGGGGTCCCCGAAGGGCCTGTTCACGCAGGCGATGGCGGTGTCCGCCGACAGACACCAGTTCGGCATCTGGACCGACGAGAGGGTGAGGGAGTGGGCAAAGAAACACGACAACGTCGACGTGGTGGAGTACGAGTGGACGGAGAAAGTCGAGGGTTTCACCGCCGAGCAGACGAAGGCGTTCACCGTCTCGGCGCCGCCGCTCGGAAAGCCCGACAGCGACGAGCGAATCGACTACCCCGTCGTTTACATGGACCAGATGCTGAACCGGGCGCTGAGCCGGGACGAGCGCCGCGAGTATCTGCAGAAACTCGCGTGGGTGTTCAACTGGACGCTTCCGTTGCTCCCCATCGCCCGGACGTACAACCTCGCGTTTCAGGACCACGGCGAGTGGGAAGCGCCCACCGACGAGGCGGCGTGGAACCGCCGCGACCCGACGTTCCACCTGCTGAACATGGGCCGCATCCGCGCGAAGAAGTAGTCACGCGCCGTTGAGGCGACGCCAGTGGTAGCGGATGGCGGCGGCGTGTCGCTCGTCCTCGGTTTTCACCCGGTCGGCGTGCGTGTAGGCCGCGTGTATCTCGCTCGCTAGCGGCGTCGCCGTCCCCGTCTCCGTCGTCACGTCGAGGAGATAGCCGAGGTCCTTCTGCCAGATGGCGAAGCCGCCCATCCCCGGAATCGCAGGCGAGAAGTCGCCGTCGAGGAGACGCTCGGACACGTCGAGGTCGAGGAAGTCGGCGAGCAGTTCGACCGGCACGTCGAGGTCCCGACCCGCCGCGACGACTTCCGCGTCGACGGCGGCCTGTCCCGCATAGCGGAGTTGCAAGAGGAGTTTGAACCGCTGGGCCGTTCCCGCGTCGCCGACGTGCGCGTGGTCGAGGGTCACGACGTCGAGTAGGTCCGTGACGGCGGCGTGGGCCGCCTCGGTCCCGCCGACCATCGCGTGGAGGCCGTCGTCGGGGCCGGGACCGCCGCGGGTGACCGGAGCGCTCACGAACGTCACGTCCCGGTCGGCCGCGGCCTCCGCGACCCGTTCGGCCGCGTCGGGACCCGTCGTCGAGGTGTCGATGAGCGAGTCGCCGGGGTCGAGAGCGTCGAGGAGACCCGATTCGAGAGCGACGGCCGTCACCTCGGGCGCGCCGGGGAGCGCCAGCAGCACCGCGTCACAGTGCTCGCCGACGGCCGCCGGGCCGGGAGCCGACGACGCGCCGCGGTCGACGAGCGGCGTCACCTGTGACTCCTCGACGTCGTGGACGACGAGCGAGTGGTCCGTCGCGAGAATCGCGTCGGCGAGGAGGCCGCCGATGTGCCCCGCGCCGATGAGTCCCACCTGCATACCCTCTCCCGGGGAGCGGAACGGACAAAAGCGTGACTCCGTCGATCCCCTGCGCGCGATGCGAGCGGCGTGCCGAGTCCCGCCCTGTTGCAGCGGCCCCAATCCGTGACAGACGAGACGGCGCCCAGCAGGAGTGTCGGGCCAGTCACAGGTGGGGCGGCGGAGTGAGTTCCCCGCTCGGCCGCCCGATTTTATAGGCGCCCGTCGAATTGCATTCGATATGGACGATGAGTCCTCGGACCGCGTGAGCCAAGAGACGGGCGGTGATGCCGCTCAGGAGGGGTCCGGCGACGTCGAGACGGAACTCTCGCGGGACATGAGTCTCTTCGACATCACGTTCATCGGCGTCGGGGCCATGATCGGCGCCGGTGTCTTCGCCCTCACGGGCTTCGCCGCGGGGCTCGCAGGGCCCGCGCTGATTCTCGCGTTCGCTCTCAACGGGTTCGTCGCGCTGTTCACGGCCGTCTCCTACGCCGAACTCGGCGCCGCATTTCCGGAAGCGGGCGGGGGGTATCTCTGGGTGAAAGAAGCGCTCGTCGATCCGAACGGCTTCTACGCGGGCTGGATGTCCTGGTTCGCGCACGCCGTCGCGTGTTCCC
Organism: Halobacteriaceae archaeon; assembly: GCA_042216675.1. Taxonomy (GTDB): domain Archaea; phylum Halobacteriota; class Halobacteria; order Halobacteriales; family Halobacteriaceae; genus JBDGTS01. Next base: position 20,173 of record JBDGTS010000003.1, on the reverse strand, counting down.
TGTACGCGGTGACCTTCGGCGTGTTCCTCACTGAGTTTCTGGTCTACGGGGGCGTACTCGCCGAGGGGTTCCAACTGCTCGGGTTCATCGGCCGTGGCCTCCTCGATAAAATCCTCGCGGTCCTCATGGTGGCTCTGTTCGCGTACATCAACTACCGCGGCGCGGAGGAGACGGGGAAGGCGGGCGTGATTGTGACGTTCATCAAGGTCGTCATTCTCGGTATCTTCGTCGCCTTCGGGATTCTGGCGACGATTCAGACCCCGGACTGGCCGTCGAAGTTCTTCAACAGCCCCCGGTTCGCGCCGAACGGCGCCATCGGAATTATCGGTGCGATGGGGTTCACGTACATCGCCTTCGAGGGCTACGAAATCATCGTCCAGTCCGGCGAAGAGGTCGTCGAACCGGGTGAGAACGTCCCGAAGGCGGTTTTCTACTCGCTCGCCATCGTCGTGCCAATCTACATCCTCGTCGCGTTCGCGGCCATCGGCGGCATCGACGTGACGGCGGAACTCATCGCACAGCCGGGCGGGATTCCGAACAGCGCAGACCCGAGTCTCCCGACGTGGAGCGCGCTCGGTGACCTCGGCGAACTCGGCATCATCGAGGCCGCCGGCCAGTTCGTTCCCTACGGCGTCCCGTTACTTCTGGTCGCCGGGCTGACGGCGACGATGAGTGCGCTGAACGCGACTGTCTACTCCTCCTCGCGCGTCTCGTTCGCGATGGGGCGGGACAGGGCGCTCCCCGATGTCTTCAGTGAGGTCCATCCCGAGAAACGAACGCCGCACTGGGCGATTTTCCTCTCGGCGGTTCTCATCGCGCTGATGGCGGTCGCCCTGCCGATCGAGGCAGTCGCGGCGTCCGCGGACATCATGTTCATCCTGCTGTTCGTGCAGGTCAACTGGACGGTCATCAAGATGCGCAAGACCCACCCCGACCTGCCACGCACGTACGAAGTTCCGTACATGCCGTGGCCGCCGCTGATCGGGATCGTTCTCCAGTTCCTGTTGACGCCGTTTCTCCTCTCGGCGCTGGGGATGGAAATCGGATTGGGACACGACTCCCACGGGTTCATCGCGCTCGTGACGACCGCTATCTGGATGGGGCTGGGACTCATCCTCTACTACGGCTACTCTCAGCGGAAAGAAGCGGAGAAGTTCGAAGAGGAGACGCCGACCGTCACGACCGAGCGAGCGCCGGCGGAAGAACGGCGGGAGCGCGAGCAACGGATTCTCGTCCCGGTGGCGAACCCGGCGACCGTCGAGCAGTTGATGCGGACTGCACTCGACCTCGCTGAGGAGCGGAACGCCGAAATAGAGGTGGTGAGCGTCGGGACGGTTCCGCAACAGACGCCGCTCTCGGAGGGTCGCCAGTTCGTCGACGAAGAACGGGCGGTCATCAACCAGGCGATCGACTTCGCGAGCGAAGAGCGTCCGGACGTGCCCGTGAGTGGCAAAATCCGCATCGGCCACGACGTGTCCCGGGCGATACTCAACACCATCGAACAGGACGACGTCGACCTCGTGTTGATGGGGTGGCGGAGCCGTCCGCGCCGTCGCGACATCATCTTGGGAAGTAACGTCGACGAGGTGGTGACCAGGGCGCGCTGTGACGTCCTAGTTGAGCGCGTCGGCCCGGCCGCTGACAGCGAGTCCATCGGGGGCGTGGACTCGATCCTCGTCCCGACTGCTGGCGGTCCACACGCCGAATTCGCGACGGAAATCGCCCGTGCTATCGCCAGGCGCAACGACGCGCGCATCAGGGTGATATACGTGCGGTCGAACGAATCGGACCGAGACGACGATGCGCCCTCGATTCTCGATTCGGCCGCGGCCGAACTAGAGGACGTCGAGGCGACGACGGAGATCGTCGAGGGTGCGGCTATCGCCGATGCCATCGTCGAGGAATCGGCGGGTCACGACCTCACCATCATCGGGGCGTCCCGGGAAGGACTCCTTCAACAGGTCGTGTTGGGCGCCATCCCGGAGGAGGTCGGCCGGCGAGCGCAAAGTACAGTCATCATGGCGAAACGGGATCTCGGGATCAAGTCACGCGTGACGCGATGGCTGAAAAATCGGCGGTCGTAATTCGGCCCCGCCCCGCCGTGTAGACCGGCCGGTCAAACGCGCGGATGTGGCCGATATGCGACGCGCCTGTGGCGCACATTCCGCGACTGGTCACCGCCCGAGGCGGTCGACGACGCCTGACGCCGCGGCCGCTACGCGATGTCGCCGGCCTTCGCCCGCGTCTGCTCGACGACGGCGGGACGGGCCTCGAAATCGATGACCACCTGGTCGCTCCGGTAGTCGACTTCGTTGACGTAGGCGTTGTCGTGGACCCACGAGACGACGCTCATCGCGTCGTCGGAGAGGGGCAAGACCAGCCGTTCGCGCTCGTGGGGCGGGAGCGCCCGGTCGATGCGGTCCGCGAGTTCGTCGAGATTCGTGCGCTCGACGGCGCTCACCGAGACGGGGGTGTGCGTGAGGGCGCCGATGGCCTCGCGCTTCTCGTCGAGTTCGTCCGGCGACACCTGGTCGATTTTGTTCAGGACCGTGACGATCGGCGCCTCGTTTCGCTCCGAGAGCGTGTCGTGGCAGGTCACGAGTTTCTCCCGAATCTCGTCGATGGGTTCGCTCACGTCCACGACCAACAGCACGAGGTCCGCGCGGTAGACGGATTCGAGCGTGGACTTGAACGACTCGACGAGCCAGTGGGGCAGGTCGGAGATGAACCCGACCGTGTCCGTCAACAGCACGTCGCGTCGCTCCGTCTCCATCCGGCGCGTCGTCGTGCCGAGCGTGGTGAACAGACGGTCCTGACGCTCCGCCGTGGGTTCGAGGTCGGGGTGCTTGCCCTCGTTCTCGCCCACTTCGAGGTCCGCCGCCAGCGCCTGCATCAGCGTGGACTTGCCGGCGTTCGTGTAGCCCGCGAGTGCCACCAAGTCGAAGCCGGACTCGCGACGCTGGTCGCGCCGGTGGGCCTCGGTCTTCTCGATGCGCTCTAGCTCCTCCCGGATGGAGGCGATTTGGTTCTTGATGTCCTGCTCGCGACTCTCGTCGTACTCGCCCAGTCCCATGAAGCCGGGGTGTTCCTCGCGCTTCGCGAGGCTCGTCTTGGCCTCCGCCCGGGGGAGTTCGTAGCGCAGTTCCGCGAGTTCGACCTGCAGTTGTGCCTTGCGTGTCTGCGCTCGCTGGCCGAAGATTTCGATGATGAGCCGGAATCGGTCCATCACCTCGACGCGTTTCGGGAGCATCTGCCCGAGGTTGTACGTCTGGTAGGGGCCGAGGCTGTTGTCGAAGACCACCGTGCCCGCACCCGCATCGCGGACGACGGCCGCCAGTTCCTCGGCCTTCCCTTCGCCGATTTGGAGCGACGCGTCCTCGCGACGCGTCTGGGTGACCTCGGCGGCCACCTCGTAGCCAGCGGCGCTGACGAGGTCCCGAATCTCCTCCGTGTCCGGGGTTCCCGAGTCAACCCGCTTGACCACGACGGCCACGTCAGGATCGTAGGTGTCGCCGATCACTGATCGAAATGTACGTGTCGCAAATACTTAAGCGCGGGCCTGACCCCCGTTCTGGCCCACAAAGGCTATGAGGAGCCACGGCCGTCTATGCTGTATGGTCGACCTCAACCTCACGTCGCTGGGACTCGAGTTCGGGTCCGGTGCCGTCGTGGGCGGCATCATCGGATTCGCGGCGAAGAAAGTCGCGAAACTCATCGCCATCCTCGTCGGACTCGAACTGGCGCTGTTCAAGTTCCTCGAATCGAAGGGATACATCACGGTACGGTGGGACGAACTCACGGGCGGAATGCTCGGCGCCGCGCAGTCGACGAGCGGCGTCAATCAGGAGTGGATTCAGCCGCTCCTCTCCACGATGTCCGTCTCCGCCGGCTTCACCGGCGGCTTCCTGCTGGGCTTCCGGCGCGGATAATCACTTCGTCGACAACTGGTCCTCGTCGCGCACGATGCGCGTCTCGGCTTCGCCCTGTGACACCTCGTTCGCCAGTTCGTAGAACTCGTTTTGCATCCCGGCGGGGAACGTGAGGACGCCGACCCACGACCCGTCTGCCTGCCACTCCTCGCGTTCGAGTTCGCCGAAGCCGCGGAGTTGCGCCTGCGCGCTCCCCGCGTGTTCGGGTGGCACCTGCACCGCGACGGTCACTTCCTCGAAGCGAATCGGGATGATGGGGCGCAGGGCGTCGAGGGCGTCGTCCACCTGCGTCTCGACTGGCTCCATCGGGTCGACCGTGAAGCCAGCCTCCTCCAGTGCGTTCTCGATGCGCTCTGGCGGGTGGGGCGCGTCGTCCATCTGCGGATTGATGGCGTTGCGCGTGATGGTGTCGATGAGCTGTTTTCGCTTCTGCTCTTGCATCTCGCGGCGCTGTTCGGCCGTAATCTGAATCTCCCCGCGCTTGATGACCTCGGGGATAATCTCCATCGCGTCCGTCGTGTCGAACACCTCCTCGAGGTCACCCTCTGCGGGGCGGTCCCCGCGGGAGGCATCCTCGAACACGTCTCTGGCGGCGATGACGTCTTCGAGGTCCCCCTCGAACTCGTCGCGCTTGATTGCGAGGGCGGCGTCCGGGTCCACGAGGACCTCGAAACGCGCGCCGTGGGACTCGAGTCGGGCCGTCACCGCGTCGTCGAGGGAAATCATACGCGGTCGTACCGGCCCGCAAGTAAAAGGCCTTTCCCGGGACGGGAGAGTTACTCCTCGTCGAACTCCTCGTCGGCGTCCTCGTCCTCGTCCTCGGCCTCCTGCCCGAGGCCGAACTCGGTCAGGTACTCCGTAATCTCGTCGTCGGTGAGTTCGATGAAGCGGCCGGACTCGGCGTCGACGGTGGCCAGCCCGACCGTCTCGGAACTGATGGCGTCGTCCTGCACGTCCGCGAGGGCGCGGAGCGCGAGTTCGATGCCGCCTTCGAGGTCGACGTCCTCGGTGTAGTGCTGTTCGAGGAAGTCCTGCAGGTCGTTGCGGTTCGACCCGATGGCGTGGGCCTTCCACTCGGAGGGCGTCCCGGAGGGGTCCGTCTCGTACAGACGGGGTTCGCCGTCCTCGACGCCGGCGATGAGGAGGGCGACACCGAACGGGCGCGCGCCGCCGATCTGGGTGTACTGCTGGATGTGGTCCGTGACGTTCTTCGTCAGGCGCTCGACGCCGACGGGTTCGCTGTAGCGGACGCGGTTGACTTGCGCCTGCTGGCGCGCGAAGTCGATGAGTTGGCGGGCGTCCGCGACGTGGCCCGCGCTGGCGATGCCGATGTGGTCGTCGGCCTTGTGGATTTTCTCCACGGATTCGCGCACCATGAGCGGCGAGCGGATGCGCTTGTCCGCGGCGAGCACCACGCCGTCGTTGGCGCGGATGCCGATGCTGGCTGTCCCCTGCTTCACCGCCTCACGGGCGTACTCCACCTGGTAGAGACGGCCGTCCGGGGAGAAGATCGTGATACCTCGGTCGTAGGCCTGCTGTTGGGCTTGTCCCTGCATAGTTTTCACTCGAAATCGAGTCGGGTCGCGCCCGTGAAACCTCCGTCGGTTTCCACGTCGAACAGGTCGCCTCGCTCGACGGCCCGACGGTCGGCGTTGCGGAACACGACGCGTGTCTCGGCCACAGTTTCAGGCGGCCCACGCATATACTTTTCCTCAGCGGCACGGATCGTCCCACTCACGCCACGTATCCGTATGCGGATTGGCTCCCCGTCGACGCTGTCCACACAGGCCAACGCGGCCCGTGCGCGGTCCGTCTCGCCGTGCCGCACGCGGACGATCGCCTCGCCCGCGCCGTCGGCGAAGCGAAAGCGCAGCACCGAGAGGTCGGCGTCGGCGCTCCCGGGGTCCCCGAGGAGGTTCTGCGCCGCGTACCACGCCTCACGCTGGAAGGCCCGCCGGCCGACGTCGGCGTCGGGCCACGTCTCGACCTCGACGGCGAGATAGCGCCATCGCGGCCGGAGATGCTTCGGGAGGTGCTTCATCGCTTTCCCTCCCGGTCGACTTCGACGCCCGGCGCGACGAAGGCGTCCGACTGCCGGTGACGGTTTCGCGAAACGAGGTCGCCCCACGCGTCGAGGCCGGCCCGCACGTCCGCGGCGTCGAACCCGACGACCTCGCCGACGGCGACGAGTTCGCGGGGGGCACGCTGGTGGAGGTGCGAGCGCGGGCCGGCGCTGACGACGAACGGCGCGTCGGCATCGACGACCAGTTCACGGAGTTTCCGGAGTCGCTGGAGAGCACGGACCCGGGGGCCGCCGTCGCGACGCAACACCGGCCCGAAGTCGAACTCCACGGCCACGTCGTTGTCGGCGGCGGCGTTCGCGAGGACGTGGTTGAAGTCGCCGCCGTCGGTCATCGGTGCGGTCAACACGTCGACGCGGGGCGTCTCCACGGCGAAGCGATTCATCGCGGACGAGCCACCGCGGACGAGGAGGACAGTCACCGACGGGCGGAGATTGCCGACGTGACCCCGCGCGACCGAGGGGTCGTCGACGACGATTTCAGCGCCCGTCGCCACGTCGGCGTCCACGTCGTCGCGGACCGCGGCGACGTCGGCGTCGTCGCCGGGACGCCCCCGGACCACGACGCCGTCGAAGCCAGCCTCGGCCGCCGTCACGGCGTGTCGCGCGACGGTGCTGTCACCGTGTGGCGCCGGGTGGACGGCTTCGTACATGCCCCGAACTGATGGCGGGTCGGATAAAACAGGACCGGTCCCTGCTCAGAGATGGGGGTCAGTCGGCCCCGCTGCGGCGCTCTCGTCCCACGTGCTCTCCTCGCCGTAGGAGCGCCGGTCGAGGTTGGCCTGCGGTTGGTCCACGATGTAGTCGAAGGTGACGTCCTCGCCGGGGTCGGTTCGCCACTCGACGACGAGTTCCCACGCCCCTGCTTCCGGGTCCCACTCGAAGTAGTGGTCCCACGAGAAGCGCGCGTCGGGGCCGTCGTGGGCCTTCGCACGCAG
>JBDGTS010000003.1:0-13126 GCA_042216675.1 Halobacteriaceae archaeon | reverse complement strand
GTCCCACGAGAAGCGCGCGTCGGGGCCGTCGTGGGCCTTCGCACGCAGGTCCAGCGTCGCGTCCTTGTGCGGCGACACGCCCGTCACGCGGGCCGCCGGGTCCTCGCCGGACGTGAGCGTCACCGTCCCCTCGTCGACGCCCGCGCCGAGGTTGTTGGCGACGAGCGTCGACGCCGCGGCGATGGCGATGGGGTCCTCGGTGCCGCCGTTGCGCACGTCGTTGTTGACGAACTGGTTGCTGAACGCCGTCTCGCCCGACTCGCGGATGGCGTAGGTCTGTGTCTGCTCGCCCTCGGGCCTGTCGTCGCGGAAGCGCACGTCGCTGACCGTGATGCCCGAGGTGGCGACGTTGAACGCCTCGAAGGTGTCCGTCGGATAGCCGTGGATGCGGATGCCCTCGCCGCGGCAGTTCTTGATGGTCCCGCCGGAGATGGTGATGTCCGTCGAGAGCGCGATGAAGACGCCGCTGTCCGTGGAGTCCGTGATGTTGACCTCGCCGAAGGAGGCGTCCTTGGCGGTGAGACACATCAGGCCCTTGGCGCCGCCGCGAGAGACCACCTGTCCGACCGAGACGTTGTGGCAGTAGTTCGCGAGGCGGACCGTCGCGTACGTCGAGGGGTGGCCCGGGTCCTGCCCGACGACGCTGTCGATGGTGGCGTCGATGGTGTGGTCCATGTTCAGGGCCGCGTTCGCCGGGTTGTCGGCGATGAGTTGCCCCGCCTGGAACCGCGTGACGCCGTTCGTCTCGAAGGCGTGGTGGGCCGAGTTCTTGACGTAGCCGGAGTTTATCTGGACGTTCTTGCTCCGCCCCGAGTCGCCGTACTGGTCGATGCGGACGCCGAGGCCGCCCTCCTTGACTTCGTCAGCGAACTCGACGCTGACGTGCCCGATGCGCACGTCGGAGACGCTGTTCATCCAGACGGCGTACCGGGGGTTGCCCTTGATGTTCAGCGTCGGGAACTCGATGTTCTCCGCGTCCTTGGCGTGAACGGCCCGAATCAGGGGCTTGCCCTCGTCCTTGATGTGGATGGGGGCCGGCACGTCGAGAATCGTGTTGCTCGGCACCTCGATGCCCTTGTAGCCGGGCCACGGCCCCTCACCCCACGAGTGGGGGCCGACTTCGGCGGGGGAGACGATGACGACTTTCTCCTTGTGGTCGCGGCCGTCGGTGAGGCTGTCGAACGCCGCGTTCGTCGCCAGCATCACGTCGTCGGTGCTGGTGACGTGGCCGTCGCGGCCGTCCGCGTGCCAGCCACCCTCGTCGTCTTTCCACACCACCACGTCGGCGTCGCGGGCCGACGCGTACACGTGGTCCACGTCGACGGAGTGGAGATTCTTCAGGTCGTGTTCCTGTGCGTTCACGTCCTGGTTCCACTTCCGGTCGTAGCGGCCGGTCTCGCTCCCCGGCGCGTCACCGTGGTCCGCCGTCGCAGTCCCCGTCGCCGCGGCGACGCCGCCGGCCCCCATCAGCGCCAGCGCCGCGCGCCGCGTGAACGTCAGGTCGCTCGATTCGCCAGTGCCGTCGATGTCAGATTTATTTGACGCCACGTCGATGTATGACAACGTTCATCACTTAAATCTAGGGCAAGGGTTACTAGGCCACAGATTGAACCCTGATATGAATACTGGTTCCTGCCGATACCCGCCGGCACGGAGCGCTCCGCGGCGGCGGACGGAGCGCAGTCGCTACGGGAGTGAGCGTCAGAAAATCGTCACCGAAGGGCCGTCAGAACGCGTCGCGAGCGTTCTCGACGGCGTGTTCTTTCTTCGCGGGATAGGCTTCCACCTTCGTCCGGAGGTGGATGCCGTCGCCGAGGCGGACGACGCCCTGCGCCGCCGCCTGCTTGTCGAGGTGGAGATACAGCGAGCAGTCCTCGTCGATTCGCTCGTCGAGTTCCGACCGGATGCGGTCCATGTCGGGAGACTCCGTGAGCGCGTCGAGAACCGTCCGCATCTCGTCGGCGCGTTCGACCCGTGCCGACAGCACGATGATGCGGTCGCCGTGATGCCCCTCTGTCACCGCGCGTTCGAGTTCGACGTCTTCGGGGAGCAGGAGGCGGAGCGCATCGCGGACTCGGTCCTCGGACTCCGTCTCGTAGCAGAACGCGCGAACGTCGACGTAGTGAAAAGGGGGCATTACCCGAGGGAAAGCGTCACTCCTCGTCCTCTTCCTCGGCGGGTTCGAGGTTCTCCTCCGGAATACCGGCCTCTTGCCCGTCCTCGAAGCTGACCGTGTAGTTCTCGTCGCCGAACATCGTCTCCATCACTTGCGTGACTTGGCCGACCTGTCCGTCGTAGTCGCTGTGTTCGTCCTGCAGAACGACGCTGTCACCCTTCTCGAAGCTCATGTCCCGAGATTCTCGCGGCGCCCTCAAAAGCGACGCGGTTCGACTCAGGGTCGGTGAGTTTCGCCCTCGCGCCGTTCGGCCCGCATCCGGCGGATAGCGGCGCGCCCGGCGCCGGCGTCGTAGCCGAAGTAGATGTGGTTAGCGTACTCCTCGACGGCCCCGACGGCGTCGAGGAGAGCGTCCACGTCCACGCCCGCGGCGTACAGTTCGACCCCGACGGGCGCGTCGAGGCGGTCCGCGAACCCGGACGCCAGCGACTCCAGCCAGTACGTCGTCTCGTAGCCGGGGTCGTAGAGGGGGACGACGAACTCGTCGACGTGCGCCGCGAGTGCGTCCACGTCGAGCCCCCACCGTTTCCGGAGGTGACCCGGGTAGGGGTCCGGTTCGAGCGAGAGGTACGTGGTTCCGTCCACGCGGGCCGCCGCCTCGGCGACGAATTCGGTGAGGGCGTCCGTCCGCCACGCGGTCCAGTCGGCGTCGCCGCGGGCGTCCGCACAGCGGTCACACCGACAGAACCCCGGCGGGAGGCCCACCTCGTCGAGGCGCACGTCGCCGCTCACCGCCGCGGCGTCGGCGACGGTTTCGAGGACGCCCTCGCGGTAGTGCTCGTCCGTCGGGCAGACGTGGCCCGTTTCGAGGGACGGGTGGTCCCGCGTCGCCGCGCGGCCCTGCGCGTCGCGGGCGACGAGTTCCGGCGTCGTCTCGGCCGTCGCGGTGTCTGCGAAACAGGACACCACGCTGGCCGCGTCGGGAATCGGGTCGGCGTGACGGCCCGACACCGCCTTCACCTCGTAGAAGGCGCGGTCGAAGTCGGGCCACGCCGCGTCCTCGGCGTTGCGGGTACAGACGCCGTACATGGGGACCGTTCCGGGCCGGAGCGGCCTAAAAGGGTCGGTCCGCTACGCGTCGACGTCGGGTGCCTCGTCGTCGCCGCCGACGAGTTTCCACGCGAGTGCGACCAGTACCAGAACGACAGCCACCTTCAGGATGGTGCGGGACATAACGTGTGACATGTAGAACGCCTGCCGATAAATCCTTTCGGGACGACGCTAGTTCGCGATGTAGTCCGCCACGTCTTCGCGCATGATGGTCTCACAGTAGACACAGCGAACGCCGTCGGGAAGCACGTCGAACGTCGCGGGCACGGGTTCGTCGGCGTTCGTGATGCAGTCGCGGTTCGGGCACTCGAGGACGCCCGTCACGCGGTCCGGTCGCTCGACGCGGGACTTCTCCACCACGTCGTACTCCCGGATGATGTTGATGGTGGCGTCGGGGGCGATGAGCGACAGCACGTCGACTTCGTCCTGACTGAGTTCGCGCCCCTCGACTTTCACGATGTCCTTGCGCCCCATCCGGTCGCTGGGGACGTTGATGCCGACGCTCACTTCCTCGCCGCCGCTCCCGTCGATGCCGAGGATGGCGAGGACGTTGAGGGCCTGACCCCCGGTCACGTGGTCGATGACGGTGCCGTCGCGAATCTTGCTGACGCGGAGTTCGTGGTCGCTCATAGCAGTTCCTCCAGAAGGGCCATCCGCACGGGTACGGCGTTGTGCGCCTGTTCGAAGTACTGGGCCTGCGGCGCGTCGTCGATTTCGGGGTCGATTTCGTCGACCCGCGGCAGCGGATGCATCACTGTCAGGTCGTCCGGGGCGGCCGCAAGCGTCTCCTCGTCGACGCTGTACTCCCCGGCGACTTTCTCGTACTCCTCCTCGTCGGGGAAGCGCTCGGCCTGAATCCGGGTCACGTAGAGTACGTCGAGGTTCGACACCACCTCCGAGAGGTCCTCGTGTTCGCGAACGCGGGCGCCGTCCTGATGCAGGTCGTAGCGGACGCCGCGAGGAAGCCGCAGGCTCTCGGGGCTGATGAAGTGCATCCGGGCGTCGAAGTTCGTCAGCGCGTGGGCGAGCGAGTGGACGGTCCGGCCGTACTTCAGGTCACCCATGATGCCGATAGAGAGGTCCTCCAGCCCCGCGTTCTCCCGAATGGTGTACAGGTCGAGGAGGGTCTGGGTGGGGTGGTGGCCCGCGCCGTCGCCGGCGTTGATGAGAGGCACGTCGACGAACTCGCTGGCCATCTTGGCCGCGCCCTGACTCGGATGGCGGAGGACGATGGCGTCGGCGTACCCCTCGACGACGCGCACGGTGTCGGCCAGCGACTCGCCCTTCTTGACGCTGGAGGTCTCGACGGGGCCCATGTCGACGACGTCACCCCCCAGCCGCTTCATCGCGGACTTGAAACTCATCTTCGTCCGCGTGCTCGGTTCGAAGAAACACGTCGCGAGCAACGCATCGGAGAGGCGCTCCCCGTGGGCCGCGGGGTCGTCCGCGATGGCGGCCGCGCTGTCCAGCACCGACTCGATGTCGGCCCGGGACAGCTGTTTTGTCGTGAGCAGATGGGTGTGCCGCATCGACTGAACAGGCGTTGCCCGCCCCCTTGAATCTGAAGGTTCAAGGCCGAGAGGGGGACCACCGCGGCCCATGCTCGCAGTCGCTGGCGGTAAAGGCGGCGTCGGAAAGACGACCACGGCCATCGGTCTCGCGCGGGCGCTAGCCGGCCAGCGCCGTCGGCCCCTCGTCGTCGACGCGGACACGGACATGCCTGACCTCCACGTCGTCGCGGACGTGCCGGCGGACCCGGGCGTGGACGCGCTCGCCGACGGCCGTGGGCTCCGAGCGGCGACGCACGCGCCCGAGCAGTTTCCCGGCGTGGCGGTGTGCCCGGCGGCGCCCGGCGCGCGCGTCGACGCGGCACTCGCCCGCCTCGCCGGGCACGCGGACCCCGTGGTGGTTGACTGTCCCGGGGGCGCGCGTCCCGACGCGGCGGCCCCCCTCCGTCGCGCCGACCGTGCGCTCGTCGTCACGACGCCCGACCGCCCGGCGGTGACGGACGCTGTCAAGACGGCCGCGATGGCGCGAGCGCTCGGGACGCCGGTGGCCGGCGGCGTCGTCGTTCGCGCCGCCGACCCGCCCGCTGGGCTGGCGGACGCCCTCGACGCGCCGGTGCTGGCGTCCGTGCCCGACGCGGAGTCGCCGCTGGCCGCTAACGGCGTGCGCGCGGCGTACGGACGTCTTGCGGCGGCGCTCTGAGCGGGCCGAACGGTTAAACTACTGGGTGACCTATCCCCGATGAATGGCTGGCCGACTCTCGACCGGCGTCGACGTCCTCGACCGCCGGCTCGGCGGCGGCCTCCCGCAGGGGAGCGTCGTCGCGTACACCGCGCCGCCAGCGAGTCAGGCCGAGCTACTGCTGTACGAACTCACGCGCTCCCGCCCGACGCTGTATCTCTCCACCGAGCGAACGGAACAGGCCGTCACCGACGCCTTCGAGCGCACGCCCGCTCCGACCGGCGACCCCCGCATCAGCTACATTCAGGGCGACGCACCGCTCGACAACGCCCAACGGCTGTTCCGGAACATCAACGGCGAGGCGAACCTCATCGTGGACCCCATCGACGTCCTCGAACGGACGGAGCGCAACCGCTACGTCAACTTCCTCAACCAACTGCAGAACCACATGCAGAACATCGGCGGCGTCGCCGTCCTCCACGCCCTCCGCGGGGCCACGGTCCCCGACATGCGGGACACCACCGAACACATGGCCGACGTGGTGTTCGAACTCCGCGTGAACACGGACGGCGACGAAATCGAGACGCGCCTCGCGGTGCCGAAGTTCCGCGGCGGGCAGGCCCCCTCGGACACCATCAAACTCGAACTCGCGGAGCGGGTGCGCATCGACACCAGCCGCGACATCGCGTAGTCGGCACGGCTGACTGACGCAAAACGCAGTTCCGGTCGTCTATTCGAGGTCGTCGCCGAGTTCCTCGACGATCTCCTCGGCGTCCACGTCGGCGTCTTCGAGTTCCTCCTCAACGTCGCCGCCCATGCCGCCCATGCCGCCCATCATGCCGCCCATCGGGCCGCCCGCGCCGCCCTCGATGACGTCCTGAATGATGACGCGGTCGACGCCGAGGCGGTCGATGATGTCCTGTGCAATCTGCTGTTTGCCCATCATCCACTGCTGATTGAACTGGAGCTGGGGCGTGCTCTCGATGTAGAGCGTCTCCTTCTCGACCGTCTCGGTCTCGGTGGTCGGCTCCTCGTCCTCGTCGCCCTCGACGGTGACCTCCTCCTCGACCTCGTCCGTCTCGATACGCATGTCGAGGTCGGCGTCGACGTAGGAGGAGACGAGGCTCTGGGCCTTCTCGAGGCGGTCCTCGACGACGTCGAGAATCTCGTACTCGTACTCGACGTCCTCGCCGGCGAGGGGGTGGTTGAAGTCGACGCGGGCGCGGCCGCCGATGATGGTCGTGACGTGACCGTGTTCGCCGTCGATGTCGACGTGGGCGCCGGGGTAGCGGTTGTCCTCGGGGATGCGCTCGGCGCTCACCGTGCGCACGTCGTCTTCGTCGTACTCGCCAAAGGCGTCCTCGGCGGGCACGACGACGTCGCCGGTGTCGCCGACTTCCTTCCCGATGAGGGCGTCTTCGACCTGCTCGAAAATCTGGTTCGCGCCGACGACGATGGTCCGGGGTTCGAACTCCTGTTCCTCGGTGTCCACGTCGGCCTCCTCGGCCACTTCGGGGTCGGTCGTGTCGACGAGGTCGCCGTCCTCGACGGTGCGTGCGGTGTACGCGAGGCGGACGAAGTCGCCGTCCTGAATGCCCGCTGTCTCGGTGTCCTCGGTTTCGGCCTCTTCCGCGGCCGTTTCCGCGTCGTCTTGGTCACTCATACAGAGTGCCACACCCGTTCGACCCTTAAGAAGCACGGTTCGGCGCGGCGCGGGAGGGACACTACTTTACTGACAGCTTCCGTACGCGGCCACATGCCAGCGAAGACGGGCGCCTCGCACGGGTTCGCAGCGTTCGCCGCCCTCGTCACGGGGACGATGCTGTCGAAGTTCATCTGGAACCTCTCGCCGTCAATCGGCGAACTGTCGCTCTCGGTCATCCGGGTCGTCCGTTCGACGACGGGAGCGGACCTCCCGGTGACAGAGCAGTTCGCCGGTACCGTCGCGGTGATGGTCGGCCTCTCCTTTCTGTGGGGGGTCGTCTACCACTTCGGCCGCCACTCCTGAGAAGCACAACGGTTAGGCCGTCCGTGGCGCCACGGACGGCCATGTACGAAGTCGAGGTGAAGGTGCGCGCGGACCACGACGCCGTCGGCGACGCCCTCGCCGAGGCGGGCGCGACGCATCGCGGGACGGTGACCCAACGCGACACCTACTACGACGCACCGGACCGTGACTTCGCGGAGACGGACGAGGCCCTCCGGGTGCGTCACGAGAGCGACGGGGAGGAGCGGACCCTCCTCACCTACAAGGGACCACTCGTCGACGCCGAGTCGAAGACCCGCGAGGAACACGAGACCGAGGTGGCCGACGCCGCGGAACTCGACGGCGTCCTCGCCGGCCTCGGCTGTGAGCCGGCCGCTACCGTCGAGAAGGAGCGCGAGCGCTACGGACTCGACGGCTACACGGTGACCCTCGACGACGTGGCCGGCCTCGGGGAGTTCGTGGAGGTAGAGCGCGAAGTCCCCGAGTCAGACGTGGAGAGCGCCCGCGAGGGTGCCCGCGCGCTCCTGCGCGAGTTGGGTCTCGACCCGACGACCCACGTCCGCACGTCCTACCTCGGCCTCCTGTTGGATAACTCCGAAGAATAACGGCCGCGCTCGCATTTCCACAAGTTATAGAACCGGTGGCCCGTAGTATCGCCCATGACCGAGCGGAACATCCGCGTCGAGGACCTCGGGCGGGAGGCGGTCGAGGACCAAGCTATCGAAATCGTCGAGCGAAAGGGCATCGGCCACCCCGACTCGCTGTGCGACGGCATCGCCGAGTCCGTCTCGCGAGCGCTGGCCCGGGCCTACATCGACCGGGTGGGCAAGGTGCTGCACTTCAACACGGACGAGACGCAACTCGTCGCCGGGAGCGCCGCCCCCGAGTTCGGCGGCGGCGAAGTCGTCGAGCCCGTCTACCTGCTCATCGTCGGCCGCGCGACGAAAGAGTACGAAGGGACACGCATTCCCGTGAACTCCATCGCCCTGCGGACGGCCCGCGAGTACCTCCGCGAACACGTTCCGGAACTCGAAGTCGGCATCGACGTGATTCTCGACGTGAAGATGGGCACGGGGAGCGGTGACCTCCAGACCGTCTTCGGCGAGTCCGGCGAAGAAGTGCCGATGGCCAACGACACGAGTTACGGCGTCGGCCACGCGCCCCTCTCGGAGACCGAAACCATCGTCCACGACGTGGAGCGCCGACTGAACACGGAGTTCGCGGCGAACAACCCCGCGCTGGGACCGGACGTGAAGGTGATGGGCAAGCGCGAGGAGGACGAAATCGACCTGACCGTCGCCGCGGCGATGATCGCAAAACACGTCTCCGACCGGGAGACGTACGACGCCAACGTCGAGGCCGTCCGCGACTTCGTGCGCAGTGTCGCCGAGGAGCACACCGACCGCGACGTGACCGTCTACGTCAACACCGCCGACAACGACGGCGAGGACGAGGAAGACGTCTATCTCACGGTGACCGGGACCAGCGCCGAGATGGGCGACGACGGCTCCGTGGGCCGGGGCAACCGTGCCAACGGCCTCATCACCCCCAATCGCTCGATGTCGATGGAAGCCACGTCGGGCAAGAACCCGGTCAACCACATCGGCAAAATCTACAATCTGCTCTCCACGGACATCGCACAGGACGTGGTCGGCGAGGTTGACGGCATCCGCGACCTGCGGGTCCGCCTGCTGAGCCAAATCGGCGAACCCATCGACCAACCCCACGTCGCAGACGCACAGGTCGTCACCGAGGACGGCGTGGCCCTCGCGGACATCGAGGACGACGTGACCGAAATCGTGGACGAGCGACTCGCTGGCGTCACGGACGTGACGCGGCGGGTCATCGAGGGCGACCTCACGACGTTCTGAGCGGACTCCTTTTGAGGGGGCGGACTGTACGCCGGCACATGCATCAGAGCGCGCGCCGGCCGCGGGGGTCGCGATGACGGAGGTGCTCATCGTCGGCACCGAGGAGGCCGTCCTCCCCGGGGACCTACTGGCCTACGAGACGGCGCGGACGGCGCTCGCGCCCTACGAGATTCGAGAGCCGTTCGCGAACGCCGTCGCCGTGGAGACCATCAGCCTCGGCATGGCCGTCTCGCTGTTGAACGACCTCGACTGGTATCTCTCGCGGGTCGCGGACGCCGCACTCGTCCGGGAGCCGAGCGTCCACGAGGACGAGTGGCTGACCCGGGCGCTCGCGGAGGGGATTCGCGACGGCGCCATCGACCCCGAGGAGACGGGTGACCGCGTGCTCCTCTACCGGGTCGAGGACGGGCGCCTCCGCCTCGACACCGAGGCGACGCGCCCCGAGGGCCGACAGCCGTGGGGCGAGGACACCGTCGTCGTGCGCGTCACGCCAGCCTAGTCGAAGGTGCCGGCGGTCAGGTAGCGCTCGCCGCTGTCCCAGAACACAGTGACGACGAGGGGGTCGTCCGTCGTCTCGCGGCGGCGGCCAGCCACGCGCTTGGCCGCGAGGTTGGACGCGGCCGAGGACTGGCCGACGAGGATACCCTCCTCGCGGGCGAGGCGGCGACACTCGGTTTCGGCGTCGTCGAGAGCCACCGTCTCCACGTCGTCCAGCAAGTCCACGTCGAGGTTGTCGCTGACGAACCCGGGACCCATCCCCTGAAACGCGTCCTCGCCGGACTCGCCCGTCGAGAGGACGGGGTTCGACTCGGGTTCGACGGCCACGACGTGCAGGTCGGGGAACTCCTCGCGGAGTCGCTGGCCGATGCCGGTGATGGTGCCGCCCGTGCCGACGCCGGCGACGAGGGCGTCCGGTTCGCGGCCGTCGAGTTGGTCGAGAATCTCCGGCCCCGTCGTCTCGTAGTGGGAGCGGGGGTTCGCGGGGTTCTCGAACTGCCGGAGTTGGACCGCGCCCTCTGCTTCGAGTTCGTCGGCACGCTCTCGGGCGTCGGTCATGTCGCCGTCCACGAGTTCGAGGTCCGCACCGTACGCCGTCATCAGGCGGCGCCGCTCCTCGGACTTCGAGGACGGCATCACTAGCGTCACGTCGTAGCCTTTCGCGGCGCCGACGAGGGCGAGGCCGATGCCGGTGTTGCCGGACGTGGGCTCGACGATTTCGTCGTCCGGGCCGAGCGTCCCGTCCCGTTCGGCCGCCTCGACCATCGCCCGCGCCGGGCGGTCCTTCGCGGAGCCGCCCGGGTTGAACGACTCCACCTTCGCGGCCACCGTCGTGCCGGGCGGGGAGTCCACCCGGACGAGCGGCGACCCGATGGTGTCGAGGATGCTCTCTTTCATCGCCGCCGGCTACGCGGTCCCCCCTTAAACCCGTGGCGGGACGGTGCGCTTTACTGCGCGCGGCGTCAAGTGGGAGTATGGCTCTGGAGACGATGCAGCCCACCCCGACGTTCGACGCGGACGCGCACGACGAGACCGTCGAGACGTGGGCCGAAATCGCGGACGACGTGACGGTGAAGGTGTGGGGTGGCGACTGGTGTGGCGACTGCCGCGCGGTCCTGCCCGACTTCGCGGCGGCCCTCGACGCGGCCGGCGTGCCCGAGGAGAGCATCGAGCACTACCCCGTCGAGAAGGAGGACGACGGGTCGAAAGTCGGGCCGAAAGTCGAGGCGTACGGCGTCGAACTGATCCCGACCATCGTGGTCGAAATCGACGGCGACGAGATCGCACGCTTCGTGGAGTCCGAGCCGATTCCCGCGGCCCAGTACCTCGCGGAGCGGATTCGCGACGCCGATCTATAGGTCGAGGGGCGGCAGGCCCGCCTCGATTTCGTCGCGGCGGTCCTCCAGCCACTCCGGCAGGACCAGCGTCTCGCCGAGGCTATCGAGGTCCTCGTCGACGGTGTAGCCCGGTTCCGTCGTCGCGAACTCGAAGAGAACCCCGCCCTCGGTGCGGACGTACACCGATTCGAACCACTTCCTGTCGATGATTTCCGTCGGCCGGAGGCCCTGCTCTACTAGCATCTCGCGCCAGTCCGCCTGTTCCTCGGCGGTGACCTGAAACGCGACGTGGTGGACCGTGCCCGCACCGGGTCGGCCCCGCGGGGCCTGCGGGTCCTCTGTAACGTCCACGACGTAACCGAGTTCGCCCTCGGCCTCGAAGCGCCGCCGGTCCTGTTCCTGTTCGGTCTCCCGAAACCCCATCGTGCGCAGGAGATTCGCCGTCGATGCAGCGGAGGCGAGACAGAGCGTGACGCCGAAGAAGCCGCGAATCGCGTACTCGTCGGGTACCGGACCTGCCGGCGGGTCGCCCGCGGGGGCGTCCGCTCGCTCGACGAGTTCGAGCGGGAGGCCGTCCGGGTCGCGGAACGCCAGCACCCGGTCGCCGAATCGCTCGTGGGGGGCGTCGGCGTCCACGCCGGCCCCGTCGAGGCGGTCCGCCCAGTAGTCGAGGGCGCCCTCGGGGACGAGGAACTGCGTCGTCGACACCTGCCCGATGCCGACTTCGCCGGACCGGGCGCCTACGTAGGGGAAGAACGTCATGCTCGTACCGGGCGACCCGCCTCGGTCGCCGTAGAACAGGTGGTACACCGACACGTCGTCCTGATTGACGCTCCGCTTGACGAGGCGCAGACCGAGCGTCTCCGTGTAGAACTCCGCGTTCGCCTGC
The DNA here is from genome assembly GCA_042216675.1 of Halobacteriaceae archaeon. Taxonomy (GTDB): domain Archaea; phylum Halobacteriota; class Halobacteria; order Halobacteriales; family Halobacteriaceae; genus JBDGTS01. The sequence goes on along the minus strand of JBDGTS010000003.1, from coordinate 1,131 downwards.
GGGTCGCTCCCGATGGCCGTGACGTGGTGGACGCCGGGGACGTCGGTTGGCATGAGAGTACGTTCGGTTCCCGTCGGGAATAAGCCGGCGGCCGTCACGCCGAAGGTGCGAGGCGCCGAACCGATTCGTATGGACGACATGACCGAGGAGTCCGCCGAGGAGTTCGCACCGCCCGTCGAATGCCCGGCGGAGGGATGCACGAAGGAGGGCGACGAGCATCCGATGCGCGACCACCTCGCCGAGGACCACGGCTGGTCCGAGGCCGAAATCGAACACGAACTCGGCGAGGCGCCGTCGGACTGACGACAGACGGGTCCGTCGGGCAGGGGGACGCGGGGACCGTCTGCACGACCCCGAAAGTGTTGAGACCGTAACCTTTAGCCCCTCGTACTCCGATGATCCGTGAGTGACCCGCACGGATTCCCTCCCCGCCCTCGCAGTCGCGCTCCTCGTACTCGCCGCCGGCTGTGCGGGCGTCGGCGGTAGCGGCGACGGACAGGCGACTCAAACCTCACCCGAGGCCTTCGACTACCCGTCCGGACTCGACGAATCGGGACTCTCGGCGACGGTCCTCCTCGACCACCACCAGTCGGCGCTCGAATCCGCCGGTTCGGCGACGGTTTCGACCCGGAAGGTCGTCAGGTCGGGGGACGTGCGACTCGTGGGAACGTCAGAGAGTCGGTTCAGCGGCGACACCGTCCTCTCCACCGGCGTCACAGCCCCCTCACTCGGAGGGGTCAATCTCACGACGGCGAAGTACTCCGACGGGGACGGCACGGTCTGGAAGATATCACCGGAGAGCAAGAACGAGACCGAGTATCGGGTGTCCGACGACCCCCTCACAGTCCCTACCGCCATCCAGCCCACCAAACTGGCGTGGATGCTCGAAGCGGGCAACTACACGGCCACCGCCGCCACCGTCGTGAACGGGACCCCGGTCGTCAGATACACCGCCGACACCGTCGACAACAGAAGCGCCCTCGATTCACAGATTGCCAACGGAACCGTCACGTCGTTCTCGGGCGCCGTGCTGGTGACCGAGAGCGGCGTCGTCCGGAACGCGACCGTCTCGTTTACGTGGGAGAGTCCCGGCGGTCCGCAGTCGCGCGACTACACCTACTCGGTCAGCGG
>JBDGTS010000008.1:0-160706 GCA_042216675.1 Halobacteriaceae archaeon | reverse complement strand
CAGCAGACCCACGAGACCGACGCCGAGCGTGATTTGCGAGATGGCCGACCCGACGACGTGCCCGACGGCGAGGTCCCCCGCCCCGTAGAATCCGCTGTAGACGCTCGTCGCGATTTCGGGGACGGAACTCCCAACCGAGACGACGGTGACGCCGATGAACAGGGTGGGGAGGCCGAGGCCGCGTGCGAGACTCGCGGCGGCGTCGACGGTGCGCGCGCCGCCGTAGACGAGGAGTGCGACCCCGAGCAGAACCGCGCCGGGGCCGACGAGGCCGTGGACCATCAGTCGGGCAGGCGCGACAGAATCTCGGTGCGGAACTCCTCGGGGTCCATCTCGGGCACGTCGTGTTCGTCGGCGGCCTCGCGCTTTCTGGTGCCGGGGTTCTCGCCCACAACGAGGTAGTCAGTCGCGCCGCTGACGGAGGACGTGACGTTCGCGCCGTGACGCTCGAGCAGTTCGGTCAGTTCCTCGCGGGTGTACCCCTCGATGGACCCGGTGAACACGACGGTGAGGCCCGCGAGTTCCTCGCCGCGTTCGGCGCGGCGGGGCGACACGCCGGCGTCGAGGAGTTCCTCGATGACCCGCTGATTGCGCTCCTCCGCGAAGAACGAGACGACGCTTTTGGCCACCTCCGGGCCCACGTCCTCGACGGCCCGCAAGTCGTCCTCGTCGGCGCCTCGGAGTTCGTCGAGCGTGAACGCCTCGGCCAGTAGCCGGGCGCGTTCGGCGCCGACGTGGCGAATCCCGAGCGCGTAGATGAAGCGCCCCAACTCGACGTCTTTGCTCGCCGCGATTTCGTCGAGGAGGTTGCGCGCGGACCGCTCGCCCCACCCCTCCAGCGCGGTCACGTCGTCCAGTTCGAGGCCGTAGAGGTCCGCGACGGACTCGACGAGGCCCTCCTCGACGAGCGTCTCGGCCACCTCCTCGCCGAGGCCCTCGACGTCCATCGCGGACTTCGAGGCGAAGTGTTCGAGGGTGCGCTTGAGTTGCGCGGGACAGGAAGTGCCGTTGGTGCAGTAGTGGTTCTCGCCCTCCCGTACCACGTCGGCGCCACACACCGGACAGGAGTCGGGCATCTCGAACGTCTCGTCGGCGGGGTCGAGGACCTCCACGACTTCGGGAATCACGTCCCCCGCTCGCTCGACGGTGACGCGCGCCCCCTCGCCGACGCCGAGCGCCTGCGCTTGGGACTCGTTGTGCAGGGTGGCGCGGCTGATGGTCACGCCCTTCACCTGCACGGGGTCGAGGTTCGCGACGGGCGTGAGTTTGCCCGTCCGGCCCACCTGCACGACGATGGATGCCACCGTCGTCTCCTCCGTCTCGGGCGGGAACTTGTAGGCGTAGGCCCACTTCGGATGGCGGGCCGTGGTGCCCAACTCGGCGCGGGCGTCGAAGTCGTCCACCTTCGCGACGACGCCGTCGATTTCGTACTCCAGTTCGGCGCGGCGCTCCCGCAGTTCGTCGCGGTACTCGATGAAGGCGTCCACGTCGTCGACGGTTCGGGTGAGGTCGTCGACCCGGAACCCCAGTCGCTCCAGCAAGTCGAAGGCACCCGTCTGGGACTCGACGGCCGCGGTGGTGACCATCACGTCGTAGAAGTAGACGTTCAGGGGCCGGTCGGCCACCGTCTCGGGGTCCAGCAGGCGCACCGTGCCCGCGGCGGCGTTGCGGGGGTTGGCGAACGGGTCCTCGCCGCGTTCGACTCGCTCCTCGTTGAGGGCCTGAAAACCCGAGCGGGGCATGTAGATCTCGCCGCGCACGGAGAGGAAGTCGGGGGCGTCGTCGGGCAGGTGGAGCGGGACCGAGCCGATGGTCCGGACGTTTCGGGAGACGTCCTCGCCCGCCTCGCCGTCGCCGCGGGTGACCGCCCGGTCGAACGCGCCGTCCTCGTAGACGACTTCGATGGAGAAGCCGTCGAACTTCGGCTCGGCGGTGTAGCGCACGTCGCCGACGGCGTTCCGGACGCGCTGTGCGAAGTCGCGCACGTCCGCTTCGTCCTCGGAGGACGCGAGGCTGAGCATCTCCGTGGCGTGGTCGACTGTCTCCAGTTCGTCGAGGGGTTCGCCGCCGACGCGCTGGGTCGGCGAGTTCGGGTCCTGCAGGTCGAAGGCGTCTTCGAGCGTCTCCAGTCGGTCGAACAGGCGGTCGTACGTCCGGTCGGACACCACCGGGTCGTTCTCGACGTAGTAGCGGTAGTCGTGGTACTCGACGGCCTCCCGGAGCAGTTCGACCTGTGTGCGCGCCTCGGCCGCCGAGAGGTCCTCGGGGTCCCGGAAGCCGAGGTCCACGTCCCGGACGTAGGGATTGTCTGTCGGCTCCTCAACCATGGGTGGCCTCCCGCCGCCGACGGGGCGCTCCGACGGGCGTCATCAGTCGTCTGTAGGCGGGCGCGGTGGCGGGAAATAAGCTGTGCCCGCGGTGCCGCCGTCCGAGCGAGTTAGGCCGGTGTTTAAAACGGAGGTATCAAGAACGCCAACCATGGGCGTTCTCCAGTCCCGAGACGCCGCGGCGTTACGCCGGTTCTCAGCCGGTGGCGTGGTGTCGATGATCGGGCTGGCACTCCTCGCTGTCCCCGCCTACGACGTGTGGGACGACGTGACGGACCTCGGCTGGTCGGTGACGGCGACGCTCGCGGAGAACACCGCGCTGTTCGCGCTGTCGCTGGCCCTCGTCGCTGGCGGCGCGTGGGTGGCGACGCGGGACTGGGAGGCGACGTACGCCGAGACGGTGGCTCGCTGGACAGTGGGCGGTGCCCTCGCCATCGGCGGCCTGTTCTCGCTGGTCATCCTGATACAGCAGCAGGTGATGCACGCGACGAAGCCGCTGGTGTTGGCCCTCGACGGCTTCGTCATCGGCGCGAGCGTGTCCTTCGGCACGGGACTGGTTCGCGCGACCCAGCGCCGAACGGGCGCCGAACTCAGCCGCCGGGAGCGCCGCGAGCGTCGCCTCGAACTCGTGAACCGGATGCTCCGGCACGCGCTGGTGAACGACCTGAACGTCGTGCGGGCGAAAGGCGAGACGCTTCGGGACGTCGTCGAGGCGAGCGGTGACGAGACGGCGATGCGGGACCTCGACGTGCTGACGGACCGCACCGCGGAGATGACTGAGTTCGTCACCACGATGCGGACGCTGATGGACGCCGTCATCGAGGAGGAGCGACCGGCCCTCGATGCGGTGTCGCTCCGGGACGTGTTGACCGAGCAGCGAGACGCGATGAGCGACGCCGCGCCGTCGGCCACCGTCGAACTCACGGCGCCGCCGGACCCCGAGTGGGAAGTGTACGGCGGCCGCCTGCTGGACGAGGTGTTCGAGAACCTGCTTCGGAACGCGATTCAGCACTCCGACCGGTCGAATCCGACCGTCGAGGTGGCGGCCGAACGGACGCGCCACGACGGCGCTCCCGCCGTGTGCGTCACCGTCGCCGACGACGGTCCGGGCGTCCCCGAGGAGGAGAAGCGACGCGTCCTCGAGAAGGGCGTCTCGTCCGGGAGCCCCGGTGGGGGCTTCGGACTGTACCTCGTCAGCGAACTGGTCGACATCAACGGCGGAACGGTCGACGTGCGCGACAACGACCCGCGGGGGACCGTCGTCGCGGTGACGCTCCCCCTCGCGGAGTAGTCACCGCCGGAGACGGAGGACGGCGGCCGCGACGAGGGCGGCCAGCGTGACGCCGACAGTGAAGCCGGGCACGCCGCCGGAGCCGTTGGACTCAGTCTCGGTGGGCGTGGCCGCGGCCATCTCCGTCGGCGTGGCCGTCTGCGTGGCCGTTGCGGTGTCCGTCTCGGCCGTCGTCGACGTGGCAGTGGCCGTCGCCGTGGCGTCGCTCTGTCGGGCGAGGACGGCGAACGTCGAGGCCTGATCGAGCGACGCGCTGATGGTGACGGTGCCGTCGCTCTCGTCGACCGGAGCGGTGTTCACCGCCGTCCAGCCGTCCGCACCGTGGTGGGCGAGGGTCAGCCGGTCGGCGCTGATGCGTTCGGCATCGACGGTGACGCCGACGGTCACGCCGGTGGGAGCGGGCGTGAACACGTCGACGACGGACACCACTTGGCCCCCGATCGATTCGAGAGGCGTGGACGGCTCCGCGAGGTGGTGGACCGTTATCCACCCGGCGTGGGGGGTGGCCGGGTCGACGCTGACGGCCACCAGCGCCCCCGAGGAGAACTCCAACGTCGCCGGGGACGAGGAGAGAGTGACCTGCTGGCTCTCCCGCTGGACCACGGCGTCCTCGTCGGTGACGGTGAGGGTGGCGCTCGCCTCGTCGGTGGCGCCGTTCGGACCGTGTAGCGAGACGTTCACCGTGTAGGTGCCCGCCTCGGCGGGGTTCGTTGCCGGGCGGAGGCCGACGACGACGCGGTCACCGGCCGCGAGCGTCGGGCTACGGTCGCTGTCCACGTCCGAGAGGTCGAGTCGCACCGCGCCGTTGACGACGTTCACGTCGATGGCGTCGGTCCCTCCGAGCGCGGCCTTTTGTACGCCGCCCGGCCCGACGACGCGGAGCGTCACGACGTTCTGGTCGTCGCTGACGGAGGTGACGCTCCCGTCGGCGTCGCGATAGGCCTCGCTGTAGGCGACGGTGACGCCGGTGAGCGTGCGGCCCGCCAGCACGGAGTCCTCGGTGACGCGGGTCACGACAGTGTGCGTGGCGCTCCCCGCGCCGACGATTCGGGGCGCGGCGCTGACGTGGGCGGCGGCGCTCCCCGTTCCGAGGACCGTGGCCGTCGCCGTCTGGTTGGCCGCGCCGTCCAGCCCCTCGTCGTCAGTCGCGTTCAGGAGCGTGAAGCGGTACGTCCCGGGGGGGACGGTATCCAGCGACGCCGTGTAGTAGGCGCCGTTGGTCGTGTTGTTCGCGGTGAAGTCCGCCCGCGTGAGCGAGGCGTTCTCCGGCCCGGCGACTCGCACCGTGATGGCGGTGAGGGGTTCCGTGGTCACGAGCGAGAGGTTGAGTGCGCCGCCGTTCGAGACGGACGCCGCGAAGGACTCGACGGCGGGGCGGTCCTGCGCCGTCACGTTCGCCACGGCAGTCGCAGTCGCCTCGGAGCCAGCGCTGTCCACGACCCGGAAGTCGATGGGGTAGGTGGCCTCCGTCGCCGGGTAGTGGACGCTCACGTCGACGGCGACGGTGGCGTTGATGGCGCCGCCGTCGTCGGTGTCAGTCTGGAAGCGGACCGTGTCCGTCACGCCGTCGCCGTCGAAGCCGTCGACGAGTTCGGGACTCTGCGCGACGGACGCGTTGGCGACGCTCACGCCGTTCACCGACAGCGAGTCGGCGAGGGCGTTCGGGAACGCGGCGAACATCGTGTCCGTGTCCCCGTCGGCGCTGAGGTTCACCACCTCGACGGTCACCTGTTGGTTGTTGATGGTCGCCCCGGTGCTGACGGTCACCGGGTCCGCGGTGCCGTTCGTGACGGCCACCGGCGGGAACGGCACGCTGGCGCCGTCGGACTGTCCGCTCGCCCCGTCGTTGCCCGCCGCGTCGGCGGCCGTGCGGAGCGTCGCGGTGTACTCACCGGCGACGACGTCGAGCGTCGCGGCGTAGGTGTAGCCGTCCGACACCGAGCGCTCGTCGAAGGCGCCCTCCGTGAGCGTCCGCGTCTCGGCCCCGGACAGGTCGAGCGCGACGTCCGCGAGTCGCTCCGAGGATTCGAAGTAGACCTGCAGGTCGTCGCTCGCCGTCGTCGTCAGCGCGAACTCGCTGATGGACGGCGCGGTGGTGTCGCCGGTACTCCCGTCGGAAGAGGCGGTGACGGCCACCGTGTCCGAGAAGGACTGCCACTGGGCGTCGCCCGTGTCGTGGAGGGTGACCTCGGCGGTGAAGTCGTCGTCCGGATTCACCACGTCCTGCGCGACGATTCGGATGGGGTCGCCGTCGGAGACGCTTCGGGAGTTGGCGAGTTTGAACTCGATGGTTCCGCCACCCGCGGAGAACTGACTGAAGCCGTCGGTGTACTGACTGCCGTCGATGTAGACGGTCACGTCGCTCGCCGAGACGTTCCCCACGTCCGCTGGTCCGTAGTGGAGGTCCACGTACTGGAGCGTGTCCTGATTCGACAGTTCCACGTTCGCCTCGGCGGTGTACGTCGTCGTCGCGCCGGGGCTGTCGTCGGCCGGACTGATGGAAACGTTCGTCGCGGCGGCGGCGCTACCGGTGAGGCCCACGAGACCGACTGCCGCGGACAGAAGCACGAGCGCCGCCAACGAGACGGCGCGAACGCTGTCGGTCATCGACGCTCACCTCTCGGCCGACGGCGGTTACGGCGCTGTACGGTCGACGAGATGTGTCGTATCATGGTGTTCCCCCGTTGCGGCCACGTTCGACTGACCGCATATCCCCGTGTACTGCCCTCCGGGCGGTCAGACGGATGCCTACACACTTCGCTCGAAACGCCTACACAGTTAGGATAGCGGGCCTGTACCGCCCAAAGAGGGCGATTTCGAGGCGTCAGCGCTCGGAGATGAACCGCCGGATGGCCTCGACGTCCCCGGTTTCGGCGGTGGCAACGTAATGAGAGGCACAGCAGTTGCCGAGCGCCGCCGCGAGGTCCACGTCGAGGCCGGCGGCCAGCCCCACCGACAAGCCGCCGTCGAATCTATCACCCGCGCCCGTGCGGCGCGTCGCCTCGTCGACACTGGGGTTCGGGACGATGGTGACGCCGTCCGACGTGGCGAGGACGGCCCGCGACCGTTCGTGGATGACCGCAGCCCGGAGCCCCGCCCGGTCGCGGATGGCGTCGAGGCGGGCCGCCACGCCGTCGGCTGTCACGTCCGTGGCGCCGGCGAGTCGGTGGGCCTCGGCGGCGTTGACGCTCAACACGACCGGCGCGTCGGCGGCGCACGCCGCGAGCGAGGCCGTCAGGTCCCCCAGTTCCGCGGTGGTACAGCCGGTCACGTCGCCGGGGTCGAAGACGACGGTGGCGCCGTCGGCCAGTTCGGGCAGAGCGCGGAGGGCGTCGTCCATACCGGACAGCGACACCCAGTTGCCACAGCAGACGGTGTCAGCGTCGGCCAGCGGTCCGGAACCGGCCTCGCGGAGCGCCGCCGGCCCCCAGTTCAGCAGGTCACCGGACTCCTCGGAGAGCATCAGTTCGCCGTCGTCGAACGACAGCACGGACACCTCAGCGGGGTCGCCCATCGACCGCGTCGCCACGTCGAGGCGGTCGAAAAGCGGGTCGTCGAGGTGACCGTACAGCGTCGTGTCGGCGCCGAGCGCACCCGCCTGTCGGGCGGCGTTGACGGCCTGCCCGCCGGGTTCGCGGCGCTGGGGCGCTATCTGGAAGGAACTCGCGCGCGACGCGGCGATGCGGTCGCCGAACGTGTCCCGCGAGGACACCCGCCGCGCCCGGCCCTCCGTGACCCGGTAGTAGGTGTCGATGCTCCCGTCCGGAAGCGCGGCGACGCGGCCGCCGAGAGCGTCGAGACTGTCGGCGAGGCGGTCGAGAACGTCGCTCATCGGTGCGGACCGTCAGTCCTCCGCGCCGCCCACCGTCAGCACCGGGCGCTCCGCCGACCGGACGACGCGTTCTGTCGTACTTCCGAGGAGATAGCGCTCGAGACCGGTGCGGCCGTGGGTTCCCATCACGATGAGGTCCACGTCGTTGTCCGCCGCGTACTCGCGGATGGCGGCCGCGGGGTACCCCTCCAGCACGACGTCCGTCACGTCGACGCCCTCGGGCAAGTCGTCGACGGCGTCCGTCACCAGTTCCTCGGCCTCGTCGTGGAGCGCTTCGATGACGTTGGAGGTGGCGCCCCCCGCGCCGGCGTTGACGGCCTCTGTCGGCAGTTCCACGACGTTCAGCACGTGGACCGTGGCGTCGAACTGTGCCCCCAGTGCGCCCGCGTGGGCGACGGCCTCGTCGCTCGGATCGCTCCCGTCGACCGGCAGAAGAATTGCGTCGTACATGACGTGTCAGATTAGCGCGGGGTGACTCTTAAACTACGCCCCAAATCCCGGCCGGCGGCGGTCTCACTCCTCGACGATCGAGAAGACGTTGTGGTCGTCGTCGAGGGCGTCGAGGCGTTGATTGATCTCGGAGCGCTTTCGCTCCACCCGGTCTTGCAGGTCGGCGAGGGTCTCGTCGTAGCGGTCCACGTCGCAGGATTCGAGAATCGAGAGCTTCAGGCTGAGGCGAAAGAACTCGTCGATGTCGCCGTCGAGTTCGCTCCGCCGCTGGAGACCCTCGACGGTGTCGACGACCTCCCGTTTCGATACCGGCTTGACCAGATAGTCGTCGAACGGCAACTCGACGATATGGGGGTCGGGTTCGATGGCCGTCAGGAACGACACCTGAAACTCGGCGTCGCGGTCCCGAATCTCACGAAGGACCTCGTCACCGGGGACGGCCGGCATGCGCCGGTCGAGGAGCACCACGTCCACGGACGGGTCGAGGACGCTGAGGGATTCATCACCGCGGTACGCCGTCCGCACGTCCATTCCCTCCTGGTCCAGCCAGATGGAGTAGGTGTCCGCGAGGTCCTCGTCGTCGTCCACGACGAGGACGGACGGGGAGTCATCAGGAGACATCGCTCGACCTCAGCCGGAGGGCAGTTCGAGAGCGGCCACACGCCACCGTGTCGGGAAGAGCGTCGCGCAGTTGTGGGCGTGAAACTGGTCTCATCGCCAGTTACTCGGAGACAGACGTGCAAGGGACACATACCTACAAGATTAGGAGCCGATCCGAATCGAGTCGATTAGGGGCGGAGTATTTACGAGGATACGGGAGAACGTATCCCATAATGACTTCGAGAGATAGGGGAGACGACATGGCGCGACGGTCCCGGGGCCGGCAGAACGGGGAGGAGTCCGCATGGTAGAGCCCACCGCCGAGAGCAAGGCGAGCGTGACGGACGGTCAGCCGACGGTGCTCATCGTCGACGACGACGAGGACCTCGCGGACACGTACGCGCTGTGGCTCAACGACGAGTACGACGTGCGGACGACGTACAGCGGGTCGGAGGCCATCGAGTCGCTGAGCGACGACGTCGACGTGGTGCTTCTCGACCGGCGGATGCCCGCGGTGCCGGGCGACGAAGTGCTCCACGAGATTCGAGAGCAGGGCATCGACTGTCAGGTGTCGATGCTCACCGCCGTCGAACCGGACTCGGACATCGTCGACCTCCCCTTCGACGAGTATCTGGTCAAGCCGGTGTCGAAGGCGGAAGTCGTCGAGGTGGTGGACGAACTGCTGTTCCGCGAGGACTTAGACGAGGAGACACAGGAGTTCCTCGCGTTGAACGCCACCGAGGAGTCGCTGTCGGAGCGGGACGTCGAGGAGTTCCGCGACCCCGAAGCCGTCTCGGAACTCCGGGAAGCCGTCGAGGACGCCGAGTCCGCGGAAGTCCAGTCGGAGGTGGAGGAACTGGCGCGGCTGAAGGCGGTGAACTCGCTCGTCCGCGGCGTGGACAGGGCACTCGTCGAAGCGTCCTCCCGCGACGAGGTGGAGGGCCAGACCTGCGACCGCCTCGTCGCCGACGGCCCCTACGAGTTCGCGTGGGTCGGGGGCTACGTCGCCGCGTTCGACCAGTTCAACCCCCGTGCGTCGAGCGAGACGGCCGACCTCGACGAGTCGCCCATCGACCTCGACGGCGGCCACCCCGTACAACGCGCCATCGAGGAGGACGAAGTCATCGTCGTCGCGGACCCGTCGGCCATCGCCGGCGTGCGCGAGGACGTGGCCGACGGGGGTCCGGTCGCGGTGGTTCCCCTCATCAATCAGGACACCATCTACGGTGCCCTCGTCATCCACGTCGGCGACGGGCACACCATCAGCCCCCGCGAGGAGGAGGTGCTCGAGGAACTCGGGGACAGCATCGCGAACGCCATCAGCGCCGTCGAGAGCCAGCAGTTGCTCCGCTCGGACACCGTGGTCGAACTCGACTTTCAGGTGAGCGACCGCTCGGACGCGCTGGTCGACCTCGGCGCGACGTTCGATTCGCGGGTCAGCCTCGAAGGCTTCGCACCCGTCGGCGACGGGGCAGTGACCTGTTACGCCACGGTGACCGGCGCGCCCGGCGAGGAAGTGCTGGAGTGGCTCACCGACCGGAACGGCGTCGAGAACCACCGGACGCTGGACGACCGCGGCGACGCGACGCAGGTCGAACTGACGCTCTCCGACGACTCCGTCGTGCAGACGCTGCTGGGCGCGAGCGCGAACGTCCGCACCATGACCGTCGACGGCGGCGAGGCCACCATCCGAACCGAGGTGGCGCCGGAGGCCGACCCGCGAACGGTGATGGAGACCCTCGAAGGGCAGTTTCCGGACACGGAACTCACGGCGAAGCGCGAAGTCGAACGCGACGTGGAGTCCACCGAGGGGTTCCGGAGCGCCCTCGACGACAAGCTCACGGAGCGACAGCAGGCGGTCATCGAGGCGACGTACAACTCGGGCTACTTCGAGTGGCCCCGCGAGAGCACTGCCGAGGAGGTGGCGGAGGCGTTCGACCTCGCCCCGCCGACTCTCCACGAACATCTGCGGGAGGCCCAGCGCAAACTCATCGAGACGTATCTCGACGAGACGTCCTGACCCCAAGCGTGTAGGGGTGGGAGTTTTTCACGCACGTCCTGTCCGAACGGGCATGGGACGGACGGTTGCCCACGACACCGCTGGACGAGGCGCAGAGAGGGAGGAGTGCCAGTTCGGAGGTGGTTGCCGTGCCTAACTGTCAGAACTGTGGTTCCTTCGTCACAGCCCGGTACGCGCGGGTGCTGGCGCCGGAGGACATGAGCGAGCCGCGGGTCTGCCCGAACTGCGAGGACAAAATCCGTGACGGGGCGGAGGTCAGAGACGCGCGCTCGAAGCGCACCTAGGCCTCGGCCCACTCGAACGCTCCCGTCGGGTCGTACCGGTAGCGCACGGCACCGTCGATGACGACGTACTCGCCCGTCGCGGCGTCGTGGACGACGCGCTTTTCGGAGTCGATGGCCACGTCCACGAGGTCCGGGAGCGACGCCACCTCGACGACGGTGTCGCCGTCGGGCGGCGGGACGCTTCCCTCGGAAATCCACTCCGCGTGCGCCGCGCGGTCGGCCCGTCGGGCGAGGGTCGTCGCGTCCCAGCGGCGCCGCGAGACGACTGCACCGACGGCGCCGAGGAGGGCCACGACGCCGACGGCGGCCTTGGGAGCGACGTTGCGGTCCGTCGGCACCGCCACCTCGCGCGCCGTCGTCTCGCCATGGGTGCGACTCGCGCGGCCGTCGCCGCCGACGGCGTACGTCGCGCTGGAGACGCTGAGCGGCATCGTCACGGTGAGCGTGCCGGCGTTCGCGCCGGTGTCGTAGTCGGTGACCACCTCGACTCGCGAGGACACGGTGGCGGCCGACGCGGCGGCGTCCCGAACGGCGGCGAGGCGGCCGCCGGCGTAGGCGGAGACGTTGAGCGTCGTGTCGAGCGACGCCGCTCCGTCCGTCACCGTCGTGGACAGCGAGCGGAGCGTTCGCTCGCCCGACCAGAGCAGTTCGTCGCCGACGGTGGCCTCCGTGACGAGGACGACGCGCTGAGAGAGCGTCACCGAGCGGTCGGCGGGCACGGCAGTCCGCACCCCGAGGGTGAGCGTCGGCGTCACGCCACGGAGATACACCGGTCTGTCACGGAGGCGCGTCGAGCGGTTCCAGAGGGGCGTCTCGCCGGTGACGACGGCGCTGTCGTTCACCGCGACGGCCACCGTCTCCTCGCTCGTCACGTCAGTCACCGTCGTCGTCTTCGGTCCCGCGGTGTGGGCTATCGCCGCCGCGCCGATTCCCGCCGCGGCGACGAGGAGGAGGACGGCGGCCACGGCGTGCCCGTTCGCGGCGAGGAACGCCCGAAGGCGGAGCGACGGTTCGCTGAGCATCACGCCGCCCCCGTCTCCGCCGCGGCGCCGACAGTCGACCCGTTCACGGTGAGTTCGCTCGTCGTGCCGTCCGCGTTCGCGACGTGGAGGACGCCGCCGTCGAGGTAGATGACTTCCGGCCGCCCGTCACCGTCCCAGTCCTGTGCGGCGAGGGGAGCCTTGTCGACGCCCGCGGCGAGTTTCGTCTTCGTGCCGTCGTGCGTGATGAGTTGGAGATTCCCGCTCCCGTCGACGAGGGGGATGCGGGCCTGCCCGTCACCGTCGAAGTCGGCGGGCGTGCCGACGCCGACGCCGTTGTTCGACCCGACGCCGCCGTTTGGCACTTTCACCGTCGTCCCGTCGGGTTCGAGGTAGCGAATCTGCTGGCTGCTCCCGAGGAAGACGAGTTCGTCCGCGCCGTCGCCGTCCACGTCGGCGATGCCCGCGACGGCGCCGGCGCCGTTGCCCGGGTTCGCGACGAGCGTCGGCGACCCGCCGGGGGCGACGCGGTATATCTTGGAGGCCCCGCTCCCGGCGAAGAAGACGGACGTGTCGCTCCCGTTCCACGTGCCGACGGCCATTCGGGACTTCGAGGCCGCGGCCGCGACGCTCGTGGACCCGGTGTCGAGCAGGTGGACTGTCTCGTTGTTCGCGTCGACGGCGTAGACGTCGCCGGAACTGCCGTTGACGAACGGGACTTCGAGGGCGCCGTCGCCGTCGAGGCTCGCCGCCTTCGGCCCGACGACGTCGACGCTACTCGGCACGTAGTCGGTGATGCCGCTCCCGTTCAGCACGCTCCGGAGATCCCGGGCGCCGGTGGCGTAGACGACGCCGCCCCCGCAGTCGCCGCTGTCGAGGGGGACCGAGCGGGTGGCCTCGCCGCGCACACCGCCCGTGTCCGCCGTGACGGTGAACGTCACGGACTCGTCGGCGTAGGACTCGTCGCACACCGCGTCGAAGTCCACGTGCTGGCTGTCGCCGGCCGCGAGGTCGAACGTCACTGTGTCGCCTCTGGTCCCACCGAGGATGAGGTCACCGAAGTCGGTTGTGGCCGAGTCCAGCGAGACGGTCACCGACGCGTCGGCGGTCAGGCCGTTCGTCACCGTCACCAGTCGCTCCGTGGTGCCGAGGGTGACGCCGTCCGAGCGGTTCAGGCCGAGAACGCCGCCCTCGTCGGCCACCACGTCGGACTCCGTGTCGCGGTCCAGCGCCACGGCGTCGAACGACGCCGCGGGGACGACGTGCCAGAGCGACAGAACCAACACCAACAGAGCGAGCACCGTCGTCACGCTCCGGTGGCCGCGGCGACGCGTGCGCCCCATCAGCCATCACCCCATCGGCGGAGAGGGCGCCAGCGCGGCGGTCGGACCGGCGTCGTATCGGTCAGCAGGCGGACCACCCCCGCGACGGGGACGAGGGGTGCCACGACGGACCCGAACGCCGCGAGCGACGGCGACATTCCGTAAAGCCACGCCAGTAGCCGCGGCGGGAGGGTCCGGGGGTAGGTGGACGCCGTCACCGTCGTCGGCCCGGTGGGTGCGACGGTCAGCGACACGTCGCTCCGGCCGCCCGGCGCCACGACGACGCCCTCGCCGGCGGGTGTGGGCTCACGGACCGTCGCGCCGTCGACGTCGACCAGCGCGTACGCGAGGGGGAGCCCCGTCGTCTCGACGGTGTGGGTCCGCGTGGCCGCGTCCGCGGCGGCCGGGTAGCGGACCGCGCCGCGCGTGGCGGTCAGACCGACGAGAGCGACCCCGAGCACCAGCGTCGTGAGGAGGGCGACCCGCGCGGCCCGTCTGCTCGTCACCGCCTCCCGTGCCGGTCGGTCGCGGCGGCCCGTGACTCGGGAGAGCAACAGCACCGCGGCGCCGAGCATCGCCGCCGCGCGGTGACGCTGGACGAGTCGGAGGAGGGCGCCGAGATACGGAACGACGCCGACCTGACCGCCGATAGCCAGCGCCTCACCGACGATTGCGGACCGCGGGACCGGGGGATAGCCCGCGGCCTGATCGGCCGAGGGGTTCGCGTCGCCCCGGGTTCGGAAGCCGTCGGGCGTCTCCGCGACGACGCGATGCGTGACGTACTGGTCGGTGCCGTCGAGGCGGAAGGTCACCACGTCGCCGGGTTCCACGTCCCCGGCGGGAACGAGGAGGTACGCGTCGCCCTGTTCGATGGTCGGCGCCATGCTGTCGGAGCGCACGTACGACGCCTCGACGGGCGAGGCGACGGGGGCGAGCGCCCCGAGGGCGAACAGGAGAGCGATGGCGACGAGTGCCTTCCGGAGCATCGCTTACACGGTCACGCTGAGGGTCCCCGAGAGGTCAGCGCTCGTCGTCAGGCCCTTCGTGTTCACCGTCACGACGACGTACACCGTCTCGCCGTCGGCGACGTCCGACACGGTTTTGCTGGACGATTCCTCCGAGAAGGTCGTGAGGTGGTTGCCCGACGCGTCGTACAGGTCGAACGTGAGGTTCGGGTCTGAGTCGCCGTCCGAGGCGCTCCCCGACAGCGTGTAGTCGAAGGTCAGGGCGAGGGGCTGCCCCGCGTTGTTCGTGACGTTGAAGGTGTGCTGTTCGAGCGGCGTCGAGGAGTCGCCGAACGTGAACGTGGCGTCCGCGTTGACACCGCTCGCGGACTCGTTTGCGAGGTTGATGGAGAGCCCCGTGTCCGTCTGGGAGACGAGCGTTCCCGAGGTGTTGTCCTGAATCGCGATGAGGCCCGCGTCGTCGGTGACGACGTTCACTGACGCGTCACGCTGGACTGACGCCGACGTGAATGCACTCGCTCCGAACACGACTGTCGAGACGAGGACGAGAAGCCCCACCACCAGTGCGAGCGTCTTGCGTGCCATATCACACGGTGTCTGTCGCGCGAGACGGTTCAGGAGACAGACTAGACAGTTAGGCAGTCTCAGGCGGTTAGGCGCCTGATTTATTCGATTCGGGATGGAATCGAAGCGCATGTCACGGGCACAGGATCCGGTCGAGGGAGCGCTGGCCTGCCTCGACGAACTCGACCGGCAGGGGGTCGCCGGCGTCGCCGACCACGTCGCGGAACTCCGCACGCGCATCGAGGTGTACCAGCGGTCCCGTCGCGAGGCTCGGGAGCAAATCCTGCGGGGCATCGAGGACGAACTCGACGCCCTCGCCGATTCCTCGCCGCGGACGAACGCGCTGACCCGCCTGCAGTCACACGTGGCGGCCCTCCGAGAGGACGAGAGTTAGGAGCGCCGCTTTTCCGCCCCGGTCCGCATTCTCCGAACGATGTTCGAGAACCGGGAGACGGCCGGCGAGCGACTGGCCGACGAGTTCGAGGCGCGCGGCGTGGAACCGGACCTCGTGGTCGGCATCCCCCGCGGCGGCCTGCCCGTGGCCCGGCCGGTCGCTGACCGCTTCGAGGTACCGCTCGACGTGGTGGCGGCGAAGAAACTCGGCCTGCCGGGCAACCCGGAGTACGCCATCGGCGCCGTCGCCGGCGACGGCACCGCGTGGATAGACGAGGAGGCCGTCGAGCGACACGGCGTCGACGAGGAGTACCTCGAAGCAGAGCGGACGCGTGCGGCCGAGACGGCACGGGAGAAGGCCGAGACGTACCGCGAGGGCCGCGGTGAACTCGACGTGACCGGCAAGCGCGTCGCCGTCGTGGACGACGGCGTGGCGACGGGCTCGACGGCCCGGGCCTGTCTGCGGCAGATGCGGTCGGAAGACGCCGAGCGCGTCGTGTTGGGCGTCCCCGTCGGCCCGCCGGAGTCGCTCGGGGAACTCGAATCCGAGGCCGACGAGGTCATCAGCGTCGAGCGGCCGGAACACTTCAGCGCCGTCGGGCAGTTCTATCGCGAGTTCGAGCAGGTGACAGACGAGGCCGCGATGGCCTGTCTCGACCGGTAGCCAAGCAGTTTGGCCTCTTTTTCTCTGTGGCCCCGTGCGGAGACGCACGTGACGCAGTCGGCGCGTCTGACAACTATGAAATTCGATGATTTCACCGGGGAAGTGCAGCACCGACTCGAACTGGGCACCGAAGGAGAAGCAGTGCGCGCGACCCGCGTCGTGTTGACGACGCTCGGCGAGCGACTCGGCGAGGGCGAGGCCTCGGACCTCGCGGGGTCGCTCCCGATGGAGATCGACCGCTACCTGCAGGACACCGGACCGGCGGAACAGTTCGGGTTCCAGGAGTTTCTCGACCGCGTCGCCGAGGAACTCGGCGTCGACGAGGCCGAGGCGCTCTACCAGTCACAGGCCATCGTCGCCCTCGTCGCCGAGACGACGGAGGGGAGCGAGATGGACCAGGTGCGCGAGCAACTCCCCGACGGTTACGCGGACCTCTTCGAGTTCGTCGGACAGTCGGCCGAGGCCACCCCGTGGTGACTACTCGCCGAGGGCGTCCCGAAGCTCGGACAGCGACCGGGTGTTAAGCACGTCGGCGGGTTCCAGCCAGCCGCGCTGGGCCTGCGCGACGCCGAGGTGGAGGAAGTCGAGTTCAGCCGTGCCGTGTGCGTCCGTGGAGACGACGAAGTCCACGTCGTCGCGGAACGTCTTGACCGCCGCCCACGGCAGGTCGAGGCGGTCCGGTTGGGCGTTGATTTCCAGCGCCACGTTCTGTTCTGCCGCCGTCTCGACGAGGCGCTCCCGGTCGAAGTCGAGCGGGTCGCGCTCGTTGATCTTCCGGTTGAGCGGGTGCGCTAGCACGTCGACCGGATGAGATTCGAGGGCGCCCACCAGCCGGTCGGTGGGGTTCTCCGGGGCCTCGTGCATCGCGGCGACGACGAAGTCGAGGCGCTCGCACCACTCGTGGGACACGTCGAGACCGTCCGCGGTCACGTTGGCCTCGACGCCGTGGAGCACCGTCACGTCGCATTCGTCGTTCGCGTCGGCTATCTCGTCGGCCTGTTCGGGGAGCGTCTCGGCGTCGACGCCGCCTGTCACGTCCAGTGCCGGGCCGTGGTCGGTGACGAGCAGGTAGTCGTGGCCCCGGTCGTCGGCCGCGGCGGCCATCTCAGCGACGGTGTTCGACCCGTCGCTGTAGTCGGTGTGGACCTGCAGGTCGCCGCGCACGTCGTCAGCGGTGACGAGGTCCGGAAGGGCGTCGTTCGCGGCCGCCTCGACTTCGCCGGTGTCCTCGCGGAGTTCGGGGGGAATCCACGCGCAGTCCAGCGCGTCGTACACGCCCTCCTCGGTGTCGCCGGCGATACGGTCGCCCTCGCGTTCACCGGCGTCCTCGACGCCGCTCACGTCGTAGAGCCCGTACTCGTTGAGTTTCCAGTCCCTGTCGAGCGCCCGGTCCCGAAGCGTGATGTTGTGGTCTTTCGACCCCGTGAAGTAGACGAGGGCGGCGCCCCAGCACTCCGGGTCGACGATGCGCAAATCGACCTGCAAGTCGCCGGGGACGACGACGGACGACTTGGTCTCGCCCCGCGAGCGCACGTCTTCGACGGCCTCGAAGCCGGTGAAGCGGTCCATGGCCGCCGCCGGGTCGGGCGCGGTGGCCAGCACGTCGATGTCGCCGACGGTGGGGCGACGCCGCCGGAACGAGCCGACGATTTGCACGCGGTCGAACTCGTCGGCGTCGGCGAGTCTGTCGTGAATCTCCTCGGCGCGGCTCTCCGCTCTGCCCAGTAGGGTGCGCTCCTGTCCGCGCCGGGCGAGTTCGATGTGGTCGAGGATGTTCTGCTCGGTCTTCTCCCCGAAGCCCTCCAACGTCCGGATGTCGCCCGCTCGGGCCGCGCGTTCGAGGTCGTCGAGGTCCGCGATGCCGGCCTCGCGGTACAGTTTGTACGCCGTCTTCGGTCCGATGCCGCGAACCGCCGTGAGCGCTTCCACGTCGAAGTCAGCCTCTGCGCGGAGTTCCTGTAGGTACTCCAGTTCCCCCGTGTCGAGATACTCAGCGATTTTCTCCGCGATGGACTCGCCGACGCCGTCGATGTCTTGCAGACGCCCCTCCTCGTGGAGGTCCTCTACGTCCGCGGAGAGCGTCTCGACGTTGCGGGCGGCCGTGCGGTAAGCGCGGGGCTTGTACGCCACGTCCTGCGTTTCGAGCAGGTCCGCGATTTCGTCGAGGCGGTCGGCCACGTCCTCGTTCTGCACGGCGGGGGGACGAGGGGAAGAGCCAAAAAACGCGACCCTTAGTCGCTCGTGGCTACGTGTGTAGGCGCCCGACCTTTTGGGGCAGCGACCCCCGAATCACACATGAGCGACGAGTCCGACCCTCAGACGGAAGCGACCCGGAGCCGGCGGGAACGCGACGAGCACGTCCGGGCGATTCTCGACCAGACGGAGTCGATGCTGGAGGAAGCGCACAAATACCCCATTCGCGGCGAGGAGCTGGCGACGGAGTACGCCGATCAGGAACTCGACCTCCCGAACGAGACGGAGTGGCTCGGGGACGTGTTCGACCGTCTCTCGGACCGCTACTACGAGGACCCCACGGAGGCGCGCGAGGCCGTGCTGAACGAACTGACCGGGGAGGCGGACGACGAACGCGAGTTCAACGACCAGCGAGAACTCAGCGAACTCGCCGAACAGGAGGTCGAGGGCGTCGAGGAGAGCCCCGAACCGGAAGCCGACGTAGAGGAGGACCAGCACTGATGGCGGACATCGAACCCCGCGGGTCGTTCACTCGCCGCGAGGTGGAGGGCGCCGCCGTCGACGAGGTGCGGGAGTACGCCCGCCCGGTGGACGGCCCCCGCGACGTGGACGACTTGCTCGACACGCTCTCCGCCGCCGACTGCGTCCTCCTCGGGGAGGCCTCCCACGGCACCTCGGAGTTCTACCGCTGGCGCGCCCGCCTCACCGCCGAACTCATCGAGCACCACGGCTTCGACTTCGTCGCCGTCGAGGGCGACTGGACCTCCTGCTACGAGGTGAACCGCTTCGTGAAGGGCGCCGACGACACGCCGCCGAACGCCCGCGAGACGCTGGACACCTTCGAGCGCTGGCCGACGTGGATGTGGGCGAACTGGGAGACGGTCGGCCTCCTCGATTGGCTGGAGACGTACAACCGCGAACTCGACGCCGACGAGCGGGCGGGCTTCTACGGTCTCGACGTGTACAGCCTCCACGAGTCGATGAGCGCGGTCGTGGACTACCTCGACCGGACGAACCCGGCGGCGGCCCAGAAAGCGCGTGAGGCCTACCGCTGTTTCGAACCGTACGGCGAGGACGCACAGGAGTACGCCCGCGCGACGCGGATGGTCCCCGAGGACTGCGAGGAGGAAGTCATCGAGGTGTTAGAGGACCTGCGGCGGAGCGCCCCCGAGTACGGGGGCGGCCCGGACGCCCGGTTCAACGCCGAGCAGAACGCCCTCGTCGCGCGAAACGCCGAGGAGTACTACCGGACGATGATGACCGGCCGCGGCGACTCGTGGAACGTCCGCGACGAGCACATGGCGGAGACGCTGAAGCGACTGCTGGACCACCACGGCGAGGACTCGACGGCAGTCGTCTGGGCGCACAACACCCACGTCGGGGACGCCCGAGCGACGGACATGCCCCAGCAGGGCCGGCTGAATCTGGGCCAACTCGTCAGGGAGCAAGACGCCGTCGGTGACACCGCCGTCGTCGGCTTCGGCACCCACAGCGGCAAAGTCGTCGCGGGCGACGAGTGGGGCGCGCCGATGGCGAACGTCCGCGTTCCGGAAGCGCGCGATGGGAGCTACGAGGACGTGTTCCATCGCGCCGAGGCCGAGGACCGCCTGCTGTTCACCGACGACGTGCCAGACGACGCGGCGCTGGCGGCGCCGCGCGGCCACCGCGCCATCGGCGTCGTCTACCGCCCTGCACTGGAGTCGGGGAACTACGTCCCGACGGCGCTTCCCGACCGCTACGACGCGTTCGTCCACCTCGACCGCACCACGTCGCTCCATCCACTCGAACTGCATCCGGAGGGCGAGCGAGTGCCGGACCTGTATCCGTCCGGCCTCTGACAGGCCCGCGTCAAGGTTTTGTGTCGCGCGGCGCAGGGTCCGGCCATGACCGAGGCCACCGACCCCGTCGGCGTCGTCTGTGCCGGGCCGACCGGGGTCGCCGAACGCGTGGCCGACAGCCTCACGGCGGTGCGAGACGGCATCGACGCGACGCCGGTGACGACGGCGGGGGCGGCGCTGGCGGCGCTCGACGACGCGGACGCGCTCGTGACCTGCGACAGCCTCGACGAGGGCGACGGCCTCGGACTGCTCCGGGACGTTCGGACCCGCGACCTTGCTCTCCCGGTGATCCTCGCGGCCCGCGACGGCGACGAATCGCTCGCGGCCGCCGCCGTCGACGCCGACGTGACGGCGTACGTGCCGTGGGACGGCGACGAGGTGCCCGCGACTGACATCGCGGAGCGGGTGGCGTCAGCCACGGCGAGCGACGAGGCCGCGTCGGGCGGCCCGCCCCCCTTCGCGGCGGAAATCGGGCGCACCGGCGCGGTGAGCACGCTCGTATTGAACCGGGACGGCGACTGCGTCTGGGCGAACGAGCGCGCCCGGGAGCGACTCGGCATCGAGACGGGCGGCGCGTTCGAGGTGGGCGACGCCGACGCGTACGACGCCGACGGGGAGTGGCTCCCGCCCGCGGAGCGCCCGTACGTGCAGGTGTTCGAGACGGGAGAGCCGGTGTACGGCGAGGAGATTCAGTTCGACCTCCCGGAGGGGCGCCGATGGGTCGCCATCCACGCCCGGCCGATTCGGGAGGGCGACGCGGTGACCCACGTCGTGGTGAGCGCCGTCGACGTGACCGAGCGCAGGGAGCGCGAACGCGAACTCGCGGCCGAGAAAGAGCGGTTCCGACGGCTGGTGAACGCCCTCGAGGACTACGCCATCTTCCGGTTGGACGCCGACGGCCGCGTGGCGAGTTGGAACGCCGGCGCCGGGAACATCAAGGGGTACGCGGCCGACGAGATTCTGGGCGAACACTTCTCGACGTTCTACACCGAGTCCGACCGCGAGGCGGGGGTGCCCGAGCGGAACCTCGAAGCGGCGCGCGAGCACGGTCGCACCGAGGACGAAGGGTGGCGCGTCCGCGCCGACGGGAGCAAGTTCCGGGCCAAGGTGGTCATCACGGCGCTCCGCGACGAGGACGGCGAACTCGTGGGCTACTCGAAGGTGACACAGGACGTGACCGAGCGCTACGCGTACGAACGGCGCCTCGAACGCGAGCGCACCGAACTCACGTCGGAACTCAACGAGGTGCTGGACCGCGTCTCGGACGCCTTCTTGGCGCTCGACGACGACTGGACGTTCACGTACGTCAACGAGCAGGCGGCCGACCTCATCGAAATCGACCCCGAGGAGGCCCTCGGCGAGTCAATCTGGGACCTGTTCCCCGAGGCCGTCGGCACCACGTTCGAGACGAAGTACCGCCACGCGATGAGCGAACAGGAGGCCGTCGCCTTCGAGGAGTACTACGCGCCGCTGGACCGGTGGTTCGAGGTGTCGGCGTACCCCTCCGAGACGGGTATCTCGGTGTACTTCCGGGACGTGACCGAGCGCCGACAGCGCCAGCGCCAGTACGAGACGCTGGTCGAGAACTTCCCGAACGGAGCCGTCGTCCTGTTCGACGAGTCGCTCACCTACCGCGTGTTCGGGGGCACCGTGCCCGAGAGCATCGAGGGGCCGCCGGAGCGACTCGAAGGGCGCCGCGTCAGCGACGTCCTGCCCGGCGAGATAGCCGACGCGCTCGTGCCCCAGTACCGCGCCGCCATCGAGGGCGAGCGCAACAGTTTCATCGTGGAGTTCGACGGGGAAGTGCGGCGGTTCCACACGATTCCGGTCCGGGACGAGACGGGCAACGTCATCGCCGGGATGGCGATGTCACAGAACGTCACCGAGCGACGGGAGCGCCACGAGGAACTGCTCACGCGGGCCACCGAGCAGGCCACCGTCGCCGACTTGGGGCGGCGAGCGCTCGACGCGGACGCCCTCGACACGCTTCTGGAGGAGGCGGTGGCGGCCGTCACGGAGACGCTCCGCGCGGACCTCGGGGCGGTGTTCGGCCTCGACGACGCCACCGGGGAGTTCTGCCTCCGCACCGGCGTCGGCTGGGACGGCGTGGAGACCGGGACGATTCTGGCGGGCGTCGCCGACTCCCCCGTGGGCCACGCCGCGCGCTCCGACGACCCCGTGGTCGTCGAGGACCTGCACCGGGAGGCGCGGTACGCGGTTCCGGACCTGTTCGCCGACCACGGCGTTCGGAGCGGGGTCAACGTCCTCGTGGGCACCCCCGAGGAGCCGTGGGGCGTCCTCAGCGTCTTCGCCACGGATCCCCGGGAGTTCTCGGAGACGGACGTGGCGTTCCTGCGGAGCGTGGCGGCGCTGATTGCGGCCGCAGTCGACCGGCGCGAGCGCGAACGCGACCTCGAGCGCTACGAGACGCTGACCGAGACGACGACGGACGGGGTGTTCATGACCGACGGCGAGGGCCGTCTGCTCATCGTCAACGACGCGTTTGCGTCCCTCGTGGGCCGGGACCGGGAGGCGCTGGTCGGCACGCACATCGCCGACGTGATGGGCGAGTCCATCGTCGCCCGCGCCCGAACCGTCGAGAGCCACTCGACGGGGGAGGAGGCGAACCGACTGGAGTTCGAACTCGACGGCCCGGACGGCGAGCGGACGCCCATCGAGGCGTCGTTCAGCAGCCTCTCGGACGAGAGGGGGGCCGTGGGCGTCCTGCGCGACGTGACCGAGCGCAAGCGCTTCGAGCGCCGCCTGCGGAGCCTCCACGACTCCTCGCGTCGGCTGTTCGAGGCGACGACGGAGGCGGCGGTGTCGAATCACATCGTCGACGCTCTCACGGAGGTACTCGACCTCGCGGGCGTCATCGTCTACCGGCACGAGGGCGGCGAACTGATCCCCGCCGCACAGTCCGCGGCCGCCGACTTCGTTCCCGACGCCCTGCCGGCCCTCCCCGTCGACGACAGCGTCGCCGGGCGGGTGTTCAAATCCGGCGACAGCGAGCTGTTCACGGCGATCCACGAGGACCCCGACTGCTACGTCGCCGCGGCGGACTCGAAGATGGCGGGCGCCGTCGTCGTGCCCCTCGGCGGCGAGGGCGTCGTCGTCGTGGGCTCCCGGGAGCGCGACGCGTTCGACGAGTCGACGCGGCAACTTGTGGAAATCGTCGCCGCGAACGCCACCGCGGCGTACAACCGCGTGAGCCGGGAGCGGGAACTCAGAGACCAGCGCCAGCGGCTCGCCGCCCTCGACGACCTGAACTCCCTCGCACAGAGCATCGCCGAGGCCGTCGTCAGGCAGTCCGACCGGGACGGAATCGAGGGGCTGGTGTGCGAGCGTCTCGCTGGCTCCGACTCCTACGAGTTCGCGTGGATCGGCGAACCCGACGCCGCGGACGGCACGGTGGCGCTCAGACAGGAGGCCGGCGTCGAGGGGTATCTCGACGACCTGACGCTGCGCCTCGACGGCGAGGGACCGACGGCGCGGGCGCTGGCGACCCGCGAGATGCAGGTGGTGCAGAACGTCGACGAGAACGAGGCCTACGAGGAGTGGCGTGACCACGCCGCCGAGTACGGCTACCGGTCCTCGGTGGCCATCCCCATCCTGTTTCAGGACACTCTCTACGGCGTGTTGAACGTCTACTCCGCGCGCCGCGGCGGCTTCGGCGACGCCGAGCGGGAGACGCTGAACCGACTGGGGACCATCGTCGGCCACGCCATCCGGTCGGTGGAGCGCGAGCGCCGCCTTCGGGAGAGCGAGCAGCGCTACCGGACGCTCGCGGAGAACTTTCCGAACGGCTGGGTGATGCTCGTCGGCACCGACGAGCGCTACCGCACCGTCGCGGGCACCGCGTTCGACTACATCGACGTCGACCCCGAGGCGATGGAGGGCGACCACGTGACGCGGGCGCCCCGCGAGGCCGACAGCATCAGGGAGCAGATGGTCGCCGCCTTCCGGGCCGCCCTCGGCGGCCGCGAGTCGCGCATGGAGATCGAGTACGAGGAGCGCATCTACGACGTGCAGACCATCCCGATTCGAGAGGACGGCACCGTCACCGGCGCGATGGCGCTCGCGGTGGAGGTGACCGAGCGCAAACGCCGGGAGGAGGAACTCGAAGCCGAGCGGGCGCGACTGGAGTTCCTCAACCGCCTCATCCGGCACAACCTCCTCAACAGCCTCAACGTCGTGGACGCACGGCTGGAGCTTCTGGACGGCGAGGTGCCCGAGGCAGTCGCCGGCCACCTCGACACGGCCCGGGCGCGCACCACGGAGATGATAGACCTCGTGGAGACGATTCGCTCGCTGATGTCGTCCGTCGTCGGAGACGAGGATGACCTCGAACCGGTCGACGTGGACCGGGTGCTGGCCGAGGAAGTCGAAATCGCCGCCCGGAGCTACGAGGAGGCGGAGTTCGACCTCCAGACGGCGGGCGGCGCGACGGTCCTCGCCGACGACTTGCTGGAGGAAGTGTTCGAGAACCTGCTGGCGAACGCGGTCCAGCACAACGACAAGGAAACCCCCCGAGTTCGGGTGGAGACGGCCGTCGGCGACGACGTGGTTCGGGTGCGCGTCGCCGACAACGGCCCCGGCGTCCCCGCGGAACTCCAAGACGAGATTTTCGGCAAGGGGACCAAGAGCTTCGACAGCCCCGGCACCGGCTTCGGCCTGCACCTCTCGCGGGAAATCGTGAACACGTACGACGGCGACATCAGCGTCGGCGACGCCACGGAGGGCGGCGCGGTGTTCACGGTGACGCTCCCGCGGGCCTGACAGTGTGTTGGCCGCCGATTTATCCGCGCGGAGCCCCGGAATGCTTACATGGCAGTCTCACACCCCGAATCGGGCGGTGAGCGGGCGGTGTCGGTCACGTACGACCCGTCCCGCGAGGACCCGTCGATGCGCGTCTGTGCGGCCGTCGCGGAACTCCGGGGCGTCGACGCGACGGCGCTGCCGCCGCTCTCGGACTCGCTGGACCCGGACGCGCTGAACGCCTTGATGCGCGCGCCCGCCGACACCGGCGTGGCCCTCTCGTTCTCCTACGCCGGGGCGACGGTGACCGTCGCCGACGGAACGGTGCGGGCGGCGCGGGACTGAACTACACCCGCTCCGGCAACCACCCGCCGTCCACCTCGATATTTTCGCCGCTCAGGTAGTCGTTCTCGGGGGCACAGAAGAACAGGATGGGGCGAATCACGTCCGCGTAGGCGGCGGCGCGGCCCCGGGGCAAGTCGTCGGGGAACTCGTCGGAGTTCTCGATGACGTACGGCGAGACGGCGTTGACGGTGACGCCGTCGTGTTGGGTGTCGGCGGCGAGCATCCGCGTGAACATCAGGACGCCCGCCTTCGCCACGAAGTACGGGAAGTTCTTGGGGCTGACGAGTCCCTTCTCGCTGGACGCGTAGCCGACGTTGACGACGCGGCCCTCGCCCGCGGCGCGCATCTCGGGAAGCGCGCGGCGACAGCACAGCATCGTCGCGGTGAGGTTCGTGTCGAACACCTCGTGCCACGTCGCCACGTCGATGTCGGCCCAGTGGCGCGGCGCGAACGCGCCGACGTTGTTCACCAACACGTCCACCGACCCGAGGCTGCCCTCGATGGCGTCGAAGAGCGAATCCACGGCGTCGGGGTCCGTCACGTCCGCCTGCACCGTCGTCGCGTCGGGCGCTCCGCGTTCGCGCGCCTCCGCGGCCGTCGCCGCGGCGGCCGCGTCGCTGGTCTTGTAGTGGACGGCGACGCTCGCGCCCCGGTCGGCGAGGGCGAGGGCCGTCTCGCGGCCGAGGCCGCGGGCGCTTCCCGTCACGAGGGCGACGCGCCCCGAGAGGTCGACGTCGAACATGGCGGCCAAACGGGCCGGCCGGCAAAAAGGGCCGGCACGGACACGCCTTACCGCGGGGCGCGCCAAGCGACGCACATGCCCATCGAGACGGTGGTGCTGGCCGTCGGCGAGGACACCGGCGAACGCGCCGAACGACTCGAGCAAGTTACCGCGGAGGCGGCGGGCGCGACGGGCGCCCGCGTCGTCGTCGTCCACGTCTTCGACGAGGAGACGTTCGCGGAGGCGGCGTCGGCGCCGCACGCGACGGCCGACCCGACGCCGGCCGAACTGGTTCTGGAGTACGGTCCCGTACAGGACGTGATGGCGACACTCGACGCGGAGGGGATTCCCTACGAAGTGCGGGGTGCGGTGGGCGACCCCGGGACGGAAGTCGTCCGAATCGCCCGCGAGGTGGACGCCGAGCGAATCGTCGTCGGGGGGCGCCGCCGGACGCCCGCAGGGAAAGCCACCTTCGGGAGCACCGCGCAGGCCATCCTCCTGTCGGCGCCCTGTCCGGTGACGGTGTCGCTCGACGGGACGCCGCCGGCCGGCGGGTCGCCGTGACGATTTACGATGACTGTAGTTAAGTGGTAGCGGGGCGGCGTGCCTCCTGCATGGCGTACTACGCGGGCGTTGACCTCGGGGCGACGAACGTGCGCGCCGCCGTCGCGGACGAGGAGGGGACCCTCCTCGGCACCGGCCGGCGCGGGACCCCGAGCGGTCCGACCGGCATCGCCGTCACCGAGGCCGTCCTCGGGGTCCTGCGCGGGGCCTGCGCGGACGCGGACGTCGAACCGACCGCGGTCCGGGCCGTCGGCATCGGGAGCATCGGCCCCCTCGACCTCGCCGACGGCGCCGTCGACGACCCGGCGAACCTGCCCGATGCAATCGGGCGGATTCCGCTCGTGGGGCCCGTCAGCGAACTCGTCCAGTCCGAGCAGGTGTTCCTCCACAACGACACCAACGCCGGCGTCATCGGCGAACGCTTCTACAGCGACCGGAACCCCGACGACATGGTGTATCTCACCATCTCCTCCGGCGTCGGCGCGGGCGTCGCCGTCGACGGCCACGTCCTCAGCGGCTGGGACGGCAACGCCGGCGAAGTCGGGCACATGGTCGTCGACCCGGACGGCCGCCGGACCTGTGGCTGTGGCCGCGCGGGACACTGGGAGGCCTACTGTTCGGGGAACAACATCCCCGACTACGCGACCGACGTGGCCGAACGGACCGGTCTCGAAACCGACCTCGCGCTGAACGACCCGGACTTCTCCGCCGCCGACGTGTTCGACGCCGCCGGCACCGACGCACTCGCCGACGAGGTCATCGACCGACTGGGCCGATGGAACGCCATCGGCGTCGCCAACGTCGCGCAGGCGTACGCGCCGCTCGTCATCTACGTCGGCGGCGCCGTCGTGTTGAACAACGTCGAGTTGGTCCTCGACCCCCTGCGGGAGGCCCTCGACGAGTCGATGGTGTTCAACAACGTCCCCGACGTGCAGTTGACGACCCTCGGCGACGACGTGGTGCTGAAAGGCGCCGTGGCGAGTGCGCTCACCGGCGGCACGGGCGACCGGGCGCATCTGCGGTGACGAACCGACGGTTTTCATACGTGGAGTCCTAACGGCTCAGTATGAGCGACTCCGAGGGCGAGCGCGAGGACCTGCAGAGCCGCGTCGAGACGTGGCTCACCGCCCAGATGCCCATCATCCAGATGCACGGCGGGACGAGCGCCGTCCGCGAGGCGGACCCCGAGAAGGGCCGCGTCGTCGTGGAACTCGGCGGCGCCTGTGCCGGCTGTGGCATCTCCTCGCGCACCACTCAGAACATCAAAATCGACCTCGCGAAGGAGTTCGACGAGGTGAGCGACGTGGTCGTCCGCACGGGTGACGACGGCGCGACGGACTGGGACATCGAACGCGCGGAGAGTTACATGGGCATCGAGCGAAACGAGGGGGGGCGCGGCGGCCGCGGGGAGTCGAGCGCCCACGGACAGGACACGCACTTCTAAGCGCGGTACTCGGCCTGCGAAATCGTGTAGCGGTGTTCGTCGACAACGGCGCCGTCCTGCGTGGTCGCGGAGTTCCTGAGGTGGCCCTCGTAGCGCCCGCCGTGTCGTTCGACGTACTTCTCGATGGCGCGGCGCGACCGCTCGTTGCCGTCGAGGTGCGTGACGGCCACGACGTCGAGGTCCAGTCGGTCGAAGGCGACCGCGAGGAGTGCGTCCGCACGCTCCCCCGAGTAGCCACGGCCCCAGAAGCGCTTGCGGAGCCAGATGCCGAGGGTCGCGAGGCGCTGGTCCCAGTCGAGGGCGAGCGCCGTCGCGCCCGCGATGTCGCCCGCGCCGTCCTCGCCCTCGCGAGGTCGGATGACGAACTGGGCCGCCTCGCCCTCGTCCCACTGGCGCTTCGCGGTGCGCAGGAACTCCCGCGTCTCCTGCACCGTCTCGTGGGGGCTCCACGGCATGTGTTCGGTCACGTCCTCGATGCCGGGGTCCGAGGCGCAGATGTCGTAGAACTCGAACAGGTCGACGGTTCGGGGATGGAGACGGCGGAGGCGCAGGCGCTCCGTCTCGATGGTCTCGGGAAACAGCCCGGGCATACGCCGACCTGTATCGGCCCCGACAAAAGCGTTACTCGTACTTCGGTTCGCGGCGCTGGGCGCGTTCGAGCGCCGTCTCGACGATTTCGCGCACGTCGCCGTGGAAGACGCCGCCGTGACCGCTGTACATGTGCTCGACGGTGTCGGGCATCCGGTCGAGGAGGCGGTCGATGCTCTCGACGAGGCGCTCCCGGGACTGACCGGGTTGGTCCGTGCGACCGAAACTGCCGCCCTCGAAGGCGCCGTCGTCGTGGACCACCACGTCGCCGGAGAACAGCGTCGTATCGGAGACGAACGCGAGGTGGTCGTCGGCGTGGCCGGGCGTGTAGACGGCCTCGAACGTCTCGTCGCCGATGGGAACCCGGTCCCCGTCGTCGAGGGCGTGGGTTCGGAGCGGATGGTCGTCGTCGGCGTACACCGCCGGGTCGAAGGCGTCAACGACTGCGGACAGTTCCTCGACGTGGTCGCCGTGTTGGTGGGTGAGGACGACGGCGTCGAGACTGTCGGTGTGGGCGCGTACGGCCTCGGTGACGCCGGGCATCGCGCCCGCGTCGACGAGGGTGATGTGTTCGCCCGTCGCGAGGAAGACGTTGCAGGTGAATACGTCGGCGTCCGCGGTGAGGTGGAACACGTCCATATCGGGTCGTCGGGCGGCCGACACAAAAGGGTCGGTGCCGGCGGTCCATTTTTGTGCGGCAAATCCTAATGGTTCTGTGTATGGGTTTCGGAAGCTACGACGAATCCGAACAGGAGAAACGGGACTTCGACACAGACGACGTCGAAGAGGACGCTGGCGTGAACACGGAGGAACACGCCCACGAAGGCGACGTCGAGTACGACATCGGAGCCTCGAACGACGAGCTTCTCGACAAACTGCAGGACATCAAAGACGAGTAGCGCCGTGAAATCCGGCGTCCGCGCGCTCGGCGTCGCGGAGTCCTATCGCGGCGACGAGCGGAGTACGCTCTCGGGTGCGGTCGTCCGTGCCAGCCGGGTCGTGGACGGGTTCGGCTTCGGCGACTGCGCCGTCGGTGGGACGGACGCGACGGCCAGCGTCGCCGCGCTGTTCGACGAGTTGGGCCGGGCGGACGTGCGCTACGTCCTCGTCGCGGGCCTCGCGCTGGCGTGGTACAACGTCGTGGACCTCCACGCCATCGCCGACGCCACCGACCGCCCGGTGATTTCGGTCACGTTCGAGGCGAGCGAGGGGCTAGAGCCGTCGCTCCGCGAAGAGTTCGCCGGCGACGCCCTCGCCGAACGACTGGCGACGTACCGCGCCCAGCCACCGCGCCGGCCCGTCGACGTCGGCGACGAGCGAGTGTTCGTCCGCGCCGCAGGCTGTGACGACGAGACGGCCGCCGAGGTGGTGCGCGCGTTCACGCCGGAGGGCGGCCGACCCGAACCGCTCCGGGTCGCCCGACTCGCCGCGCGGGGCGCCGACCGCTGGCGGCGACCCGAGGGTTAAATGGGCGCGGGCGGCGACGGCGCTCCCATGAGCCGGATGGAGGACTTGGCGGTGTGTGACTGCACGGCGTGCCCGGCGCTCGTGGACTCGCGCACTCGCATCGTGAACGGCGTCGGGGACCCGGACGCGGACCTGCTGTTCGTCGGGGAGGCCCCGGGCGAAACCGAGGACGCCGAGGGCGAACCGTTCGTCGGCCGGAGCGGCGACGTCCTGACCGACGCGCTCTCGGACCACGGCCTCTCGCGTGCCGACGTGCGCATCACGAACTGCGTGCGGTGTCGGCCGCCGGAGAACCGCGACCCCACCGAGGAGGAACTGACGAACTGCCGGGACTGGCTCGAAACCGAAATCGAGCAGGTGGACCCGGACCTCGTCGTCGCCCTCGGGAAAGTGCCGAGCCAGCACCTCCTCGGGCGCGACGTGGCGGTGACGAACGAGGCGGGCACCGTCGAGACGGCGAGCGTCGACGGACCGCGCGACGTACTCATCTGCGTCCACCCGGCGGCGACGCTGTACGACCCCGGCCAGCGCGAGACGTTCGCCGAGGCGATGGCGACGGCGGTGGACCGGACCGACGGCGGCGGGGGCGACCAGCGCGCGCTGGACGACTTCTGACGCGAACGGAACCGCTTTACGCCGACGCGCGCAATCAGCGGGCATGAGCGAGGCCGAGATGGCGACACGCGAGCGAGGCGCGGACGTCGTCGTCGTGGACTACGGACTCGGCAACCTCCGGAGCATCACCCGGGGACTGGAGCGGGCCGGCGCGGCCGTCACCGTCTCCGACGACCCCGCGGCCGTCCACGACGCCGACGGCGTCGTCCTGCCGGGCGTGGGCGCGTTCGGCGAGGGGATGGACAACGCCGGGCCGTTCCGGGACGCACTCGTCGAGGTGGCCGAGAGCGAGACGCCGCTTTTCGGCATCTGTCTCGGGATGCAGATGCTCCTCACGGAGAGCGAGGAGGCCGAGCGCGCCGGGCAGGGCGAGGCGCGCGGCCTCGATTTGATTCCGGGCCGAAACGTTCGCTTCCCCGCGGGACAGACGGTTCCCCACATGGGCTGGAACGAACTCGACGTGCAACGCGACCACCCCATCGTCGCGGGCGTCGACAGCGTTGCGTCGGAGACGCAACGAGCAGACGGAGCCGCAGGCTCCGTCGATGGCGAGTACGCCTACTTCGTCCACTCCTACTACGCCGACCCGGACGCCGACTCGGCCGTCGTCGCCAGCACCGACTACGGCGTTACGTTCCCGGCCGTCGTCGCCGACGAGTCGGGGACGGTGTTCGGCACGCAGTTCCACCCCGAGAAGAGCGGCGAGACGGGACTGACGATTCTGCGGAACTTCGTCGACCTCTGTGCGGACTGATCACTCGGTCGTGGTGGCGCTCGCGGTTCGGGACGCCGTGGACTCGTCTTCGATGCCGCCCCCGTCAGTCGTCTCCGAGGGCGTCGGCGTCACGCGGTCGGGTTCCGACTCGGTGAGCCGTACGTTGTCGAGCGCGGCGCGCGCGCCCGTCTCCCAGACGATGTTGGCGCCGACGGCGACGACGCCGGGGCCGTCGTGGGTCACCTCGTAGACGAACGTCTTCCAGCCCCCGGCGTCGTGGCCGGCGAGCGAGTTCGAGCGGTCGAAGTCCGTCTCCGCGAGGCCGCCCTCGACGTCGGGGCCGGCGTAGACGGCCGCCTGCATGATTTCGTTGAACGACGTGGAGACGCGGTAGTCCACGGCGAGGGAGGCGGCGCCGGAGAGGTCCACCGGCTGTTGGACCCAGACGGTACCGTCGTCCTGACTGCCGTCGATGAATAGCTGGAGGCTGGTCCCCCCGTCGCTGGCGCCCCGCGTCGTGACGCCGACGCCGGTGCCGACGGGGCGGTCACCTGGGCGGTTCGGGTCCGTCGGCACGTCGCGGCCGACCTCCCACGCCGCCCAGTCGTCCTCGAAGCTGCCGTTGCGGAGGGTGGTGGAGAGGGCGGGCTCCGTCGTCCCCGTCGTCGGGTCGGGGCCGTCCGCGGGAGTCGTGGTGTCCCCGGGCGTCTCCGTGTCGGTGGGCGTCGCACCGTCGGAGCCGGCGGCGCTACAGCCAGCGAGGGCGGTCGTGAGGGCAGTTCCGCTCAGGGCGAGCAGCGAACGGCGTCGCATACCTGAGCCGAGGTCCGCGAGGTGCATTTAAACGGTGGAGAGTGAAAGCGCGCTTTCACCGAGTCAGAGGAAGTCCCGAACCTCCGAGTACCACATGTCGTGGTCGTCGGTGGCGTCCGTCCGGCGGGCGATGGCCGCGGCGATGGCGTGCCAGCACTTCTCGGTGGGGTCGTCGGGGTCGAGGTTGTACTGGGAGTCCTTGCAGGTGCAGGCCCCCTCCTCGACCACGTACTCGTCCTCGTGGCCGACGACGACGATGAAGTCGTTGTACGCCTTCACGCGGTCCTCGTGGACCGCCTCGATGGCCTGCGCGCCGCGGTCGCCGTGGACCGCGAGGATGCGCTCGACCACCGAGCGCGATAGCTCACCGTCGGCGTCCAACGCGGCCTGCCACTCCTCGACGGCGTTCACGGAGTTCCCGCTTCGGCCGGGGGCAGTAAAACCCGTTCGGTCGTGGCACAACGGTGGGTTTACCCCCGCCGCTCCCCGATTGGGGACCATGTTGGTCCGGGAGGGCGACGTCGAGGTGGAAGTCCCCGAACAGGCGGACGCGGGCGTCGGCGAGTCCGTCTTCTTCAATCCGCGGATGGAACTCAACCGCGACGTGACGGTGGCGGCGCTTCGCGCCTACCGAACGCGTGAGGACCGCGCGGAGACGTACCTCGACGCGACGGCCGCCTCGGGCGTGCGCGGCGTCCGCGCCGCGAACGAAGGGTGGGAGACGACGATGGCCGACGTGAGCGCGGACGCGGTGGCCCTCTGCCGCGAGAACCGCGACCGGAACGGCCTCGACGCCGAGGTGGTCCACCGGGACGCGAACAGCCTCCTCCACGACGGCGACAGGGTGTTCGACGTGGTGGACCTCGACCCGTTCGGGACGCCCATCCCCTTCGCCGACGCCGCGTTCGCGAACGCGCGGAACCTCGTCTGTGTGACTGCCACCGACACTGCGCCGCTGTGTGGCGCCCACTTCGAGAGCGGCGTCCGCTCGTACAGCGCGGTCCCCCGGAACACCGAGTACCACGCCGAGATGGGGCTCCGCATCCTGCTCGGCGCCCTCGCGCGGACGGCGGCCCGCTACGACGCTGGCGTCGTCCCCATCCTGAGCCACGTCAGCGACCACTACGTGCGGACCTACCTCGAACTCGACCACGGCGCGACGCCCGCCAACGACGCCGTCGACGAACTGGGCCACCTCGCGCACTGCCCGGAGTGCCTGTGGCGCACGACGGATCCGGGCCTCATCGCCGACCTGCCCGAGACGTGTGGGGCCTGCGGGAGCGACCACGTCGTCCACGCCGGCCCCCTGTGGCTCGGCCCCGCGCACGACGCCGACTTCGTGGCGGCGACGCGGGGCGAACTCTCGGCCGAGATGGGGGCCGCCAGTCGGGCCGACAGCCTCCTCGAACGCATCGCGGGCGAGATTCACGAACCGACACACTACGACCAGCACCGCCTCGCGAAGCGGTGGGGCGTCACCGCCGGGCCGATGGACGAGTTCCTCGACTCGCTCCGGGACGCGGGCCACGCGGCCTCGCGGGCGCACTTCGGCGGCACGACGTTCAAGACGGACGCCGACGTGACCGACATCGAGGCCGCGACGACTGACTGACGTTTTAAGGGTCGCAGTCACGAAGCCACGCCCATGTCTCAGACCGTCGCGCGCGGCCGGGTCGCGGCGCGGGCCCTCCTCCGCGCCGTCCGCGACTCGCGGCTGACGTTTCTCGCGGCCGCCGTCGCCTACTACGCGTTCGTGTCGCTGGTCCCCCTGTTCCTCGTGTCGCTGGCCGTCGGGTCGGCGCTGTTCGGCGACGAACTCGCCACCTACGCCGTCGAGACGGCCGGGGGCGCACTCGCACCGAGCGGCGAACAACTGCTCCGCGACGCCATCCTGAACGCGGACGGGCGGACCGGCGTCGGCATCGTGAGCGTCGTCGTCCTCGCGTGGGGTGGCTTGCGCCTGTTCCGCGGCCTCGACGCGGCGTTCTCCCAGGTGTACGGCGTCGAGGCGCACAAGTCGCTGGGCCGACAGCTGCTCGACGCCGCGACGGTGCTGAGCGCCATCGGCCTCGCCGCCGTCGCCGCCGTCGTCGTCGGAGGGGTCGCGCCCGCGATGCACTACCTGCCGGACGTGCTGTCGCCGCTCCCGCTCGTCGCGGCGCTTACGGTCGCCTTCTTCCCGATGTTCTACGTGTTTCCGGACGTAGACGTCGACGCCCGCGAGGTGCTTCCGGGGACGGTGTTCGCGGCCGTCGGCTGGACCGCTTTGACCGCCACGTTCGGCCTCTACGCGAGCAACGTCGGCGGGTTCGCGCTGTACGGGGTCCTCGGCGCGGCGCTGTTGCTCGTGACGTGGCTGTATCTCGCCAGCATCATTATCATCCTCGGGGGGGTACTCAACGCCGTGCTGGCCGGACGAACCGACGCAGACGGAGAGACGGAGACAGAGACTGACGCCGAGGACGTCGATGGCCCGGCGCCGGACATCACCGCACTCGAACGCGAGGTCGAGCGCCTGCGGACGCGCCTCGACGAGAAGACTGTGGACCGTTCGACCCTCGAAGCGGACCTGAAACGCTACGTCCGGGGGCGGATGCGCCGGGGCCACGCCCGGGGCTGGGGGCCGTATCTCGTGTTGGCCTACGGCACCGCGATGACCGTCGGGGCGTTCTCCTACCTCGACGGCGGGTGGGCGATTCTCGCGATGTTGGTGGTGTGGCTCTCGACGCTGGGCCTCTACGCGCTGATGCTCCTCGTCGGTGCGGGCCTCGCCGCCACCGGGCTTCCGGGGCGCGTGCTCGACTGGGTGCGGGCCCGCCGCTCATGAGGGGGGTCGGCGCACTCGGCGGCGCACAGGCGCTCGTCCCCGACGCACTGACGCCGCTCGTCGTCGCGCTGACGCACCTCGGCGACCCGCTGGTAGTGCTGGTGGCGCTGGTGGGGGTGTACTGGCTCGGCCCCCGGAGCGGCCTGCTCACGTCGCGCGACGCCGCCGCGTTGCTGGCGGCCGGCTTTGCGACGCTGGCGCTGGCGCTCCTGCTGAAAGGCGGGTTCGGTCTCCCGCGCCCCCCGACGACCCTCCACCGGATTCCCGAGGACGGCGCGGGCTTCCCGAGCGGGCACGCCACCGCGGCCGCGACGCTGTACGGCGGGGTGGCGATGGTCCTCGACCGCTGGTCGCGCCGAACCCGCGCCGTCGGGGCGGCCGGCCTCATCGGACTGGTGGCACTGACGCGTCTGGTCCTCGGCGTCCACTACCTCGTGGACGTCGTGGTCGGCGCGGCGGTGGGGCTGGCCGCCGTCGCCGCGGTGCTGTGGATCGCACGCCCGGACCCGGCACGGGGGTTCGCGCTGGCGACAGTCGTGGGTCTCGGCGCCGTCGCCGCCGCGGGCGTCACGACGGAGACGACGATGGCCGCGGCGGGCGCGGCGGGCGCGACGGCCGCGTGGCGTGCGCTCGACGGCCTCGACGCCGCGGCACCGTCGCTGGGCGCTATCGCAGTTGGAGGCGTCGGTTTCGTCGGCGCCGCCGTCGGAACGCTGGCGCTGACGCCGCCGCTCCCGATGACAGTCGCGATAAATATCGGGCTCGGAGCGGGGGTCGTGGGGCTCCCCGCGCTCAGAACTTCTCGAGGTACTTCTCCTTCTCCCACTCGCTGACCTGCACGCGGTACTCCGTGTGCTCCGCGCGCTTGGCCTCCACGAACTTGGGGTAGACGTGCTCGCCGAGGGCGTCCTGAATGACCTCGTCCTGTTCGAGGGCGTCGACGGCCTCGCCGAGGTTGCCGGGGAGCGTCTCGATGCCGTACTCCTCGCGCTTCTCCTCGTCGAACTCGTAGATGTTCTCCCGGATGGGGTCGGGGCACTCGAGGTCGCGTTCGATGCCGTCGAGGCCGGCGGCGATGAGCGCCGCGAAGGCGAGATACGGGTTACACGACGGGTCGGGGAAGCGGGCCTCGATGCGGGAGGCCGCCGGGACGCGGGCCGCGGGCTTGCGGATGAGCGCCGAGCGGTTCCGGTCGGACCACGCCACGAAGACGGGCGCCTCGTAGCCGGGCACCAACCGCTTGTAGGAGTTCACGGTCGGATTGGAGACGGCCGTGATGGCGGGCGCGTGGTCGAGGATGCCCGCGAGGAACGAGTGGGCCGTGTCCGAGAGGTCGAACTCGTCGGCCGCGTCGTGGAACGCGTTCTCGCCGTCCTCGGTGAACAGCGAGAGGTGCGTGTGCATGCCCGACCCGTTGATGCGGGCGATGGGCTTGGGCATGAACGTCGCGTGCAGGTCGTGTTCGGCCGCGATGGCGCGCACGACGGTGCGGAAGGTGCCGACGTTGTCGGCCGTGGTGAGGGCGTCGTCGTACTCGAAGTTGATCTCGTGTTGGCCCTCGGCGACTTCGTGGTGGCTGGCTTCGATGTCGAAGCCCATGTCCTCGAGGCCGTAGATGATGTCGCGGCGCACGTCCTGCGCGAGGTCCTTGGGCGCGAGGTCGAAGTAGCCGCCGGCGTCGTTCGTCTTGGTCGTCGCGCGGCCCTCCTCGTCCTCCTCGAACAGGAAGAACTCGGGTTCGGGCGCGGCGTTGACCGTGTAGCCCATCTCGTTGGCGCGGTCGAGGACGTTCTTCAGGACGCGGCGTGGGTCGCCCTCGAACGGTTCTCCCGTCGAGGTGTTGATGACGTCACAGATGAGGCGCGCGGACGCCGAGGCCTCGCTCTGCCGCCACGGCAGGATGGCGAACGTCTCGGGGTCGGGCTTGAGACGCATGTCGGACTCCTGAATGCGGACGAAGCCCTCGATGGAGGACCCGTCGAAGTAGATGCCCTCCTCGAACGCCTTCTCCGCTTGGTCGGCGGGGATGGCGACGTTCTTCACCGTGCCGAGAATGTCGGTGAACTGCAGGCGGAGGAAGTCGACGTCTTCCTCCTCGATCTGGTCGAGAACCTCCTGTTCCGTCTCGCTGAGACCGCCGTCAGTGCGTGGACTGCCGTTTGTCATCGGACAGTCTCGCTTTTCTTTCCGGGGAATATAGGGATGACGGTTCGCGCAACTAGGAACGCAAGTGGATTAGTCTTGGACATTCGTTAGATTCTAATGTCCGGAGGACGGTTGTGAGTGTAATGACGTACGAGAACCTCGACGCCAAACTCATCAACGCGCTGTTAGGCGACGGCCGCGCCAGCCTCCGGTCGCTGGCCGAAGAACTCGACGTGTCGGTCACCACCGTCTCGAACCACCTCAACGACCTCGAAGAGGAGGGGGTCATCACGGGCTACTCACCAATCCTCGACTACGACAAGGTGGGGTACGACGTGACCGCAATCCTCCAGTTGAAGGTCGAGGGGTCCTCGCTCCCGTCGGTGACGAGTCGCCTGCAGGAGCAAAAGCAGATGGTCAGCGTCTACGAGGTTACCGGCGACTACGACGTCATCGCCGTCGGGAAGTTCACCGACACCGACGACATGAACGACCTCATCAAGACCCTGCTCTCGGACGCGGACATCCACGAGTCCAACACCTCCGTCGTGTTGAGCGCCGCCGTCGAGAACAAGCAGTTCGAACTCGACGTCGACGAGGAGTAACGCGTCGAACCGCGGAAAACCGGGTCGCAGTCGCTTCGTGAGGACTCCGTGAGGTGGTGAGCGCCGGTCTTACATCGCGCCGCCCATGCCACCCATGCCGCCCATACCGCCCATGCCGCCTGCACCGCCGGGTCCGCCCTCCTCCTCTTCGCCTTCGGTGGAGAGGTCACCGGCGGAGATGATGTCGTCGATTTTCAGCACGAGGTTCGCCGCCTCCTGTGCGGAGGCGACGCCCTGCTCCTTCGCGTGGGCCGGTTCGACGACGCCCGCGGCGTACGTGTCCACGATGTCGCCCGTCTCGACGTCGAGGCCGGCGTGTTCGTCGCCGTCCTCGTGGGCCGCACGGAGGTCCACGAGCGTGTCGATGGGGTCGAGGCCCGCGTTCTCGGCGAGGACGCGGGGCACGAGTTCGAGCGAGTCCGCGAACGCCTCGACGGCCAGCTGTTCGCGGCCCTCGACGGAGTCGGCGTAGTCGCGGAGTCGGTCGGCGACTTCGATTTCGACGGCGCCGCCGCCGGGCAGGACGCGACCGTCCGTGACCGTCTGGGCGACGACGTCGAGGGCGTCGCCGATGCCGCGTTCGAGTTCGTCGATGACGTGGTCGGTGGAGCCACGGAGCAGGATGGTGACGCCGTGGGACTCCTCGTCCGTGCTCTCGACGTAGAACAGCTCTTCGTCCTCGTCCCACGTCACGTCGGCGCGGCCGAGGTTCTCGGAGGAGACGGCGTCGAGGTCGGTGACGACGTCAGCACCGATGAGCGAACTGAGGAACTGCACGTCGCTCTTCGTGACGCGACTGAGGGTGAGGATGCCCTCCTGCGTGAGGTAGTGCTCGATCATGTCGTCGGTGCCCTTCTGACAGAACACCACGTCGGCACCGGCCTCCTTGATGGTCGCGACCTTCTCGCGGAGCTGCTCCTCCTCCTTGTCGAGGAACTGCTGGAGCTGGTCGGGGTCGTCGACGCTGACGGTGGCGTCGACCTCCGTCTCCTCGACTTCGAGGGCCTCGTTGAGGAGGAGCACGTTCGCGTCCTCGAAGTTCCGCGGCATCGCCTCGCTGACGGGGTCCTTGTTGATGACCGCGCCGTTGAGGAGTTCGGAGTCGTCGACCGAGCGCCCTTCCTGGGTCTCGGTTTCGATGGAGTCGACGTCCACCGTTCGGGAGCCGTCCTCGTGTTCGACGGTGACGCCCTGCACCGCCTCGACGATGATCTGGCCCAGAAGCTCCTTGTCGAGTTCAGCACCCTTGCCGGTCATGCTGGTCTCCGCGACCTTGCAGAGGAGTTCCTCGTCGTCGGGGTCGACCTGCTCTGCGACGTTGTTGATCTCCTCGCGGGCCTTCGTGCTGGCCTGATCGAAGCCCCGGATGATGGCCGTCGGGTGGATGTCCTGTTCGAGGAGGTCCTCGGCGTTCTTCAGGAGTTCACCCGCGATGGCGACGGCGGTGGTCGTGCCGTCACCGGCCTCCTCCTCTTGGGTCTCGGCGACTTCGACGATCATCTCCGCCGTGGGGTTGTCGATCTCCATCTCCTGAAGAATCGTGACCCCGTCGTTCGTGATGGTGACGTCGCCGACGTTGTTGACGAGCATCTTGTCCATCCCCTTCGGGCCGAGTGTCGAGCGAACGGCGTTGGCGACGGCTCGGGCCGCGGAGATGTTGTACTCCTGCGCGTCCTGGTCCTGCACGCGCTGGGCGTCGTCGCCCATAATGACCATGGGCTGACCGCCTTGCATCTGCTGTGACATCGTAGACGAGGATTGAATGTCCTTCTATATAAAGGTTTACTACCAGAGCGCTGGCCAGCGGTCAGCCGTCCCCGTCTCACGGCGCGAAACCGCAGGACATGGGCCGCTACCGCCCGAAAGTGTGACAGTCGGTGGCATGGACGTGGACGGTGGCCGGGAGCGTTTATGTGCCTCCTCGCGCCAATCGGCGCGCCTCAGCCCGGAGGTACTCGGCCGCACGCGGACCAACGCATAGGCGAAGCGCGCGAACGTCGGTGCATGGGACTCAACGCGTGGCTGTCAGCACGGTCACTCCGGGGGCAAGCGGTGATTGGCGGCGGCGTGGTCGCCCTCGTCACGTTCGTCCTGAACTACTCGTCGGGACCGGTCGCGGCGCTGGGCGCAGCGCTCGTCACCGGGGTCGTCGTCGGCGGCGCGTACTATCTCGGGCTCAGGGCCGCCAGCCGGTGATCAGCCGAATTCGTCGTGGAGGACTGCACGCAGGTCGTACAGATTCGCGACCACCGCACAGGCGACCATCAGGAGGCCCGCCGTGAAGAAGGCAACCAGCCCCACGGTGCTCTCGAAGAGCCGATCGGGCACGAGGAAGCCGAGTGCGATCACTGCCATGCAGAGGACGGCGAGGGCGACGACGACCACCGCGGCGTAGCCGCGACACGACGGGTGACTGTCCACGTCTCGACACAGCACCGCCCCAGTGAAAACAGTGGTGTGGGAGCGCAGTGGAATCCGTGATGAAGACGCCGGAACTGGGATTTGAACCCGATGGCGAGACTCCGTCTCGCGTGCCTCAAATCCCACGGTGTTCGCTCCTCACGTGCGTTCTCACCAGAACGCGTCGCGTTCTGGTTGGCGCACGAGACACAGCGTGTCTCGTGAACGTCGCAGAAGCGCCGGAACTGGGATTTGAACCCAGAACCCCTGACGGGGACACGCTTTCCAGGCGTGCGCTTTACCGTTCAGCCATCCCGGCTCAGTAGTTCGTATCCGCGTCTGCCGTTTAAACCCTTCTCTTCCGTAGCAGGCGCTCGAACGCGCCGGCGAGGGTCGCGCCCGCGGCGCCGACGACGACGGCGGCGCCGAGGAGGAGCGGAACCCCCGGCCCCTCGCCGGTGACGAGGCGGTAGCCCTGCGCGAGGACCAGAAACGCCAGCGCCGCGAGTGCAGCGTCGACTGCGCGGCGACGGCGGGTCACTTGTCGGACGCGACGGCCTCGATTTCGACGCCGACGCCCTTCGGGAGTGCCTCGACGCCGACGGCGCTCCGGGCCGGCGGATTGTCGAGGAAGTACTCCTCGTAGGCGTCGTTCATCGCCGCGAAGTCGTCGATGTCGTCGAGATACACCGTCACCTTCAGCACGTCCTGCGTGGTGAGGCCAGCCTCGTCGAGAATCGCCTCGACGTTCTCTAGACACTGGCGGGTCTGTGTCTCGATGGGGTCCTCGTCGAGGAGCGTTCCGTCCGGCGTCATCGGAATCTGTCCGGCCGTGTACACCGTGTCGCCGTCGGAGGTGGCTTGGCTGTACGCGCCGACCGCCGCGGGGGCCATGTCCGTGTCGATGATTCGTTTCACGACCGAACTGTCGGCCGCCGTGGGCTTAAACCTACACGAGAACGTCGACCTCGTAGCCGGCGTCTTCGAGGCTGGCGATGAGCCTGTCGACGTGTTCGGGGCCCCGCGTTTCGAGGTCCAGTTCCACCTCCGCGGCTTCGAGGCCGATTTTGCGGGACGTGCGGTCGTGCTGGATGGCGTAGATGTTCGCACGCTCCGCCGAGAGGACGTCGAGTAAGTCCTCCAGTGCGCCGGGGCGGTCCTGCAACACCGTGCGGATGCGGAGATAGCGCCCCGTCTCCACGAGGCCGCGGACGAGCACCGTCGTCAGGAGGTTCAGGTCGATGTTGCCTCCCGAGAGAACGGGGACGACTGTCTCGCCGGGCGCGTAGTCGAAGCGGCTCTCCAGAAGCGCCGCCAACGGAACCGCGCCCGCGCCCTCCGCGAGCGTCTTCCCGCGTTCGAGCAGGCGCATCACCGCGATGGCGATTTCGGAGTCCGAGACGGTCACCACCTCGTCGACGCGGTCCTCGATGACCTCGAACGTCTGCTCGCCCACCGTGCGCGTCGCGATGCCGTCCGCGATGGTGTCGACGTGGTCGCGCACGATGCGGGTCCCCTTCTCCAGCGAGGGAGCGACGCTCGATGCGCCCTCCGCCTGCACGCCGACGACGCGAATCTCAGGGCGATGAGCCTTCACCGCGGTGGCGACGCCCGCTATCAGCCCCCCGCCGCCGATGGGCACGACGACGGTGTCCACGTCCGGGAGGTCCTCGACGATTTCGAGACCGAGGGTGCCCTGTCCGGCCATCACCATCTCGTCGTCGAAGGCGTGGACGTAGGTGCGCCCCTCCTCCTCGGCGATGTCGTGGGCCAACCCCGACGCCTCGTCGTAGTCGGCACCGTGGAGAATCACCTCCGCGCCGTAGCCCTCCGTGGCCTGCACCTTCGAGATGGGCGCGAACTCGGGCATGACGACGGTGGACTCGACGCCCGATTGGGAGGCGGCGAGGGCGACCCCCTGCGCGTGGTTGCCGGCGCTGGCGGTGACGACGCCCGCCTCGCGCTCTTCGGGCGAGAGCGTGCGGATGCGGTTCGCCGCGCCGCGAATCTTGAACGCGCCGGTGCGCTGGAACACCTCCATTTTCATGTGGACGTCCGCGCCCGTCGCCTCGGAGAACGTCTGCGAGCGGTCGAGGGGCGTGTGTCGCGCCACGTCCCCGATTCGGTCCCGGGCCGCGCGAACGGCCTCGATGTCGAGCATATCCGCGGCTAGGGGCGGCGCTGTGGTAAGGATGAGGGAGGTCCGGCGGGGGACGCCGGAAAGGGGGAAACGCGTGTAACCGCATCTTCATCTATCGGACGGACCAACTTAAACCCGCGGGAAGCGCGGTGAAAGTGAAAGTGCAAGAAAGCGGCGGGATGAACGCCGCGTCAGACGGATATACGACGTTCAGACGACGGGCCGAATGTATAAAAGGGCGTCAGCGCTCGTCGATGGGAAGGAACTCCTGGTCCTCCGGGCCGACGTACTTCGCGCGGGGCCGGATGACACGGTTGTCCGCGTACTGTTCGAGGGCGTGGGCGATCCAACCACCGACGCGGCTCATCGCGAAGATGGGCGTGAACAGGTCGATGGGGATGCCCAACTGGTAGTACGTCGAGGCCGAATAGAAGTCGATGTTCGGCGCGAGGCCCTTCTCCGCGGTGAGATACTCCTCGATTTCGACGCTGTACTCGTACCACTTCTCGTCGCCGGTCGCCTGCCCGAGTTCCTGTGACCGCTCCCCGAGAATCTTCGCGCGGGGGTCCTTGACCGTGTACACGGGGTGCCCGAAGCCGGGGACGCGTTCGCCGCCGTCGATTGTCTCCTCGACCCACTCCACGGGGTCGCCGTCCTCGTCGATTTCCAGCAGCATCTCCATCACGTTCTGGTTGGCGCCGCCGTGGAGCGGTCCCGAGAGGGTGCCGACGGCGCTGGTGATGGCGCTGTGGAGGTCGGCGAGGGTGCTCGCGGTGACCATCGAGGAGAACGTCGAGGCGTTCAGCCCGTGGTCGGCGTGGAGGACCAGCGCCTGGTCGAACACGTCGGCGGCCACATCGCCCGGCTTCTCGCCGTTGAGCATGTAGAGGTAGTTCGCCGCGTGGTCGAGCGACGGGTCGGGGTCGATGGGGTCCTCGCCGTCGCGGACCCGCGCGTACGCCGCGAGAATCGTCGGAATCTTCGCGGTGATGCGGCGGCCCTTCCGGAGGTTCGCCGCCTCGTCGTCCGGGTCGGCGTCGAGGTCCGGGTCGTGGGCCGAGAGCGCGGAGACGGCGGTGCGAAGCGCGGCCATCGGGCCGTCTTCGTCCGTCGCCAGCGTTCGGACGAGGTCCATCACGTCCTCGTCGACGGCGCGTTCCTCCGCCATCGCAGATTTGAACGAGTCGAGTTCCGCCCGCGTCGGTAGCGACCCGTTCCAGAGGAGGTAGAGGACCTCCTCGTAGGTAGCGCCACGGGCGAGGTCCTCGATAGCGTAGCCGCGATAAATGAGGCGCCCGGCGTCCCCGT
Organism: Halobacteriaceae archaeon; assembly: GCA_042216675.1. Lineage (GTDB taxonomy): Archaea > Halobacteriota > Halobacteria > Halobacteriales > Halobacteriaceae > JBDGTS01. Next base: position 117,528 of record JBDGTS010000008.1, on the reverse strand, counting down.
CGATCTTACTGAGCGACGACTCGGCGGCCACGACGCCCCGTAGCCCTTTCCGTAACTCCTCGGACATACCTGCGGATTGGCAACCGGCCGGGAAAAGAATTGCCGTTCGTCGCCGTTGCGCACGCCGAGGACGGCGGGACACCGGCAAAAAACTGGGCAATCGTTCAACTATTGCTGTCTCGCTCCTCGTTCACGTACCGATAGGCGGCGTGAGCGACCAGTACGGCGGTGAACAGTAGTCCAGTCGTGACGGCGACGACGAACCCCAACGCGAGAAAGCGGAGCGGATGGGGCGAGTCGGGCACGACGACGAACAGGACGTAGAGCGCCCCCGCCAGCGCCGCACCCGCGGCGAACCCGACGGCGGCCCGGCGGCGGACGTCGAGCGTCTCCACGAGGTTCTGGACGCCGGAGCGGTCTGCCATCGCGTCGGCGTTCGGCGGGCGCCCCCAAGTCGGCTTCGGTCAGGTCCGCGCCTCCACCTTCGTGCCGCCACAGGCGCGACACTCCGACACCTCGACGCCCTCCTCGAGGTGGTACGTCTCGCCACAAGACTGACAGACGTGCGTCGGGTCGTGTTTGACCTCCGTGCCCGTTATCATCACGGGGCGGGACGCGTCGGCCATCACCGCCTGACTGACGCTCCCGAACAGGAACGACCCGAGCGGCGAGCGCTTGCGCCCTCCGAGGACGATGGCCTCCGCGTCTACCTCGCTGGCCACGTTCACGATGACCGAGGCCGGGTCCCCCTGCCGGACCATCCGGGTCACGTCGGCACCGACCTCCGAGAGGACCGACTCCGCGCGGTCGACCGCCGGCACGTCGGCCTCCCGGTCGTCGCCGACGTGAAGCAGCGTCACGTCGAGTTCGTCCCCGGTTCCCGGTAGTCGCCGGACCGCACGCGCTTGTGCTTCCGCCCGGTCGAGGTCGGCGTCGAGTGGCACCAGTGCCCGGTACATGTGTGCCACTATATGGCACAGGCTGTTAACTGTTCCTGCCGCGCGGCGTCGGGACCGAACCGCTCAAGGCTCCGGGGCGGCGTACAGAGACGTAATGATCTCTCTGGGCTCCGCGAGCGCCGACCCCGGCGAGACCGACACCGGCCGCCTCGACGTGGGCGAGGCCCGCGACGGGTCGCCGGTCGGCCTCCCGGTGGCGGTCATCAACGGCGCCGCGGACGGCGACACGCTCTACTTGCAGGCAGCGAGCGACGGGGACGAACTCAACGGCGTCGGCGTCATCAGCCGCGTCGTCCCCCGTCTCGACCCGGCGGAACTCAGCGGCGCCGTCCTCGTCGTCGGCGTCGTCAACTACCACGCGTTTCAGGTGGCCGAACACCGAAACCCCATCGACGACACGAAACTCAACCGGGCGTACCCCGGCGACCCAAACGGCTCCTCCAGCGAGCGCATCGCCCACGCCACCTTCGAGGCCGCGACGGACGCGGACCTCGTGGTCGACCTCCATCAGGGCTCCACCTCGCGGATGATAGAGGAGGTCCGGGTGCGCTGTGGCCGCCACCACCACCTCCACAGCGACTGCCTCGAACTCGCGAAGACGTTCGGCGCGGGCCACGTCCTCGACCAGAAGGGACCGGACGGCCAACTCGCCCGCGCGGCGCCCGACGACGGCACGCCCGCCATCGACCCCGAACTCGGCGGGAGCGTCGGCTGGGACGAGCAGAGCATTCAGGTCGGCGTCGAGGGCGTCTTCAACGTCCTCCGGGGCTACGGCTTCCTCGACGGCGACGCGCCACGGGAGCCACAGACCCGCGCCCGCGACTTCAACCGCCACGGCGCGCCCGCCGGCGGCGTCGTCTCCTTCGTCGCGGACCTCGGCGCCCGCGTCTCCCGCGGCGACGAACTGTTCGAAGTGACCGACGTGTTCGGGCGGCACCGCTCGACGGTCACCGCCGACGCGGACGGCATCCTCTGGCGGACCCGCCGCCTCCCACAGGTGGCCACCGGCGAGTACGTCTGCTCGGTCGCCACCGGTCTCGACGAGTACTGACCGACACGCTCTTTCGCCTCGCGCGCGCCGCTCCGGTGTGCCCGAACCCACCGCACACCACGTCGGCATCACCGTCAGCGACTTGGACCGCGCCGTGGCCTTCTACCGCGACACGTTCGACTTCGAGGTGCTGAGTCGCTTCGAGGTGTCCGGCGAGGCGTTCGCCACCGGCGTCGGCGTCGACGACGCCGAGGGCCAGTTCGCCCACCTCGACGCGGACGGCGTGCGCGTCGAACTCATCGAGTACACGCCCGAGGGGGACGACGCGACGCCGGAAGCCGTCAACCAACCCGGCGCGGCGCACCTCGGGTTCTCCGTCGGGGACCTCGACGCGTTCTACGCGGACCTCACCGGCGTCGAGACGGTGAGCGAGCCACAGGTCACGTCCAGCGGCACGAAAATCCTCTTCCTGCGCGACCCCGAGGACAACCTGATCGAGGTCATCGAGGCCTAGCGCTCGGGATGCGTCGGCGCGTCGAAGCCGCCGCGGACGAGTGGCTTCGCGACGTGTCGGCGCGCGACTGGCGGCACCTCGTACCAGCCCACGTCGAGTTCGCGCTCGACTGGCTGTTCGACCTTGCCGGGCGCCGTCGTCCCGCAGTCCCGACAGCGGTAGCCCTGCCCGGCGCCGGCGCTCTCCATCCGCCGCCCGCAGTCGCAGGTGGGCACGACGCGCTCAGTCCGGTTCAGGTCGCGGACCGCGAACTTCTCCAGTTTGAGCGTCCCGCGCGCGACTTCGCCACAGGCCGTGATTCGGTCGCCCGGGCGGAGCGCTCGCACCCGCTCTCGGAAGCGCTTCGTCGGCTCGAAGGCCGCACACGGCAGTTCGGCCTCGGCCTCGGCCAGCGTCACGAAGACGTGCCCACCCTCGCGCGTCTCCGGCGCGTCGGCGACGGTGCCGGTCACCCGGTAGGCGTAGCCGTCGCGGGCGTCGGCGAGGGCGGCGTCCCGGAGGTGGGCGTCCGTCCCCTGATTCGCGTGGAACAGGCGCGTCCGCTCGGCCGGTTCGGCGTCGATGGCGGCCGCCACGTCGCGGACCGTCGCGGGGTCGTCGCCCCGAACGCCGTAGAGGAGGGGGCCGGGCGTGTGCGGCACGCAGACGGGGTCGCCCGTCCCGCGGTCCACGGTGTCCCACGCAACCGGGTAGGCGTCGTCGGCGGCCGCGAACACGGAGTCCACGTCGACTTCGCGCGGCGTGCCGCGCCGCTCGGGGTGGCGGTAGGCGATGTGCTCGTACGTCCACTCGTCGAAGGCCGCCCACGCGCCGACGGCGGCGAGAGCACCGATGCGGCCCCGGCCGTTCCCCCACGCGGCGGACCGGTAGCCTGCGTCCTCGGCGAGGGCGACGGCCGTCTCGACGTCGTGGTAGTCCCGCACGGCGCCGCGAGCGAAGTCCGCGACGGCGGCGGGCACGTCGTCGGGATCGCCGGGCGCCGCGACGAGGCCGGGGTTCGTGTCGTCGCCCGTCGCCGCGCCATCGTCGAGTTCGGCGCGAGCACGGGCGAACGCCTCGTCGACAGGCGCGTCGGTGTGGACCGCGAGCGCCGCGTTACCCCGGGTCTTGTGCTCCACGGCGGGGTTGAGGCGCACGAGGAGCGACCGCGAGACCCGGTGCCCCCGCTCTTCGAGGGCGTCGGCGACGCGCGCGGCGGCGTACGTCGTACACATCCCTTCGCGGGAGTCCGTGTCGTCGAAGGCGACGACTGTCACGCGCGCCCGTAGTGCCCCGGCACGGTAACGCCTTTCGCCCCGGAAATCAGCCGCAGGCGGCGTCTTCCACCCCACAACGCCTAAATAGCGCGAGGCGCGTACCTACCACCATGTCGCGGTCGGCACTCGTCGAAAACGTGACTGCGATGCTCACGGACGCCGGGTTCACGGTGAGCGACCAGTGTGCCATCCGGCCCAAGAGTTTCGACGTCGCCGCCCGCCGCGGTGAGGAGTTGATTCTCGCGAAGATTCTCGGAAACATCGACGCCTTCGACGCCGAGAGCGGCGCCGAGATGCGGCGCCTCGGCGCGTATCTCGACGCGACGCCCCTGCTTATCGGCTTGCGGACGCGCGACGAGGAACTCGAACGAGAGGTGGTGTACTTCCGACACGGCGTGCCAGTCCTGAGCCCCGACACGGCGATGGACCTGTTCGTCGAGGGGGTGCCGCCGATGATTTACGCCGCGCCGGGTGGCCTCTACATCAACATCGACGGCGAACTGCTGGCCGACGAACGCGAGGAGCGCGGCTGGAGCCTCGGCCGCCTGGCCTCCGAACTCGGTGTTTCCCGCCGCACCGTCTCGAAGTACGAGGACGGCATGAACGCCAGCGTCGAGGTGGCAATCGAACTCGAAGAACTGTTCGAGGCGCCCCTCACCGGCCCCGTCGACGTCCTCGACGGCGCCGAGGAGGTCAGAGACACCGAACCGACGCCGGACGACCCCGACGCCGAACCGGCCGACCGGCCCATCGTCGCCGTGTTGCGCCGCGCCGGCTTCGAGGTCCACCCGACGGTCCGCGCGCCGTTCAAGGCCGTCGGCGAGGACGAGGACGGCGCGGAGAACCTCCTCACGGGCCACTCGGAGCTCACCGAGAGCGCCGTGAAGCGCGCCCGCCTGATGAGTTCGCTCGGTCAGGTCACGGGCACCCGCTCGGTGTACTTCGTGGAGAAGACGCGCCGCGAGTCCATCGACGGCACGGCGCTCATCGAACGCGAGGAGGCCGAAGACATTCAGGACCGGGACGAACTTCGGGACCTGTTGCGGGAGCGCGCTGAGGCATAACGGCACCCAGCTTTTTGTGGCGAAGCGCCACAAAAAGCTGGACCAAAAAAACCGCTTTCCGCACGGCACCGCGCCGCTACTGCTTACTGCCCGTACGTCTTTTCGAGATAGGCGACGATGTCGTCGCTCTCGGGCATCCCATCGACGCCGTTGTCGGGGTCAACGAGAACCGGGACGCCGGTCTGGCCGCTCACTTCCTCGACTTCCGTGCGTTCGGCGTGTGAGCGGGGCACCTCGTGGGACTCGTAGTCGAGGCCCAGTTCGTTCAGTTTGTCGATGACCTTCGCGCAGTAGGGACAGCCCGGCAGTTCGTACAGTTCGAGGTTCGACATAGCCACCGGTAGGGGTTTGGGCCGCAAGAAAGCGCCGGTCGCGGCGGCGCTCGCTCAGATGGCGGTGAGGAGGCCGCTGGTGCGGACGTAGAAGTAGACGACGAACGCGGCGGCGAGGAGCCAGTGTGCGGGGTGGGTGTCCTCGAGTTCGCCCGCGCCGGCCTTCACCAGCGGGTAGGAGATGATGCCCGCCGCGATGCCGTAGCCGATGTTGTACGTGAACGGCATCACGAGAATCGTCATCCCGGCGGGGATGGCGTACGTGAGGTCGTCCCAGAGGATGTCGCCGACGTTGCGGAGCATGATGACCCCGACGACGACGAGTGCGATGTGGGAGGCGTACAGGGGGACAGCGGCCGCCAACGGCACGAACGCGAGCGAGAGCAAGAAGAGGCCCGCGACGGTCAAGGCCGTCATCCCGGTCCGGCCGCCCTCCTCGACGCCCGTCGCGGACTCGATGTACGTCGTCACCGTAGAGGTACCCAACGCACCCCCGACGGTGGTCCCGATGCCGTCAGCCAGCAGGGGTTTCTCCATCTCGGGGAGGTTCCCCTCCTCGTCGAGGAGGTTCGCCGCCTGCCCGACGCCCGTGAGGGTGCCGGCGGTGTCGAAGAAGTCCACGAAGAAGAACGTGAAGATGACCAGCGCGAACGCCGCCGCCTCGACCTCCTGCAGACCGCCGACGAAGGCGCCGGCCAGCGGCGAGATGTCGTAGGTGGCCGAGGGGATGTCACCGGGCGTCAGCGTCCCCCGTGCGACGACGTTCGCCGCTTCGAGGCCGTACGCCGCCAGCGTCGTGGCGATGATGCCGATGACGATAGAGCCGGGAATTCGGCGCGCGTACAGCATGAGCGTGAAGAACAGCCCCGCGAGGGACAGCAGTGCCACGGGGTCCTGCGCGACGCTCCCGAGCGTCACGACGGTTCCCGAACCGGGGACCACGACGTTCATCTCGGTGAATCCGATGAGCGCGAGGAACAGGCCGATACCCGTTCCGACGGCGACTTTCACCGGTTCGGGGAACAGTTCGATGACGTAGCTTCGGGCACCGACGAGTGTGAGGACGATGAAGAGGAGGCCCTCCACGACGACGGCGGCGAGCGCCGTCTGCCACGAGATGCCCATCGCGCCGACGACGGTGAACGCGAAGAAGGCGTTGAGGCCCAGTCCCGGCGCCTGTCCGAACGGCCGGTTCGCGTACACCGCCATCACCGCCGTCGCCACCATCGCCGAGATGATGGTGACGATGGCCACCATCTGGAACACCTCGCCCGGCGAGTACCCCGTCGGCGAGATGGCGGGTTGCATCCCGTCCTGCGCGAAGTTCACGTCCGTCTTCGCCAGAATACCGGGATTGACCACGACGATGTACGACATCGCCAGAAACGTCGTCAGCCCCGCGAGCAGTTCGGTTCTGAGGTCCGTGCCGTGTTCCTCGAACTCGAAATATTCCGCGAGTGTGTCACTTACTGCCATAGGCTTGTCTCGGGAGTCGTGAGCGGCCCACAAAACCGTTTATATATTTCCGGCGGGCCTCAGTCGAGGAAGTCCGGTTCGATGCGCTTCTCGTCGCGTTCGCTCCGGAGGTGCGCGAAGAACGCCTCGGGGTCCACGTCGCCGGCCTGTCGCTCCTGTCGGTCGCGGACCGAGAGCGTCTCCTCGTCGCGTTCGTCCTCGCCGACGATGATCATGTACGGCACCCGGTCGTCGTGGGCGTCTCGGATGCGGCGCCCCAGCGTCTCCGAGGAGTCGTCGACGGTGACGCGGAAGTCGTCGATCTCGTTCGCCGTCTGGTAGGCATAGCCCAGCACCTCGTCCGTGATGGGGAGGATGCGGACCTGCTCGGGGGCGAGCCACAGCGGGAAGCGCCCCGCGAAGTGCTCGATGAGCATCATGAAGAAGCGCTCGTAACTGCCGTAGAGGGCGCGGTGAATCATCACCGGGCGGTGGGGCTCGTTGTCCTCGCCCGTGTACGTGAGGTCGAAGCGCTCGGGCATGTTGAAGTCGAGTTGGACCGTCGGGCCGTCCCACGACCGGCCCAGCGCGTCCTCGAAGGAGAAGTCGATTTTCGGGCCGTAGAAGGCGCCGTCGCCGGGTTCGACGCCGTAGTCGTAGCCGCCGCGGTCCAGCACCGAGCGGAGCTGTTCCTCGGCCTGCTCCCAGATTTCGTCGCTCCCGACGGACTTCTCGGGGCGCGTGGCGAGGTCCACCGACACTTCGAGGCCGAACGTCTCGATGACCTCGAAGATCATGTCGATGGTCGTCTCCACCTCGCTCTCTATCTGGTCGGGGCGGACGAACAGGTGGCCGTCGTCGATGGTGAACGCCCACGTCCGCGAGAGTCCGGAGAGTTCGCCGCGTTGCTCCTTGCGGTACACCTTCCCGTGTTCGGAGTAGCGCACCGGCAGGTCGCGATACGACCACGAGGAGTCGTCGAAGATGGTGGCGTGGCCGGGACAGTTCATCGGCTTCAGGCCGAACTCGTCGTCGTCGAGTTCGAACAGGAACATGTCGTCCCGGTAGTTGTCGTAGTGCCCGGACTTCTTCCAGAGGTCCGTCTTGAACAGGTGGGGCGTCTCGACGTGGTCGTAGCCGCTGTCGTCGTTGAGGGCGTCGACGTAGTCCTCGAGTTCGTTCAGGATGGTCTTGCCGTTGGGGTGATACAGCGGCAGTCCGGGGCCGGCGGTGGGGTCGATGGAGAACAGGTCCATCTCGCGGCCGATTTTGCGGTGGTCGCGCTTCTCGGCCTCCTCGCGGCGTTCCTCGAAGGCTTCGAGGTCGGACTCGGACTCGAAGGCGGTGCCGTAGATGCGCGTGAGTTGCTCGTTCTCCTCCTCGCCGCGCCAGTACGCCGAGGCGATGCTGAGCAGTTTGAACGCGCCGATTTCGCCCGTGGACTCGACGTGGGGCCCCTTGCAGAGGTCCTCCCAGTCGTCCTGCCGGTAGAAGGTGACCGGGTCCTCGCCGGAGGCTTCCTCCTCTAAAATCTCGCGCTTGAAGCGGTTGTCCGCGTACGTCTCGAAGGCGGCCTCGCGGTCGCGTTCCACCCGTTCGACGTCGTAGTCGGCCTCGACGATGGCCTCCATCTCCGCCTCGATGTCGTCGAGGTCGTCCTCGTCGACGTCGACGTTCGCCACGTCGTAGTAGAAGCCGTCGTCGGTGTAGGGGCCGATGGCGAGTTTCGCATCGGGGTAGAGGCGCTGAAGCGCCTGTGCGAAGACGTGGGCCGCCGTGTGGCGGAGCAAGTCGAGGTACTCGTCGGACTGGTCGGTGACGATTTCGACGGTGGCGTCGCTCTCGACGGTGTACTCGGGCGGGACGAGTTCCCCGTCGACTTTCCCCGCGAGGGTGTCGTCGCCGAGTCCGGGCCCGATTTCGTAGGCGACTTCTTCCACCGTCGGGGGGTGGTCGAAGTCGAGTTCGGAGCCGTCGGGAAGCGTTACCGAGACGTGGGATTGCTGGGACATGGGATGATCACCTCGGGTACCGACCGCGAGAACGTGGGCAGTAGGTGCGTGGAATGGGGTTAGCGGGGGCGAGGCCCGCGTGTAAAGCAGTCACCTACTGGCATATCCGACCGGTCGCCGGGCGCAAACAAAAAGGTGTTGTTACCTCGGCGGACGGCACTGACGGCTATATACCCCACTCACGGCGTTTGAACGTGGTCTGCGGGGACTCGGGTGACGAGGACTGACTCACTCGGCGTCGAGCAAGTCGCCCGCGGACACCAGCGACTCTAGTTCGACGCCGTGGTCGGCCAGCAGTTCGCTCGCGCCCTCCTCGCGGTCCACGACGACGACGACGCGTTCGACGACGGCGCCGGCCTCCCGAAGCGCCTCGACGGCGGAGAACGCGCTCTTGCCCGTCGTCGCCACGTCTTCGAGGACGACGACCCGCTGACCCTCCGCCAAGGTGCCCTCGATGCGGTTCCCGGTGCCGTACTCCTTCGTCTCCTTGCGCACGATGACGTACGGGCGGTCGGCGGCAACGCTCGTCGCCGCGACGAGGGGCACCGCGCCGAGGGCGACGCCGGCGGGCGTGTCGTCGCCCAGTCGCTCGGCGAAGGCGTCGGCGATGAGGGAGAGACAGCGCGGGTCCGTCTCGAAGAGGTACTTGTCGACGTAGTAGTCGCTCGTGCCGCCGTGGGACAGTTCGAACTCGCCGTACTTCACCGCGTCAGCGTCGCGGAGCGCCGCGATGAGAGCGTCGTCGGCCATACCGGGAGGCGGGCCGGGAGGGGGTTAAAGGGTTCGTCAGCGGCCGCGCTCCGCTCGCGGCTTCGCCGCTCGCGTTTTCGAGGTCTCGCTTCGCTTCGACCTCGCTCACCACGGTTCGTCTTTCAACCCCAGCGCGTACGCGATAGCGTTCGTGGCGAGGTGCAACACCGGCGTCACCACGACGACGACGACGATGACGGCCGGCGTGAACACGCGCCCGAACCACGCGGGGGCGACGAGGGCCGTCAGCAGGAGCGACCCGACAACGAGGTCGAGTTGGTCCACCAGCGGCACCGCCGCGCCGCGTTCGCGGCCGATGCGGCGCTTCAGGAAGGAGCCGAGGACGTCGCCGAGGAGTGCGCCGCCGGCCAGCGAGAGGGCGACGGGGAGCGGGAATCGGGGCACGTCGACGCCGACGGCCGCCCCCACGTCGGGCGCGACGGCCGAGAGCGCGAGTGCCAGCGCCGCGCCGACCGCGACGCCGGCGACGGTGCCGCGCCACGTCTTGCCGTCGCCGAGCAGTCGCTTGCCGCGCCACGTCCGACCGCCGTCGATGGGCGGGCCGCCGCCGAAGAGGACGGCGGCGTTGTTCGGGACGTACGCGGGGAGCATCGCCCAGAGCGCGGTCACGACGACGGCGCGTGGGTCCATGCCACCCCCTGTGTCCGGGGCCAGCCTGTGTCTTCCGGTTCGGCGGAGAGGTATAAGGCGCCGGGGGGCCTACGGTGGGACGTGCTACCGCCCGTCGCGTCCCGATTCGTGGCCGGCGAAACCGCCGCGGAGGCCATCGAGCGCGCCCAGCGCCTAAACGACCGGGGCGTGGGGGCCATCCTGAACCGCCTCGGCGAACACTACGAGGACCGCGCCGACGCCGACGCGGACACCGCCGCGTACCGCGACTTGGTCGACGACATCGAGAGCGCGGGCGTGCGAGCGTGCATCTCGGCGAAACCTTCGCAACTCGGCCTCGACGTGAGCGAGGCCGTCTTTCGGGAGAACGCCGCCGAAGTCGTGAGCCACGCCGTCGCGAAGGACGTGTTCGTCTGGTTCGACATGGAAGACCACACGACGACGGACGCGACGCTGGCGGCCTACGAAGCGCTGGCCCGCGAACACGGGGGCGGCGTCGGCGTCTGCGTGCAGGCGAACCTCGAACGGACGCCCGAGGACCTCCATCGCCTCGCGGACGTGCCCGGCAAGGTCCGCCTCGTGAAGGGCGCCTACGACGAACCCGCCGCTATCGCGCACACGGACTCGGCCGCCGTGAACGCGGCCTACGAGGACTGTCTGGAGACGATGTTCCGCACGTTCGACGGCGGGGTCGCCGTCGGGAGCCACGACCCGACGATGCTGGACCGCGCGGCCGAACTGCACGCCGAGTACGGCACCGACTACGAGGTGCAGATGCTGATGGGCGTCCGCGAGAGCGCGCAGTACGACCTCGCGGAGACGGTGGACGTGTGGCAGTACGTCCCCTACGGCGGGAAGTGGCTCGCCTACTTCTGGCGGCGGGTGGCGGAGCGACGCGAGAATCTGGCCTTCGCGCTCCGGGCGATACTGAGCGGTTGACTCAAGAGGCCCCCGGCCGAGGAACACGATAATGTCAACGTGGAAGCGGGACGCCGCGAGTGGGCTGGCGATTCTGGCGCCCATCGCCGTCACCCTGTACGTCGTGTACTGGCTCTATCGGCGCATCGCGAGTCTGCCCCTGTTCACCGCGGTCATTCCGGACCCGGCCGTTCGCGTCGCGGTGACCATCGCCGTCTTCGTCCTCCTCGTGTTCGCCGTCGGCTATCTGATGCGGACGGCGCTGGGGTCGCTGGTCGAACGCGGCATCGACAGCGCCGCGAACCGCCTGCCGGGGCTCCGGGTCGTGTACAACGCCTCGAAGATGGCCGTCGAGACGGCCGTCGCCGGCACGGACGAACTGCAGGCGCCGGTGAAACTCGAACCGTGGAACGGGATGCGGATGACCGCGTTCAAGACGGGCAAAGTGACCGCAGACGGCCGGGAAGTCCTGTTCATGCCGACGGCACCGAACATCACCACCGGGTTCGTCATCGAAGTCGAACCGGAGGACTTCGAGGAGACGGACGAACGCGTCGAGGAGGCCCTCACGCGCATCCTCAGCGCCGGGTTCGGGGAGCAGGGCGACGTGGGCGCCCCGGCCGGTACCGAAATCGACGTCGAGGATATCGATCAGAGGTAGGTGAACCAGTCGTCGTAGCCGTCCTCGCGGCCCTCCACCACGTCGAAGAACGTCTGCTGAATCTCCTCGGTGACGGGGCCGCGCGTGCCGGGGCCGATGTCGTTGTCGTCGACGGACCGGATTGGCGTGACCTCCGCCGCCGTACCCGTGAAGAACAGTTCGTCGGCGGTGTACAGTTCGCCGCGGGAGATGGTGGCTTGGTCGTGGACCGTGTAGCCGAGGTCACGCGCCACCTCGATGACGGACTTGCGCGTGATGCCGTCGAGGATGCTCTCGGCGAGGCCCGTCGTGTAGATCTCGCCGTCGCGGACGAGAAAGAGGTTCTCGCCGGGGCCTTCGGCGACGTTGCCCTCGCCGTTGAGGACGATGGCCTCGGTGTAGCCGTTCTCGTCGGCCTCGAGGCTGGCGAGGACGCTGTTGACGTACGGGCCCGTCGTCTTGGCGTTCGTCGGAATCTGGTCGGAGCCGTACTTGCGCCACGAGGAGACGGTCACGTCCGCGCCCTCCTCGATGACCTCCTCGCCGAGGTAGGCGCCCCACGGCCACGCCGCGACGGCGACCTGCACCGGAATCTCGGAGGGCTTCTTCGGGTTCAGGCCGAGTCGGTCGTAGCCGTAGAAGGCGATGGGCCGGATGTAGCAGGACTCGAGGTCCTGCCGGCGGAGCAGTTCCACCGTCGCCTCGGTGAGTTCCGCCTTCTCGAAGGGAATCTCCATGTCGTAGGGCTTGGCCGACTGGTAGAGGCGGTCGAGATGCTCCTCCCAGCGGAAGATGGCCGGCCCGTCGGCCGTGTCGTAGCACCGGACGCCCTCGAAGACGCCCGTGCCGTAGTGGAGGCCGTGTGTGAGGACGTGGACGTTGGCGTCCTGCCAGTCCACGAACTCACCGTCCAGCCAGATAGTGTCGACGTCCATGTCTTCGAATCCCATGTGCCGGCCAAAGCCCCCCGCCCTAAAGAGTGTTCACGGTTCTACGCCAGCGCTTCGACGAGGTCGGCGCCCTCGACGAACGCGAAGCCGTGGCGCTCGGCGTAGTCGCGGGCGGCCGCGACGGTGAGCGCCTGTCCGTCGTCGGCGAGCATCTCGCAGACGACAGCCGCGGGCGGGCAGTCGGCGGCGCGGGCCAGCGCCACCCCGAGTTCGGTGTGGCCCCGGCGCTCGGCCAACAGGCCCGGCGCCGCGCGGAGGACGTGGACGTGGCCGGGCGCCCGGAACTCCGCGGCGAAGTCCGTGCCCTCGGGGTCGGCCGCGGCGTCACCGAGCGCCGAGATGGTCGTCGCCCGGTCCTCGTCGGTGACGCCGGTGTACGTGTCGCGGTGGTTCACCGGGAGCGAGAACGACGAGCGCTCGTCGTAGCCCAGATGCGACGCTTCGGCGGCGGGGTGGTCGAGTTCGTCCGCGAGAAACGGCAGGTCGAAGGCGTCGGCCGCCGCGTCGCCGAGTGCGACGCAGATGAGGCCCCCGGCGTCGTTGCGGAGGCGCGCGACGTCGGCGGGGCCGACGGCGCGCGGCGGCACCACTAAGTCGACTTCGCCCTCGCGGTCGCTGAAGTCGTGGACGAGGACCGGGTCGCCCGCCCGGAACGCCGCGACGGCGTCCGCGACGGCGCGGGGGACGCTATCGCCCAGCGACATGTGCGGTGACCTCGTCGCCGTCGTCGAGAGCAAGTTCGTCCCGAAGTTTGTCGGGCGCGATGACCTCGATCTGGTCCTCGTCGTGGTGGGTGCGGACGGGGACGATGACGTGAGCGCCCTCGTACGCGTCGCCGTCGGCCGTCTCCACCGTCGTCGGGTAGCAGGTGGCGGGACCGTACGTGCGGTCGTCGCCCTCCCAGCCGTCGATGGCCACGGCGTCGAAGGCGTCGAGCGCCGAGTGCTCGCGGCGCGCACGCTCCGAGAGGTCGACGTTGAGGGTGCCCGGGAACGGCTCGTAGCCCAGTCGCTCGCGGAACTGCTCCATGTAGCCCGCAAGCGAGATGTAGTGGCGGCCCTCGCCCATGCCGCTGGTGACGGTGCCCGAGAGGTCGAGGGTCGCACGCTCCTCGAAGATGCGCCGGTAGTCCTCGTACTCGCTTTTGAGTGCGCGCTCCCCGGCGTCGGTGATGGCGACCCACTGGCCGTCGCTGACGTGTTCACGCTCCACGTAGTCGGCGTCGTCGAGGGCCTGCAGGCGACGGGAGGCGGTCTGGGTGGAGGCGTCGAGGCGGTCGGCGAAGTCCGCGCAGGACACCTTCACCTCGCGGGTGCGCGCGCCGGCGAGTCCGAGCGCCTTCAGCGCGCTGAGTTCGTCGGGCCCGACAGCGGGCCGGGCGATGCCGTCTGACATGGTCGAACGTATCGGCGCGCCCGGGATAAGAGTACCGAATGTGGGAAGCGTTCCAGAATCGTTACGGCTCGTCCCAGAACTCCGAGTCCGACTCCAGTTTCGGCACCCACGTGTCGTCGTCGCGGGCGAGGAGGGCGACGCGGGAGGCGGGATGCTCGGCCACCACCTCGTGGTCGGGCATGTGGGCGGCCACTCGCTCTGCGAAGTCGCCGACCCCCTCGTGGTCGGGCATCGCCCCCCTGTCGAGGCGGTCCCGGGAGGGACCGACGTGCATGTACGCTTTCAGTTCCACGAAGTCGGGGTCCGCGCGGCGGTAGAGGGCGGCGTACCAGTCGGGCGTGCGCATGTTCTCGCCCTCCACGAGCGTCGTCCGCAGGACGGTGCGGGCCTCGTGGTCGGCCAACACGTCGAGGGTGTCGATGAGATGTTCCCACGCGTCGTCCTCGGTGGCGCCCACCACCTCGTCGAAGGTGGCGCGTTCGGGCGCGTCGACGCTGACGTACAGTTGCGTGGGGTCACAGTCGGCCAGCACCTCGGGGCGGGTGCCGTTCGAGACGAGGAAGGTGGTCAGCCCCCGGTCGTGGAACGCCTCGACGAGTTCCGGGAGGTGGGGGTAGAGCGTCGGTTCGCCGTCGAGGCTGATGGCGACGTGTTGGGGCTCCATCGCCTCGTCGAAGACGCCGTTGGGCACCTCGTCGTTGCCGCCGAACCCGGAGAGGAGTTCGCGTTGCAGGTCGATGGAGGCGTCCACGACGGCCTCGGGGTCGTCCCACTCGACGCCGTCGAGTTCGTACGTGTGGCCGGCGTGGTCGCGCCAGCAGAAGACACAGCGCTCGTTACAGCGGACGACCGGTGTCATCTGGATGCACCGGTGGGACTCGATGCCGTAGAACACCTTCTTGTAGCACTTGCCCTCGCCCCGCATCGCGTTGGCCGTCCAGCCACAGGTCTGGGCGGCGGTGTGGTTCCGGCTGTGGTAGTCCGGATCGCTCACCGTTTTGGGGCCGTCCGACTCGGACATTCACCCGTGGTTTCGGCGCGAGACACCTCCCTCTTTCGGACTCACTCCTCGACGGGCGCTTCGAGTTTGACGTTGCTGACGATGACTTCGTTCGTCGAGTCGTCGACGGCCTCTATCTGGCCGGCGAGGACGAGTCGCGACACCGGCGTGGGCCCGATAGCGATGGCGTCGCCCGCCTCGTAGTCGCCGATGGACTCCTGAAAGTGAAGCCGCGCCTTGCACTTCTCGGGGTGGTGGACGTTGAACAGCGAAATCTCGTCGACGGTGACCGCGATGCGCTGGAACTCCCGGGAGAGCGTCATCTCCTCGGGTTCCTCTATCTGCTCCCTGTCGAGAGCGTCGTACGCGTTCGATGTAGGCCGATAGCCCCCCTTCGGCCCGCGGATGCTCTCCGCGAGGTTCAGCGCCGTCAGGTTCCCCATCTGCTTGCGGACGGTCCCCTCGTGGAGGTCCACGGCCTCGGCGAGTTCCTTCCCCTTCACCGGCGCCTCGGACTGCTGGTACTTGTTGACCAACACGCTGAGAATCTGGCGTTGAACGTTGGTCAGGTCGATGTCCATACGACGGCTTCGGGGCGGGGGCACTTAGCCCCACGGCACCGACGGCCACGCCTTTGATGTGACCCGGGGTCGCAACACGAACCGTGCTCACGGACGAGGCGGCCCTCGTCGACGACCTGCACGCCATGACCGACGGGGGCCTCCGAGCGGTGGCCACCTACGACCGCGACGGCTACGACCTCGTCTACGCCCGGGACGGACTAGAAGCGCACATCGCCGACCGGGCGCCGGCCATCCACCGGAACCTCATCCTCGAAGGCATCGGCACTGCACACCTCGAAGACCTGTTTCGGGCCGGCGACCTCCACTGCTCGATGCACCGCTTCGAGGAGGTGACGGCGTTCCACTTCGTCGCCGGCGAGTACACGGGCCTGTTCGTCAGCGTCGACTCCGGCGCGGACGTTCCCCTCGCGACGTTCAGCGACCGGTGCGAGGCGGCGCTGAGCGGCGAGGATTGAAAATCCCTTTATCGGCGCCTCGAAAACGGGGAGTATGTTCATCGCCTTCCGCGACGAGGTCGAGGACGCCGTCGAGACGGCCCTCGCGGCCCGCGACCTCCCGACGGCGGACCTCGGCATCGAGGAACCCCCGGAGGACGTGGACGCGGTGCTGGCCTCCAGCGTCGCGTTCCGCCTCGCCGGGGTGATGGAGGCGCCGCCGCCACAGGTGGCCGCCGAACTCGCCGACGCCGTGGACCTCGATGGCTACGACTACGTGGGCGGCGTCTCGACGCAGGGGCCGTATCTCAACTTCACGCCCAGCGACGCCTACTACGACGAGACGCTAGCGGCGGCGCCCGGCGAGGACTTCGGCCGCCTCCCCGACACCGGCGAGTCCGTCGTCGTCGAACACACGAGCGCGAACCCGACGGGACCGGTCCACGTCGGCCGGGCGCGGAACCCCATCATCGGCGACGCCGTCGCGCGCATCCTCGACTACGCCGGCCACGACGTCGACGTCCACTACTACGTCAACGATGCCGGCCGCCAGATTGCGGTCTTCACGTGGGCCTACGAGACGTTCGACGAGTCGGACCTCCCCGACCCGGAGCGCGACCGCTCGGACTACGAACTCGTTCGCTACTACCGCAGGGGCAACGCCTTCCTCGAAGAGGGCGACCCCGACGAGGTGGCGGCCGCCGAGGAGGAGATTCAGGCCATCATGCAGGGCCTCGAAGCGGGCGACGAGGACGCCTACGAGCGGGTGAGCGAGGTCGTCGACCAAGTTCTCTCGGGGATGCAGACGTCGCTCGCGCGCCTCCCCGCGGAGTTCGACGAGTTCGTGAAGGAGACACGCTTCATGCGGCCCCCCGAGACGGGCGGCGAGAAACCGAGCGACGGGTTCGTCACCGACGCCGACTCGTGGACCGACGACGTGGTGACCCGCCTGCGGGACATGGACGTGGCCGTCTACGAGGAGGGCGCGTGGCAACTCGACCTCTCGGCCCGGGACATCGACAAGAAACTCGTCTTCCTCCGCTCTGACGGCACCAGCCTCTACCCCACCCGCGACATCGCACACCACGAGTGGAAACTGGACAACTACGACCGCGCTGTCTCCGTCTTCGGCGAGGACCACGAACTCCAGTCCCGGCAGGTGCAGGCCGCACTCGACATGCTGGGCAACGACACTGACCGCATCGAGAACATCCTGCACTCGTGGGTCAATCTCCCCGGCGGCGAGGGGATGAGCACCCGCGCGGGCACCGGCATCGACCTCGACGACCTGCTGGACGAAGCGGAGTCACGCGCCCGCGCGGAAGTCGAAGACCGGATGGAGGACCGTCTGCGCGGCGACGAACTCGACGAGGACGACGTGGCCCGCATCGCCGAACAGGTGGGCGTCGGCGCCGTCCGCTACGACATCGTCGCAAAGCAGACGACGAAGGCCATCACCTTCCAGTGGGAGGAAGCACTCGACTTCGAGGCCCAGAGCGCGCCGTACGTCCAGTACGCTCACGCGCGGACCTGTGGCATCCTCGACGAGGCGGGCGTGCCCGAGTCCGCCGACGCGGACGCACTGACCGAACCGGAGGCGCGGGCGCTATTGCGCGACGTGGCGCGGTTCCCGGCCGTCGTCGAGGAGGCGGCCGAGAGCCTCCAACCGCACCTCGTGGCGACCTACGTCCGCGAACTCGCGGACACGTTCAACGACTTCTACCGGGCGTGCCCGGTCCTCGACGCCGAGGGCGACACCCGGGCGGCGCGACTCCGGGTCGTCGCGGCGGCGCGGCGGGCGCTTGCCAACGGACTCGGCGTCCTCGGCATCGCGGCGCCCGAGTCGATGTAGTCAGAAGGGGAGGGCCAGCAGTCCAGCCGGCGTTATCAGGTCGCCGCCGACGTACAGGACTGCCAGCGCGAGTGCGCCCAACGTGACGACGGCGAACAGCAGTACCCACCGGAGCGGAACGGTAGCGTCCTCGGCCATATCGGAGCGAATTCGTGCCCGACGTTTAGTTATTGTCGTTTCCGCCGATGAGGCCCCCACTCAGGCGGTTGATGAGCGAGCGCGACTGCTCGGGTTCCGACTCTGCCTCGTCCTCGTCGGTGAGGGTCGCACCCTCGGCGTCCGGAATGTCGGGGGCCGGCGTCTCGGCCGGCGTCTCGCCCGTCGTCTCGGCCGTCGTCGCGTCGGGGAGGTCCATCGACGTGACCGGGACTTCGAGGACGCTAGCGACGAACTCGGCGTAGGCCCGGGCCGCGGGGCTCTCGGGCGCGTGGACCGTCACCGGCACGCCCGCGTCGGCGGCCGATTCGATGGCCTCGTCGCGGGGGACGGTGCCCAGAATCGGCGCGTCGATTCGCTCCCGAACGGTATCGACGTCGCCGGTGGCGCTGGTGACGAGGACCCCCCGCACGTCGGCGCCCAACCGGTTCGCGACTTCCCGCGTCGTCGCGGTGTTGGCCACGGCGATGTCGGCCGCCGTGGTCACGAGGACCACCTCGTCGGCGAGACCCAACGGGAGGACGGTGTCGTGGCTCAGCCCCGCCCCGGAGTCGAGCACCACGAGGTCGTAGCGGGCCCGTAGATCCTCGACGACGTCCCGAAGGCCGGCGGGGTCCGCCTCGGCGTACTGCTCTAAGTTCGCGCTCCCGGGCACCACGTCGAAGTCGCCGGGCGCCTCGTGGATGGCGTCGTCCACGTCGGCGGACCCCGCGAGGACGTCGTGGACCGTCGGCGTCGCGTCGGTGAGTCCGACCATCGTTCCGAGATTCCCCATGCCGAGGTCCGCGTCGACCACGACGGCAGAGCGCCCCGCCGCCGCGGCACAGGCGCCGAGGGCCACCGCCGTCGTGGTCTTCCCCACGCCGCCTTTTCCGCTCGCGACCGCGAGCACGCGCGAGCCAGTCATACGTGCACTCACCCTCGGGCGGCACTTAAAGGGATATTGGTGGCGAACTGACGTGAACTCGCTCCCCCCGGTCAAAGGTTTCATACCGACTGGAGCGGCTAGGAGAGGTAATGAGTGAGCAGCAGGAGGGCTCTGACGACCGGAACAAGTACCAGTTCCGGAAGCTCATCGAGGAGCTACGAGCCCACGAGGGGTCGGGCACACAGCTCGTCACCATCTACATCCCGCCCGACAAGCAGATCAGCGACGTCGTCGCCCACGTGACCCAAGAGCACAGCGAGGCGTCGAACATCAAGTCCAAGCAGACGCGGACGAACGTGCAGGACGCGCTCTCCTCCATCAAGTCGCGCCTGCGCTACTACGACAACTTCCCGCCGGAGAACGGCCTCGTCATCTTCTCGGGGGCCATCGACTCCGGCGGCGGGCAGACGAAGATGCTGACCCGGGTGCTGGAGAGTCCGCCCCAGCCGATTCAGTCGTTCCGCTACCACTGCGACTCGGAGTTCCTCACCGAACCGCTTGAGGGGATGCTCGCGGACAAGGGCCTCTACGGCCTCATCGTCCTCGACCGGCGCGAGGCCAACGTCGGGTGGTTGCAGGGCAAGCGCGTCGAGCCGGTGAAGTCCGCGTCGTCGCTCGTCCCCGGCAAACAGCGGAAGGGTGGCCAGTCCGCACAGCGGTTCGCCCGCCTGCGGCTGGAGGCCATCGACAATTTCTATCAGGAGGTGGCGGGCATGGCCGACGACCTGTTCGTCCCGCGCCGCGAGGAACTCGACGGCATCCTCGTGGGCGGCCCCTCGCCGACGAAAGACGAGTTCCTCGACGGCGACTACCTCCACCACGAACTGCAAGACCAGGTGCTCGGGAAGTTCGACGTGGCCTACACCGACGAGTCGGGGCTCTACGACCTCGTCGACAGCGCACAGGGCGTGCTGGCCGACGCGGAGCTGATGGAGGACAAAGAGGA
The DNA here is from genome assembly GCA_042216675.1 of Halobacteriaceae archaeon. GTDB lineage: Archaea > Halobacteriota > Halobacteria > Halobacteriales > Halobacteriaceae > JBDGTS01. The sequence continues at coordinate 97,762 of JBDGTS010000008.1, read as the reverse complement.
GATGGAGACGTTCTTCGAGGAGCTCCACGGCGGGGACCTCGCCACCTACGGCTTCGAACCGACCCGCCGGAACCTGATGATGGGGTCGGTGGACCGCCTCCTCATCAGCGAGGACCTGCGCGAGGAGGTCATCACCTACGAGTGTCCCAACGGCCACGAGGAGCGAGAAGTCGTGGACACCGGGGCGGACGCGCCGGACCACGACTGCACGGAGTGTGGCGAACCCGCCGAGAAAGTCGAGCGTGAGGACGTCATCGACCACCTCATCGACATCGCCGACCAGCGAGGCACGGAGACGAAGTTCATCTCGACGGACTTCGAGAAGGGCGAGCAACTGATGACCGCGTTCGGCGGCGTCGGCGGCATCCTGCGCTACTCGACGGGCGTCTAACGGAGCAACTGCTCCAGTTGGTGCGTGCGCTTCTCCAAATCGAAGTGCGGAGCCACGCTCTCGTCGGCCCCGAGGCGGTCTAGCACCAGCATCACGTCGGTGCCCTCGCTCTCTGCCTCGTCGGTCAGCGCGTCGATTGCGTCCCGGTGGAGCGCAATCGAGTCCAGCAGTCCGAGCAGGCAGACGACGGTCAGCGCGTGGTCCCGGTTCGCCGGGAGGGCGTCGCTGACGGCCGTGAAGTCCGGCAGGTCCGCCGGCGGGTCGTCGACGGGCGTGACGTGGAGACACCGAGTGCAAATCGCCGCACCGGGGCGGTCCCCCGGGAAGTGAGCGCGGTACGTCGGCGGCAGCGGAAACGCGAGCGTCGGCGCGTCACAGTTCGGGCAGTCCATACACACAGGTCGGCCGGCACCCCGATAAAGGCGCTCACCGGAGGGCCACGAGGCGGTCCACCGCGGCCGCGCGGTACCGGGCCGCGAGTTCGCGCGCCACGAAGCGGTCACGCGGATTTACGCCCAACGCCGCCAGCACGGCGACGAAGACGACGAACCCCACCGCGGTGCCGAGGACGATTGCCGCCGGGCCGGCGAGCGCGGTTCGCAGTCCCGCCATGGCCGCGGCCATCGCGGCGCCCGCGCCGAGTGGCTTCAGGAACGTCGCGTCGAAGGGGTAGAGACCCTCCAGTCGCAGGAGGAAGCCGACCTGAATCAGGTTCTGCACGGCCAGCGACGCACTCGTGCCCAGCGCCGCCCCGACGAGGCCGAACTCGAGGACGAACAGGTAACTCAGGACGAGGTTCAGGAGGCCCAACAGCCAGTCCAGCGCCAGTCGGACGTACTGGTGGTTCGTCATCAACAGGAGCCACCCCGTCGCGCCGACGGCGTTCCCGACGAGGCGGCCGACGAGGAAGACGACGAGCGTGAGGTAGCCGCGGCCGAAGGAGGGACCGAAGAGGAGGAGCAGTTCGCGCCCGAAGACCAGTTGGACGGCGACGATGGGCACCGTCGTGGTGACGATGAGGCGCGTCACCGCCGTGTACACCGCATCCAGCGTCTCCACGTCGCCGTCGCTGTAGAGACCCGACGCCACGGGCGGGAGCAGTTGGTTGAACGCGACGAGCGGAATCGCGCCGATGGCGACGAACAGGAGGACGACGTTGTAGATGCCCGCCGCCGTCGCCGTCAGGAGGGCGCCGATGAGCAACACGTCGACGCGGGACTGCAGGAGTTTGCCGACGCCGCTCAGGGCGTTGGGCACGGCGTGGTCGTAGAAGTCACGCGCTTCGGCTCCGGCGCCCCGGAGCGTGGGCCGCACGCCGGTTCGCTCGAACACGACGGGCGCCGCGAGAACGACGAGCGCGGCCGTACCGGCGGCGAGTCCGGCGACGACGCCCGCCACGGAGTAGCCAAGCGCCAGCGCTCCGGCGGCGGTGACGAGGCGCACCCCCGGCCTGAGGACGCGGTTCAGAAACACCGCGGGGCCGGCCCGTCCCACCGCACGGAGGAGGGCGACGTGGATGCGGAGGACGCCGAGTGCCAGCGCCACCGCCGCGAACAGGCGGAAAGCGACGGGGAACTCGGGGTGGGCGACGGTCGCCGCGTTGAGCCAGTCGGCACCGAGGACCATCCCGAGGCCGATGGCGGCCCCCGTTGCGAGCGTCGTGGCGTAGGCCAGTCCCGCGACGCGGCGGCGTCGGGTCGGTTCGTCCGCGAACGCGGGCACGTCGCGCTGGAGGGTCCCCATCGTCCCCAGCGTCACGAAGCGCAGGAGGAGCCCGACGACCCGCCAGCCGAAGGCGAAGACGCCGTACAGCACCGGTCCGAGGCCGCGCGCGAGGACGAACTCCGTGAGCGCCGAGAGCGCCTGCCGGAGGGTAGCGCCGCCGCCCGTGACGACGGCGCCGTGCGCGATTGACAGCAGGGCTTCCCGCTCGGCGTCGGAGACCTGTGAGTCCTCGCTCACGCTCCCTTCCCATCGGGCCGCGGGAGAAATAGCCTCCGGAACGCAGATTCAGTCGTCCGCAGACGACGCTTCGGCGGACTCGGCCTCGGCACGTGCCTCGGCGGCTTCCTGCTCCTCTTTTTTGGCCTTGATCTTCTTCATGCGGAAGATCTCCTCGCGCTCCTGCTCCTCGAGTTTCTGCTCGATGTAGTCGCGGTTCGTGCGGAGTTCGGGCAGGAGCTTGAACTCCAAGGCGTTGACGCGGCGCTTGGTCTGCTCGATTTCGTCGAGCATCTTCTTCATCGCCGTCTCGACCTCGGCGGCGAGGATGACCTGTTCGAGGAGTTCCTCGTAGGCCGACGCCGCCTCGTCGATGCGGGCGCTCGTGCCGAGGACGCCGTACCCGCGCTGGTCGAGGGACTTCTTGACCTTCGAGGACTCGATTTGGGGCACCACGACGCCCATGATGTTGTTGGACTGGGTGGTGATTTCTGGGTGCTCCTTCAGGGCCGCGGCGGCGCCGCGGACGGCCACGTCGCCCTCCATCGCCCGCGCCATGTTGATGCTCTTCTGGGCGTCGTCGTAGGCGTTCTCCAACCCGGTTCGGACGTCCCGCGACTGATCGAGGATGTCCATGAACTCCATGATGAGCGCGTCCCGCTTCTGCTCGAGCGTGTCGTGCCCGCGCTCGGAGAAGTCGATGCGCTCCTTGATCTCCATCAGGTTCTTGCGTGTGGGCTTGACGTCCTCGGCCATCTTGGGAGAAAAATTGTGCGGCGAGCGGGTTAACGTTTTGTTTTCGGGTCTGCCGGGGACCGTCGAATGTTGCCGTCAGAGGGGGCGTTAAACCGCGTGGGTGTGAGTGTGTCGCACAGACGGCGCTCGCCGCGCCGTCGTCGCCCATGCCACGTGACGAACTCTCCGCGCCCGGCGCCGAGGACCGCTTCGAGTATCTGATCGACCACCTGCAGGACGCCGTCGTCGAGTTCGACATCGAGGACGGGGAACCGATCGTCCGCTCGGTGAACCCGGCGTTCGTCGAGGTGTTCGGCTACGAACCGGCCGAAATCGTCGGCCAAGAGCTGAACGACTTCATCGTCCCGTCGTGGCTCGTCGAGCAAGCCGAGACGCTGGACGAGCGGACAGCGGCCGGCGAGGTGAACTACCGGCGCGTCAGGCGGGAGACCACCGACGGCCTCCGAGAGTTCCTCTACCGCGGCATCCCCTACGAATCCGCGGACGGGAGCCGCGCCGGGTTCGCCGTCTACACCGACCTCACGGACCGGTCGCGGCGCGAGCGCCGCCTCGAAGTGACCAGCCGGGTCCTCCGGCACAACCTCCGGAACCGGGTGACGGTCCTCGACGGCGCGGCCGGCAAACTCAGGCGCGAGGTCGACGACCCCGACCCGGCCGTTCGGCAGGAACTCGCCCGCATCGAAGACGCCATCTCGTCGCTGGAGACGCTCTCCGAGGAGGCCAGCGAGATTCACCGCCTCCTCGATGAGGCGGCAGAGACGAGTCCCGCTGTCGACTGCGCGGCCCTCGTCCGAGACGTGGTGGCGACGTTCCGGACGGACCATCCGGAGGCGACCATCGAAACTGACCTCCCCGAGTCGCTCACCGTCGCCGCGACGGAGCGACTCGGGAGCGCCGTCGCCGCCCTCATCGAGAACGCCATCGAACACAATCCCGCCCCGTCGCCGTGGCTCCGAGTCAGCGCGTCGTCCGTGAGCGATGACTGGGTGGACCTCGTCGTCGCAGACGACGCCCCGCCCATCCCGGCGATGGAGCGGGACATCGTCACCGGCGACCGGCGCATCTCACAGACCTACCACGGCAGCGGACTGGGGCTCTGGCTCGCGGCGTGGACCGCCGAGCGCTTCGGCGGCGACCTCGCCTTCGGGGAGAGCGACGCGGGCGGCAACCGCGTGCGGATTCGACTCCAGCGCGCGTCGGCGTAGCCGCGCCGCTGGTCGGTGCGCGCGTCGCCGCGAAAATGGAACCCGCGTCAGTCGGTGGCCTCGACGGCCACGTCCTCGCGGTAGTGCTCCTCGATGAGGTCCTCGTCGATGCGGTTGAGTTCCTCCGGCGGGAGCATCGAGAGGAGGTCCCAACCGATGTCGAGGGTCTCCTCGATGTCGCGGTTCGTGTCGAAGCCCTGCTGGACGAACTCCTCCTCGAAGCGGTCCGCGAAGTCGAGGTAGATGTTCTCGACGTCGCCGAGCGCTTCGCGGCCGACGATCTGTTCGAGGTCGCGGAGTTCCTTGCCCTCCGCGTACGCGGCGAACAGCTGGTCGGACACGTCGCCGTGGTCCTCGCGAGTGAGGCCCTCGCCGATGCCCTCGTCCATCAGTCGGGAGAGGGAGGGCGACACGTCGATGGGGGGCTCGATGCCCTGCGAGTTCAGACCGCGGTCGACGTAGATCTGACCCTCGGTGATGTAGCCGGTGAGGTCCGGAATCGGGTGCGTGTCGTCGTCGCCGGGCATCGTGAGGATGGGCATCTGCGTGATGGAGCCCTCCTCCCCCTCGATGCGGCCGGCGCGCTCGTACAGCTGCGCGAGGTCGGTGTACATGTAGCCGGGGTAGCCACGGCGACCCGGGACCTCCTCGCGCGCGGCGCCGATTTCGCGGAGCGCCTCACAGTAGTTGGTCATGTCCGTGAGGATGACCAGCACGTGGTAGTCCTTCTCGAAGGCGAGGTACTCCGCGGTGGTCAGCGCCAGCCGCGGCGTAATCGTCCGCTCGACGGCCGGGTCGTCGGCGAGGTTCATGAAGACGACGGAGCGTTCGAGCGCGCCTGTGCGCTCGAAGTCGTCCATGAACTCGTTTGCCTCCTCGGCCGTGATGCCCATGGCGCCGAAGACGACGACGAACTCCGTGTCCTCTTCGCCCGCTTCCTCGGCGGCCTCCGCCTCTTCCGGAACGGACGCCTGTCGGGCGACCTGCAGTGCGAGTTCGTTGTGCGGCAGACCGGACCCCGAGAAGATGGGGAGCTTCTGGCCGCGCACGAGCGTGTTCATGCCGTCGATGGCGGAGACGCCGGTCTGGATGAACTCCGCGGGGAACTCGCGCGCCGTCGGGTTGATGGCGGCGCCGACGATCTCCTGACGCTCCTCGGGGACGATTTCCGGGCCGCCGTCGATGGGGTTGCCGGAGCCGTCCAGCACCCGCCCGAGGAGGTCCTCGGTGACGGGCATCTTGAGCGTCTCGCCGAGGAATCGAACCGACGCGTTGCGGTCGATGCCCGACGTGCCCTCGAACACCTGAATGGCGACGAGGTCCGTCTCGGACTCGAGCACCTGTCCGCGGCGCGTCTCGCCGTTCTCGAGTTCGATCTCGACGATTTCGTCGTAGCCGATGGGCTCGTCCGTCTCGACGAACACCAGCGGTCCGCTGATCTCCGTGATCGTCTGGTACTCTTTCATGTGTAGAGGTCCTCCAGTTGGCTGGCGATGTCGTCCTCCAGTTCCGCGACGAACTCGTCGGCCTCGTCGTCGGGCGTCGTGCCGATGCGGTTCAGGCGCGGCGCGGCGTCGATGTCCTGAATCTCGTCGACGGGGACGCCGTTGTCGAGTGCCTCGAAGGCTTCGTCGTGGAACGTCTTGATTGCCTGCAGGATGAGGTACGTCTTCTCCGGCGGGCAGTACGTGTCCACGTCGTGGAGGGCGTTCTGCTGCAGGAACGCCTCACGGATGTACCGGGACACTTCGAGGGTGAGCTGCTGGTCCTCGGGGAGCGCGTCCTTGCCGACCAGTTGGACGATCTCCTGCAGTTCGCTCTCCTCGTCGAGGACGTCCACGGCCCACTGCCGCAGGTCCGGGAAGTCCTCCTCGACGTTGTCGATCCACCACGGGTCGAGTTGCTCCTTGTACAGCGAGTAGGACTCGTCCCAGTTGATGGAGGGGAAGTGCCGCCGTTCCGCGAGGTCGGCGTCGAGCGCCCAGAACGTCTTCACGATGCGCAGGGTGTTCTGGGTGACCGGCTCCGAGAAGTCGCCGCCGGGCGGACTGACCGCGCCGACGACGGAGATGGAGCCCTCCTGCCCGTTCAGGAGTTCGAACAGGCCCGCGCGCTCGTAGAACTCCGAGAGGCGCGCCGCGAGGTAGGCCGGGTAGCCCTCCTCGCCGGGCATCTCCTCGAGTCGGGAGGAGATTTCGCGCATGGCCTCTGCCCACCGCGAGGTGGAGTCGGCCATCAGCGCCACGTCGTACCCCATGTCGCGGTAGTGCTCCGCGATGGTGATGCCCGTGTAGATACAGGACTCGCGGGCCGCGACGGGCATGTTGGACGTGTTCGCGATGAGGCACGTCCGGGACATCAGGGGCTTCCCGGTCTTGGGGTCGTCCAGTTCCGGGAAGTCCTCGATGACTTCCGTCATCTCGTTGCCACGCTCGCCACAGCCGATGTAGATGACGATGTCGGCGTCGGACCACTTGGCGAGTTGCTGCTGGGTGACCGTCTTTCCGGACCCGAAGGGACCGGGGATGGCGGCCGTCCCGCCTTTCGCGAGGGGGAACAGGCCGTCCTGCACGCGCTGACCGGTGACCAGCGGTTCGGTCGGCGTCTGCTTCTCGACGGTCGGCCGGGCCTCGCGGACCGGCCACTCCTGATGCATCGTGACCTCTTCGCCGGAGTCGAGTTCGACGATGGGGTCGGTGACGGTGTAGTCGCCGGACTTCACGTCCACGACTTCGCCGCCCTCGTAGCCCGGGGGCACGAGAATGTGGTGCTCGATGCTCTCGGTCTCCTGCACGGAGCCGACCCGGTCGCCGGGCTCGACTTCGTCGCCCTCCTCGACGGCGGGCGTGAAGTCCCACTCCTTCTCCATGTCGATGCCCGGTGCGTCGACACCGCGGTCGAGGAACGCGCCCATCTGCTCTTCGAGGACGTCCAGCGGGCGCTGAGTGCCGTCGTAGATGGAGTCCAGCATGCCGGGACCGAGGTCCACCGAGAGCGGTTCGCCGGTGTTCTCGACCGGTTCGCCGGGGGCGACGGCGGACGTCTCCTCGTACACCTGAATCGTCGTCACGTCGCCCTCGATCTCGATGACTTCGCCCATCAGCCCTTCGTCGCCGACGTAGACGACGTCGTTCATTTTGGCGTCGAGGCCGGTCGCAGTCACGACCGGGCCACTGACGCTCTCGATAACGCCTTCAGCCGTATCTTCGGATGTGGTTGCCTGACTCATAGTTACTCTTCCATGAGGTCGATGCCGATGGCGCGCCGGATCTGCTCCCGCAGGCCACTCGACCCGCTGCCGCCGACGGTGACGACCACCGGTTCGACGCTCGTTTCGACCCGCTCGCGGACGTTCCGCGAGAGGTGATCGAGGTCGGTCTCGTGCATCACGAGGATGCCCACGTCGGCGTCGTCGAGCAGATCCGAAACGGCGTCGTCGAGCCGGTCGGATTTCTCGTCGGCCGGTACGTTGGCGAACTTGCGGACGCCGGCGAGTCGGAACCCAGTCGTGAACTCCGGACTGCCGGCGACGGCGATTTCCTGGCTCATAGCATCACCAGTTCGTCCTCGATTTCGTCCTCGCTCAGCCCCGCCTCGCGACCGCGTGCGATGGCGCGGACGTTGTCGACTTCGCGCTCCTTCGCGAGCACGAAAGCCAACACCGGACACACCGACAGCGGGAACTGATAGGAGAGGTGTTCGGAGTACTCCAAGAGGGCCTCCTCTAGTGCCCGCTCGAAGCTGGTGAGGCTCTCCGCCTCGGCCAAGTCGTCGAGGGGGGCGGACAGTTCGTCACCGTACGTGCTGTCCCGGAGGTACTCGACGAGTTCGTCCTCGTTGCCGGCGAGGCGCTGGAGGTCGGCCGCATCGAACAGTTGGCCGCCCTCGATGTAGTACTCCGCCGGGTCGATGTCCGCCCCGCTCCGTGCGAGTCGCAGGGCGTTACGGACGTTGCGGAAGTCGATTTCCGCTTCGAGGAACTCGACGTAGAGCTGGGTGGCGCGGTCGGCCGTGTGGTCCTCGACGCCCTCCAGTAGCCCTTCGTAGTACGCGCGGTCGACCGCGTTCTCGAGGGGGACGAGGAGGCCGCTGTCCTCGTAGTCCTCGAACGCGTCGGCCAGCGAGTCGCCGAACAGCGTCCCGTCGAGCAGTTCGACGGCCTCCTCGACGTCCTGTACCTGCGTGAGGCGGTCGAGGAGTTGGTCGCCGAGTTCGCCCGCGCGGATGAGGTCGTCCTCGATGGTTTCGGGCTCCGCGCCGGAGTAGATGCCGCGCAGGACGGTCTTCACGTTCCACGCGTCGAACTTCCGGAGGTAACGGGCGATGCGGGCGTACAGTTCCCCCTGACTCCAGCGCAGGAGGTCGTCGAAGTGCCGCGCGAGATTGCGGTTCAGCGCGTACTCGACGAGGTCAACCCCGGAGTGGCGGGAGCCGAGAGCGTTGATCTCGTCCTCGTACTCCGTCTCCTCCATGAAGCGGGCGATTTCGCCCGGCCCCATCCGGAGGAGTTTCCGGTAGTCCTCGGGGGCGAAAAGCGACGCGCGGCGGTGTCGGACCCGCGCGGTCACGTACTCGTAGTTCGCGGCCTCGTCGGATTTTGCGCTCATTGCTCCTCGAACAGGATGCCACTCACGTCCTTGAGTTCGTCCTCCCAGACGTCCTCGAGGACCGAGTCGAACGTGTTGTTCACGCGAACGCGGGACTCGTCGCTCTCGGCGACGAGGCCGCCGAGACAGTCCTCCTCGCCGGCGACGGAGTAGCCGTCGTAGTCGTCGAGGATGTCCGCGACGAGGTCCTGATCCTCGGGGCGCGTGTAGATGCGCACCGTGGCGCCCTCGTCGAACTCCTCGCTGGCGGCCGCGACGAGTTCGCGGGTGAGTTTCTCGCGCTCGTCGCCGTCGAGGGCCGCGATGCGGTCCTCGACTTCGGCGCGAGTCTCCGCGAGAGCCTCGCGTCGCGCCTCGAGGCGCTCCTGTTTGGCCTCGAGTTTGGCGCTCGACAGGCGCTGTTCGCGCTCTTGCTCGATGTCGCTCTCGACGGCCGCCTCGGCCTCGGCGACGATCTCCTCGGCCTCTTCCTCGGCCTCGGCGACGATCTCCTCGGCCTCCTCGTCGGCCTCGGCGAGGATTTCGTCCCGACGCGCGCGCGCCCGATCCCGGATGTCTTCGACTACCGTTTCCAAACTCATGATAGGAACGAGTTAGACGACGAAGACGACGACGAGGGCCAGGATGACGAGTGTCTCGGGGAGCACCGTCAGGATGAGGCCGGTACCGAACAGGTCCTGGTCCTCGGCGATCGCGCCGACGGCAGCGCTACCGATACCGCGTTCCGCGTAGCCTGCCCCGAGCGCGGCGAGGCCCACGGCGAGTGCCGCGGCGGCCGATTTGTAGCCGTTCCCGAGGTTCTGGGCGGCCTCGGCGCTGAGCGACGAGTTACTTGCGAGAAGCGTTGCGGCGTCCGCGACGGCGTTTGCGAATTCGAGTGCCATAGTTGTGAGTTGAGTTTTATGGGTCCTCTGTGGCGTGAGGTCGGTCGGAACCGAACGGTTGGTAATTCGCCCTACCGTATTCATAAAGCTTCTCAAAACGCCCGGCCGTGAGAGAGGCGTTCACAGGCGTTTCAGGCGTCGAGACGGTAGGGGAGTGCATCGCTCACTCCTCCGTGGTGTAGGTGCGGGCGTGGCCGAAGGGGTCGTACTCGGTCCCGCCGCCCTCGTAGAACTTGCCGAAGAACTCGACGTACTCGAGGCGCACGGCCTGCAGGCCGGCGCTCGTGACGCCGAGAGCGAGGACGAGGGCGTGTCCCAGGACGAGAATCACGAGGCCGCCGACGATGCCGGCGACGCCCGCGTTCACCAGTCCGGGGAACATGATGGCCTCCGCACCGTAGTGGCCTTTGACGTAGCTCGGACCGTGAGAGAGCATGAAGTGAACCTCGCCGTGGTACTCGTAGGCGCCGAACACGAGGAGGTTCACGACGAACGCCATCCCGGCCTTCGCCAGCAGCACCGCCGCGATTCGGGTGTAGGAGACGGTGTTGACCAGCGCGTACGTGGGGCTCTCGAAGAACCCGGCCGCGCCCTCGGCCTTCGTCAGGAGGACGAGGCCGACGGCGGCGACGACGAGCGCCGCGACGCCCACCGTCGCGGGGAACTCGATGAGGTTCAGGAGGAACGGCGGGCGCGGGCCGCCACCGCTCTGCAGGTGCGCGCTGAACAGCCAGACGCCGACGCCGCCCATCAGCATGAGCTTCGAGGCGTCCTCCATGACGGCCTCGACGAGTCCGTGGGCGCGCCAGTCGTTGACGAAGCCGAACACGTAGCCGATGCCGAGGTGAATCAGGCCGACCACGAGGCTGACCGCGAGCCACTTGGTCGCGATGTCCCGGGTGTGCAGGCCCTTCTCGATGGGCGGGCCGTGCATGTTCAGTGCACCCTCCCAGAAATGTGTGCTGATGAGGTGCAGGCCGAAGATTTCGCCGTACAGGATGCCGAACAGCGCGGTGAAGCCACCGGCCCACATCGCGACGCCACCGAGGCTTCGGAACGCGTCGGAGTCGAGACGGCTCCACAGCAGGAAGCCGCCGGCGAAGTACAGCAGTCCGTAGCCGAGGTCACCGATCATGAAGCCGTAGAACGCCGGGAACGTCAACAGGAGCAGAATCGTCGGGTCGAGTTCGGAGTACGACGGGCGGCTAACCATCCGAACGAGGAGTTCGAACGGCTTGGCCGGCTTCGGGTTGTCCTGCACGACCGGCGGTTCGTCGACGGGGTCGGGGTGGCCGCCGTCCGCGACGGCCTCGGCGTCCTCGCCGGCCTCGTGACTGTGGCCGTGCGAGGGCGTGTACGTGGCGCGTTCGAGTTCCTCGATTTCGACGCTGTCACCCACGGCGTCGCGGATGGTCTCCACGAAGTCGGTGTACTCCTCGCTTGGCACCCAGCCCTCGGCGACGAAGGCGTGCTCCGTCGTCGCAAAGGAGAGCGGGGCTTCGTGCTTCTGGACCTCGATGGTCAGCGTCTCCTCGGCCGCCAGCAGGAAGCCGGCGTGTTCGAGGCGGAGGTCGTCGAGTTCGGACTCGACGCTCTCCAGTCGGGATTCGAGCGTCTCGCGCTCGTGTTCGAGTTCGGCGACGATGTCCGAGGGCGACCCCTCCTCGTCGGGCACGTCGAGACGGGTGAAGTCGACGTTCACCAGCGCCTCGTCGAGGGGCGACTCGGCGTTCTCGGCGGGTCGGGCGAACGCGGCGACGACGCCGTCGCCGCTGAAGACCTCGGACGCCGCGACGTCGCTCGCGTGTGCGAGTGCATCCTCGACTGCCTCGGGGTCGGCCTCACCGACGGCGACGTCGAGGGAGTCGTAGCCCCGGAGGTAGTCGAGGTCGATGCCGAGGGACACGAACGGGTCGAGGGCGTCGATGCGCTCCTCGACCGAGCGGAGTTCGTCGGCGATCTCGTCGCGGCGGTCGTCGAGGTCGTTCGCGGCCCGTCGGACCTCCTCTAAGTCCTCGGCGAGGGCCTCCTCGGTGACGATGCGGGTCGGTCCGGCGTCCTCTTCGGAGACGTCGAGGATGGACTGGAGCGACCGCACGGTCACGAGTTTCTGCGACGCCTCGTCGGCGCCCTCGACGGGCGACCCGTTGTCGAAGCCCTCGTACTCCCCGCCGTAGTCACTGAGGTGGAGGAGGTTCGTCTCGTGTGCGGCCTCGATGACGTCGGGCATCACGGCCTTGGTCCCGGTCACCGAGACCTTGCTCATCTTGCTAGGTCTGAGCATGTACCGCCTCCGTGAATGCGTCGAGGACGTACTCTGTGGCCTCCTCGCGGTTGGATTCGGCGCGCTCGACGAGGCGTTCGCGGTCGGCGCGTCCCTCCGAGAGGATGCGGTCCCGTTCCGCCTCGATTTCCTCGCGGGCCTCTTCGAGTCGCTCCTCGCGGAGTTCCTCGGCCTCTTCCTCGGCCTCACGGCGAATCTCGGCCGCGCGGTCGCGGGCCTCCTCGATTCGCTCCTCGGCTTCGGCCTCCGCCTCGGCGACGATGTCGTCGGCCTCTGCCTCGGCGTCCTTTATCTCTTGTAGAACTTCCGGCCTCGCCATTCTCGATCACGAGGACGTTTGCAAGGGCCGTATAAGGGCGTTGCGAAAGGTTCGCCCGGTCGTACCGGGGGAACTATGGGCTGGGCAGTCCAACCCCGACGGGATGGGAGTCCTCGAAGACAAGCGGCGCGCGCGGCTCTTCTATCGGTACCTGTCGACGGTGTACGACCGGGTCAACCCCTTCATCTGGAACGAGGAGATGCGGGACGAGGCCATCGAGATGCTCGACCTCACGGCCGGCGACCGCGTCCTCGACGTGGGCTGTGGCACCGGGTTCGCGACGGACGCGCTCCTCGACCGGACGGAGAACGTCCACGGCCTCGACCAGAGCGAACACCAACTCGAACAGGCGTGGGCGAAACTCGGGAAGTACGACCCCGTCTCGTTCGTCCGGGGCGACGCCGAACGGCTTCCCTACGACGACGACGCCTTCGACGTGGTGTGGTCGTCGGGGTCCATCGAGTACTGGCCCAACCCCGTGACGGCACTCCGAGAACTCCGCCGCGTCACGCGGCCGGGCGGGGAAGTCCTCGTCGTGGGGCCGGACGCCCCGAAGAACACGCTGTTCCGAAAAGTCGCGGACGCCATCATGCTGTTCTACGACGAGGCGGAGGCCGACCGGATGTTCCGCGAGGCCGGCTACGGCGACGTCGAACACCGCGTCCTGCAGGCCCGCCCGGGGTCGCCGCGAGCCATCGTCACGCACGCCACGCTCCCCAAATAATGTCATATCGGCGTCACGAGGGCGTCAGATGGGCGTCGAGGGAACGGGATTAGAAATCCCGAGACAGTTCATAGGCGGCGCTAACGTTTTATTCAGTCATAGAAAGGGTTTTCAACCGTGCTGCCGACCCAAACGACAATGCGGGTCGCCGTCGCCGCGCTCGCGGTCGTCCTCGTGCTCACCGCGGCGTCACCGGCCGTCGTCGCACAGAGCGACGACCTCTCGACAGACGGCGCCACCATCGACGTGTTTGTGGCCGAGAGCGGCGACGCCGTCTGGAACGTGTCGACGACGTTCGCGCTCGACAGCGAAACCGACCGGGAAGCGTTCCGACGACTCGCCGACGACATCGAGAACAGCACCGACCCGCCCGGCTTCGACGTGCGCACGGCGGAGGAACTCGTCGCGGCCGGGGAACAGCACACGGGCCGACAGATGTCGCTGTCGGATCCGCGGCACACCACCTTCGTCACCGACAACGGCACGACGGGGGTCGTCCGGCTGACGTTCACGTGGCAGAACTTCGCGGCGACGAACGGCGACACGATAACCGTCGGCGACGTCTTCGGCGCGTGGACGCTCACCGAGGAGCAGCGACTCCGGATTCATCCTCCGTCGAACTTCGGCCTGCTGAACGTCGATCCGGACGCCGACTCGCTCGAAAACGGGACGCTGACGTGGACCGGCAGGCGCGCCTTCGCGGCGGGCCAGCCCTCGGTGACCTACACCCGGTCCGTCGCGCCGCCGCCGACGGTGACGGGCACGGAGACGAGTACCGAGACGCCCGCCGCGCCGGACTCGAACGGCCCGGACCTCGGCTTCTTTGCGGCGGTCGCCGGGGCGCTTCTGCTCGGGGGCGCCCTCGCCTACGTCGCGGCGCGGCGCGAGCGCCTGTTCGGGGAAGGCGAGACGGTGGCGGAGGAGACCGCAGACGCCGACGCCGCGACCGAGGCGACGGCCCCCTCCGCCGAGGCCGAAGCCGAGGACGCCGCCGAGGAGGCCGTCGACCCGGCGCTGTTGAGCGACGAGGAGCGCGTCGAGCGACTGCTCGAAGAGCGCGGCGGGCGCATGAAGCAGGCCGACATCGTCACGGAGACCGGTTGGTCGAACGCGAAGGTGTCCCAGCTCCTCTCCTCGATGGCCGAGGAGGACAGGGTCGAGAAACTCCGCATCGGCCGCGAGAACCTCATCTCGCTCCCCGGTGCGGAGGCCGACGACGAAGAGTGAGCCGTCACGTATTTCCACGGCGCCCCCTCAGGACCGGTAATGGCGCTCGCTGACGTGGAACGGCGCCGCGATGCGGTCGAAGAGCGACTGGTCGAGGTCATCGAGCGCGTCGACCCTCCGGAACTCGCGGCGGAGATGGAGGACGTCCTCCTCGCGGGCGGGAAGCGCGTGCGGCCCACGGTGACCCTGCTGGTCTGTGAGGCCGTCGGGGACCTCTCGGACACCGGTCACCCGAAGCGGGCGCTGGACTTCGCCGTCGGCGTCGAACTGGTCCACAACGCGTCGCTCGTCGTCGACGACATCATCGACCGCTCGGAACTCCGCCGCGGCCACCCCTCCGCGTGGGCGGCGTACGGCCACGGCCCGGCCATCGTCACGAGCGACGGGCTTCTGGGAGAGGCGTTCGCGCTGTTCTCCGCGGACCCGCGCGCGACGGAGGCCGTCGCCGACGCGATGGTCGAACTCGGCGAGGGCGAGGCGACGGAACTGGTCGCCGAACCGACCGACGAGGGGGAGTACATGGAACTCGCGCGGCGCAAGACGGGGGCGCTGTTCCGCGCGGCGGCCCAACTCGGCGCCATCGCCGTCGACGGCGACGAGGAGACAATCCGAACTGCCGGCGAGTACGCCGAACACGTCGGGGTCGCCTTCCAGATCCGAGACGACGTGCTCGACGCCACCGCCGACGCGGCGGACCTCGGCAAGCCGACGGGGCAGGACGCCGAACTCGAACGGCCCTCGATTCTTCAGGTGACCGACCTCACGCCCGCCGAGGCGGACACGCTGGCCCGTGAGCGTGCGGCCGCGGCGGAGGACGCACTCGACAGTCTCGACTTGCCCAGCTCCGACGCCCGGAGCTATCTCGCCGAACTCGCGCGCTTCGTCGTCGAGCGAGAGCGTTAGGCGGGCGCCCGCCACGACTCCACGACGGCGAACGCGAGCGTGCTCATCACGCCCAGCAGCGTCCCCGCCGTCAGCATCGCCGCGAGGTAGGTGAGAGACGTGCGTCCGAGGAAGTACCCCGAGACGGCGTGGAGGACGGCCGCGATGGCGAGGATGTAGAACGGCGCGTTCAGATAGCGCCACTCGAACCGGCCGGCCAGATACTCGTCGGTTATCTGGCCGAGGCTCGACGTGAGGCCGGCCGCGGCGAACCACGTCACAGCGCCGTACACGAGCGCCGCCAACACCGTGGTTCCCGAGGGGTCGCCGCGGCGCTGGACGGCCTCCAGTTGGTCGACGGCCTCGACGCCACCGATGACGAGGAGGGCGGTGGCGACGACGTAGGTGAGCAAGGTCACCCGGCCGGCGTAGAGGGCGTTGCGGACCTGCCTCACCACGCCGTCGAGGGCGCGTTCCAGCCCCAGCCCCCGAAACAGGGCGTAGAGACCCAGAAGCGCCGACGTGAGGCCGACGACGGCGCTCCCGCGGACGCCCACCACGTCGGCGAGGAGGGCGAACGGGTACACCAACAGGAGGATGCCGAGCGGAACGAGAATCGTCCCGCGCGTCTCGGGGTCGTCGAGGACCTGCTTGATGGTGTAGTACATCGATTCGAGGTCCTCGGCCTGCCGGACGACGACGCGGCGGACGCCGTCGACGTCCATCCGTGAGCGGATGACCGGGAGGACGCTCTCGTCCTGTGCGCCGTCGGAGACGACGAGCGCTCGGACGGGGTCGTCGGGTTCCAGCCCCGCGAGCACTTGGTCGATCTCCTCGCCGACGCGGCGGTTCGCGGTCACGCCGCCGCTCTCGACGCCGGTGACGGCGGCGACGGCCACCGTCTCGTCGGTGATGTCGTCGTAGATGTGGACGCCTTCGAAGAGTACGTTCACGTCGCTGTCCTCCGGGTCGACGGTGGCGAGCGACACCGCCGCCTCCTCGACGGCGTCGCGGCCGACGACGGGCGTCTCGACGCCGGCCTTGCGGCCGATGTCGTCGTCGAGGTCGACACAGAGGACCAGCAGCATCGACGGGAGGTAGCCCGTGGTGCCTTATCTGTCTTCGGGGCCGGGGGTGAGGGGGGCGGGACCGCGAGCGGAGCGTGCCGGCCCGGAGACGGGGAGGCGCAAGGGTTTAGACGCGGCCACGGCTAATGGTCCTATGGCAGACTGCCCTATCGCCGACGACTGCCCCAGTTTCACCGAGCGGATAGAGGGCATGGGGTGTCAGTACTACGGTGACCGCGGGGGCAAGGAGTGGTGTAACCACTACAAACAGCCCATCGAGGAACTGAAGACGGCCCCCGTCGTGCCCGGCGAGGAAGTCGTCGTGGACATCACGGACCTCCACGAGAGCGGCGCCGGCATCGGCCACACCGAGGACGGCTTCGTCGTGATGGTCGATGGCGTCCTGCCCGAGGCGCGGGCCCGCGTGAAGGTGGACACGGTGAAGCCCAACTACGCCCGCGGCGACGTGGTCGAACGCCTCCCGATGGAGGGCGAGGAGGGGGAAGAAGGGGAACAGGAAGGAAGCGCAGAAGACGAGAGCGAGGAGACGGAATCCGAGGCGGAAACCGAGGGCGAGGAGGAAAGCGGCCCCGGGCGTCCGCCGGAACTGGGCAGTCGCGACAACTTCTGGGGCGGGTAGTTCCGGCGACAGGGCGTCAGTTTTACGCGACGACGAGTGTTTGAGGGCGTATGGACACTGGACTCGATAGCGAGACGGCCGTCGTACTGGCGAGTTCGAGCGGCCTCGGCAAGGCCAGCGCCGAGTCGCTGGCGGCCGCGGGCGCGAACGTCGTCCTCTGTGGACGCGACCCGGACCGACTGGACGCCGGCGTGGCGGACGTGCGCGACGTGGCCGCGGGGGGTGTCCGCGGCGTGCAGGCGGACGTCACCGACCGCGACGACGTGGCGACAGTCGTCGAAGCCGCCGTCGAGGAGTTCGGTGGCGTCGACCACCTCGTCACCTCCGCGGGCGGGCCGCCGCCGGGGTCCGTCCTCGACGCCGACCCCGAAGACTGGCAGGAGGCCTACGACCTGTTGGTGATGAGCGTGGTCTACGCCCTCCACGAGTGCCACGACCACCTCGTCGAGAGCGACGCGGGGACGGTGACGGCCATCACCTCGACGAGCGTGAAAGAGCCGATAAACGGCATCGCGCTCTCGAACTCGGTACGCCGCGGCGTCGTCGGGACCATCAAGACCATCTCACGGGAGTGGGCGCCCGACGTGCGGGCAAACGTCGTCATGCCCGGTCCCCACGAGACGGGGCGCCTCGCGGACATCATCGAGGCGGACGTCGAGGCGGGCCGCTACGAGGACTACGAGGCGGGCCTCGCCGACAAGGCCGCGAGCGTCCCCCTCGACCGGGTCGGCGACCCGCGGGAGTTAGGCGACGTGGTGGCCTTCCTCGCAAGTGAGCGAGCAAGTTTCGTCACGGGTACTGCGATACCTGTCGACGGCGGCCGGACGCGGTCGTAATCGATGGACGGCGGCCGCCCGAGACTTTAAATACGGAGGCGACCAACTTCCGTCCGTCTCCCATCGGAAAAACGAGCGGAGACAGCACACGCATGAGCGACACAGACCTACGTACCCACGCCGACGAGGTACACGACCAGTTTTCGGACCACCTCGACGTCACCGTCGAGGAGATACTCGACCGACTCGAAACGCTCGTCGAGGAGTACAGCGTGCCCGTCGACGAGGCGCGCCGCTCCGTCGTCAGCCACTACCTCGACGAGGCGGGCCTCGAACGCGACGAACTCGGGGGGCGCGGCGGCGGCAACGAGACCGTCCGGATCGAGGACATCGACGCGGCCGAACAGTGGGTCGACCTGACCGCGAAGGTCGTCGACCTCTGGGAGGCCCGAAGCGACGCCGTCGGACAGGTCGGACTGCTCGGCGACCCCACGGGAACGGTGAAGTTCACCGCGTGGGCCAAGTCCGACCTGCCCGACCTCGCCGAGGGGGAGGTGTACCACCTACAGAACGTCGTGACCGACGAGTACGAGGGCCGGTTCTCGGTGAAACTCAACCGGACCACCACCGTCGACGCGGTGGACGAGGACCTCGAAGTCGGCGACGGCGACGAGGAAATCGAGGGCGCACTCGTGGACATCCAGTCCGGAAGCGGCCTCATCAAGCGCTGTCCCGAGGAGGACTGCACCCGCGTCCTCCAGAACGGCCGGTGCTCGGAACACGGTGAAGTCGAGGGCGAGTTCGACCTGCGCATCAAGGGCGTCATCGACGACGGCACCGAGGTCCACGAGGTCATCTTCGACCGGGAGGCCACCGAGGACCTGACCGGCATCGAACTCGAGGAGGCCAAGGACATGGCGATGGACGCCCTCGACACGACCGTCGTGGCCGAGGAGATGGCCGCCGACACGCTGGGGCGCTACTACCGCGTCTCCGGCCCGACGATGGGGCGCTACCTGCTCGCGAACGACACCGAGCTGCTCGACGAACCCGCGGACGCCGAGAGCGTCCTCATCACGGCGAGGTCGATCCAATGAGTTCCACACCCACCCGCGAAGTCGCGCGCCGCGTCTTCGCCGACGAGTTCAACGACGCACACTACACGTTCAAGGAGTCCGACGACGAGCGGGCGCCGCTGTACGTCCTGCTCCCGACGGGCGAACAGGCCAACCGCGTCTTCGTGGTCGGCACCCTGACCGAAACCGAAGACGTCGGCGAGGACAGCGAGTACTGGCAGGGTCGCGTGGTCGACCCCTCCGGCACGTTCTACATGTACGCCGGCCAGTATCAGCCCGACGCGGCGGGCTTCCTCCGCGAGGCCGAACCGCCACACTACGTCGCCATCGTCGGCAAACCCCGGACCTACGAGACGGACGAGGGCGACGTGAACGTCTCTCTCCGACCCGAATCCATCACGGAAGTCGACGCAGCGACGCGGGACCGCTGGGTCGTGGAGACGGCCGAGCGCACCCTCGACCGCATCGAGGCCTTCGACGACGAGGCCAACGAGTACGCCCGGATGGCCGAAGAGCAGTACGACGTGCCGGTGAGCCGGTATCACGACTCGGTCGTCTCGGCGCTGGAGAGCCTCGACGAGGAGTCTTCGGCCGAAGTCGCGGACGGCGTCTGACGAATCCTTAAGTTTTCGCGCCGCGAATCCCTTGTCGATGGGGAGCAAGAACAAAACCGTCTCGTTCCGCGTGGACGAGGACTCCTTCGAGGCGCTTCGCGACATCGCCGAGGAGCGTGACCTCTCGCTGTCGGCGGTGTTCCGCGACTACGTGGACAGCCTCGTCGCCCACGAGGGACAAGTCGACGTCGTCCCGGAGGACCACGACGCCACGGAGGGCCACGAGTTCCCGCCGACCGTGGAGGTGCCAAAGAGCTTCGTCCGCGAGCACGAACGGCTCGAACTCGAAGCCGAGCACCTCCGCGAGCAACTCGAAGAGCACAAGGCGTACATCACCCACCTGCAGGACCGCCTCGAATCCGCCGACGACGCCGAGGAGGTCGTCCACCTCGACGACCTCGACGCCGCCGACGAGGAGCGGATTTTCGACCAGATAGAGTTCGAGCGCTAGAGGAGCGAGCGCCGGCGCTGGTCCGCACGCTCGGCCACCTCGTCGTGCCCCTCGACGGACGCCAGCGACTCCACCGCGTCGAGCGTTCGCACGGCGTCGTCGAGGAAGGAGAGGATGTCCCCGCTGTAGGCGTACACCATGTAGTCGTCCGTCATCACGTCGACCATCGCCTCGGGGTCGAGGCCTTGCGCGCGGAGTTCCAGCAGGTAGCGGATGAACTTCTCCTCGGGGTGGCCGCAGTAGGGGTTCGCGTCGCAGTCGCAATCGAGGAAGTCCTCCGCGAAGTCGAGCACGCGGTCCCGGGTGGCGCTGTCGAGGGTGGCGAGGTTCTCGCCCTGAAACAGCATGTCGAGGGTCGCGCCGCTGAACGCGCTCCGGGGGATGTTGGTGTCGAGTTGCGCGCTCAACTGCCGGTGGTTCTTCACGTAGATTTTGTCCGTAATCGCCACGTTGCCCGGTCTTAGGCGACCCCGGCGCAAAAGCGTAACGTAACCGTTTTACCGTCAACCGGCTAAGCGACGGGTGCGTGTCCGGGTTGGGGTAGTGGTTATCCTCCAGCCTTGTGGAGGCTGGGACGCGGGTTCGATTCTCGCACCCGGACTTTTTCACGACGACCAGCGGGAGGAGTGGAAAAGCCGGACAGCGAAATCGAACCACGCGAGACGAGCGACGCGAGTCTCGCCATCGGGTTCGATTCTCGCACCCGGACCTTTCTGGCGACGTTCGCGAGACGCAGAGCGTCTCGTGAGCCAACCAGAACGCTCTGCGTTCTGATGAGACCGGAGAGAGGGGTCGAAAAGCCGGACGGCGAGCGGGCGCAAAGAGCCGACTCGGGACACCAAATCGCCGTGCAGAGGGTGCGCCACGGCCGCTAGTGCCAATCGATACCGAATGTCGGGAAGGGCTCAGGAGGTGTACATACGCCTATTTTCCCGGCAAATATCCCCGTTCGGGATGACGTTCACGAATTATTTCCCCAGAAAAGGTTGAAATGGTTCGACTCCATACGTAGAGGCAAGTGATTGCATAACATGGTCGCGAAAGTCGAACTCCGAACGGTCGAATCTGTACCTGAAAGCGCGCGAGTCGGACACTACGACGAACTCGGCGAGAAAGCGAAAGAGGAACTGCCGGCGCTGGCGGCGGCGGACGGCGCCGCGGACGTCGCCGACGCCGCGGAGGCGTCGCTCGCGGACTACGACCTCGTGAAGTTCACCGACTACTACCGCGTCCAGCGAGTCAGTTAGACGGGACGCCGTTCCAGACCGTCGGCCCGTACGCGTAGGCCAACACGATCAGGGTCAGGAACAGGGCGAGGCGAGGCGCGGGACCGAGCGTGACGAACCCGGCGACGACGGCCGCGACGGCCGTCACCGCGCCGAGGGCCACGCGAGTGCGGAATTCCATACTCCACCCGACACAGGGAAGGGGGTTTTCGTTTACGGTTTCTCGCGCGTCTCACCGTGGCGCTCCCAGAAGCGGTCCAGCCCCAGTCCGAGCATGTCCGGGCTGACGGTGCGGTACTCCTCTCGTTCCTCCGGCGGGAGGAACTCGCGCACGCTGTCCCACCCATCGCGAGCGTAGCGGCCGTCCACGAGGACGCGGACGCCCACCTCCTCGGGACCGCGGATGACGCGCCCGAGCGCCTGTCTGGCCTTGCGCACGGCGGGCACCGTCAGCGCCGTCTCGAACCCGCTGCGGGACGTGCCGCCCCGCTGGCTCCCGCTCGCTCCGCTCGCGGGACCGTCGCCGAACGCGTCGTCGTAGGCAGTGCGGAGCGCGCGCGTCCGTGGGCTGGCGGTGTTGATGAGCGGGACGCCACAGACCACCGCCGCGCCGAGACGATCCCCGCGGTAGTCGACGCCCTCGGTGAGCGTCCCGCGGAGGCTGGTGACCAGCACCTTGGCCTCGCCGGCGAAGAAGGACTCCTTCAGTTGCTCCGTCGCGCCGTCGTCGCTGGCCTCGTCCAACAGCACCGGCTTCGCGACGGCGCCGTCGAGTTCGCCCGCCATCCACTCGGCCTCGCGGTAACTCGGCATCCCGACGAGGACGTTGCCGGGGCTCCGCGCCACCTCGCGCACGGCGTCGGCGTAGGTGCGCCGGGTACGATTCGACTCGCCCGGCGCACCGCGGTTGTCGTAGGTGAACTTCGGCGCGTCGACGGCGAAACTCGCCCGGTTCTCGGCGGGGAACGAGAGCCCGTAGCGGCGCTCAGCGACCGGGCGGTCCTCGGGCAAGTCGTCGAGGCCCGTCACGGACTCGAACACGTCGAGGGGCGCGAGGGACGCGCTCATCAGCACCCCACCGCCGAACTCGGCGATTCGCTCGCCGATGGCGTCGCCGGGGAGACAGTTCTGCAGGTCGAGGCGGGCGTTGTACGCGCGGCGCCACGCGCCGTCGGGTTCGGTGGTGTCCCACGTCCGTTCGAGACTGATTTCCCGGAAGTAGCGCTCGTGGTCGTTGCGGCCCCACGCCGCGAGGGCGCGGCCGGCGGCGAGGCAGGCACGCTGTCGCTCCTCGTCCTCCGCGGCGTCGAGGACGTGCGCGGCCATCGCACCGACGGCCTCGGCGCGCGCCCACTCGTCCGCATACCCCGCCTCGTCCGCCCACTCGGTGAGTTCGTCGGGTTCGGGCGTCTCGGGGTCTCGGAGCGGAATCTCGCCGTCCGGAAGGTTTCGGAGATTGCCGCGCCAGCCGTCGTGTTCGCTATCGAGGTGCGCCGTCACCCGCCGGTCGAGTTCCTCGCGGAGGTCACGCATGAACTCGCGGGTCCGGGCGAAGTCGTCTGCAGAGAGGTCGGCGTCCGCGAGTTCGCCGCGCACGATGGCGGGGTCGGCGGGGCCGGTCACCTCGCCGGCGGCCCGCGCGGCCTGCACGACGCGGGTGAGTTCCGCGACGGCGTCCCGCAGGGTTCGGTCGCCGACGCCCTCGCTCACGAGGTCCCTGACCCGCGGTTCGAGCATGTGCGCCTCGTCGCAGACGACGAAGGTGGAGTCGTCGAGCAGTGCGCCGGTCATCGTCGACGTCGTGCGCGGGTCGAACGCGTGGTAGTAGTTGCCGACGACGACCTCGACGCTCCCCAGCGCGGCGCCCATCACGGAGTGTGGGCAAGTGCCGTGTTCGACGGACCGCGCGACCAGCGCCTCGGCGTCGAGGTGTCCGGCCGACGAGAGGTCGATGGGGACGGCCTCGCGCGGGTCGCCGTCCTCCGGCACGTCGTCGAGATACTGCGCGTAGAACGGGCAGAACTCCGTGTCCTCGTACTCGGGCATCCCCGGCGGGTACGGCGACGGTTCGTCGGCGGTTTCGAGGTAAGCGGCGTCGGACTGGAGACCGACCTGTTGGCGGCGGGCGTCGGACGCGAGGGCCGCGGCCGTCGTCGCGCCGCCGTCGCCGGTGAGCGTGCGAGTGCGGTCCCGAAGCGAGTCACAGCGCTCGTACACGTTGTCGTCGGTGACGCCGCCCGCGCCCTCGCGGTTGTACAGGCAGAGGTCGCCCTTCCCGACGAGGGTCAGCCCCGACACGGGGTCCCAGTCGTCGGGGCGGTTCTCGTTGATGGTGGCGAGGTCGGCCTCGAACTGGCGGAGCTGCTGTTTGACGCTCGTCAGGACCAGCACGCGTTCGAATCGGGTGTCGGGGTCGCGCACGAGCGAGATGCCGGCGGTGAGCGCCAGCATCGTCTTGCCCGTACCGCAGGCGCCCTCGACGACGGTGAAACCGCCATCGCGGGCGGTGTCGACGGCCGTTTCGATGCCGTCGACCTGGTCGTCGTAGGGTCGCTCGTGCCCGAAGACGTCGCGCCACCCGGTCATACCGGTGGGTCGGGCCGGCGGCGGATAGGGGTATCGACAGCGCCCGGAGAAGATAAGTCAGTTCGCCGAGAGGGGGCCGACATGAAGTCCCGGACGGACCTCGGTCCCGGCTGTCCCGTCTGTGGGTCCGGCGAGTGGCGACTCGCGGACCCCCGTGGCGACTTCCACGCTGACGGCGTCCCCCTCCCGGAAGTGACTGCGGAAGCGGTCTGTTCCGACTGCGGCGTCGACTTCTACCTCGACCTCTCCATCAGCGACGACAGCATCTGGCGGAGTTCCGCCGTCCCCCGGAGCATGGGGCCGCTCATCGCCTTCGGGTGGCTGGACGACGTGCTGTACGCCGCCGGGCGGACGCTCAAGGGCAACGGCTCGCACTACCACGAGGAGTACCGGCTGACAGACGTGTGGGCGACCGAGGAGTGACTACTCGAACACGTCGGCGCGCAGGTCGGCGACGACGCGGTCCAGAAGCGTCGCGAGGTTGACCGTGTCCGCGCGGTTGTACTCGACGAGCGTGTCGAGTGCGTCGTCGTCGCCGCGTTCGTACTCGCGCCAGAGGCGCACCGCGTCCTCGCCCGAGAGGTCCGGCACGTCCCGGTCGATGCCGATCTCGCGCTCGATGGCCTTCAGCCCGCCCGTGAGGCCGAGGCGGCGACACGGGTACATGAGGTCGACGTGGGGAAGGGTCACGTCCACGTCGAGATCGGCTTCGAGGAACGGCACGTCGAAGCGGCGGCCGTTGAACGTGACGAGAAACGACGCGGGGTCGAGTTCCGCCCGGAGCGCCGCGGCCGAGAGGTCACGGCCCTGCACGAGCGTCGTCGTCTCGCCGGCCCGGTGGAGCGAGACGGTTGTCACGTCGTTGGCGTAGTGGTCGAGACCCGTCGTCTCGATGTCGAGGAAGCAGGCGTCGTCGCCGAAGGTGCCGTGGAGGCGCCAGAGGGCGTCGTCGGGGAAGCGCCGGCCGAAGAAGGCGGCGTCGCCCGCGTCGACGGCCTCCCGGCCCGCCTCGATGAACGCCTCGATGCGTCGGGCGCGGGTGTCGCCGACGCCGGGCACCGAGCGGTCGAAGTCGTCCCAGTGTCTGACGCCGTGGTCCCAGAGCGTCCGCTCGGTCCCTTCGCCGACGCCGTCGACACCGATGAAACTGTTCTCGACGCGCACGGAACGGGGAAGGCGACGGTCGGGCTTTAATCCCGCGGTTCAGGGCTTGTGCGTGAACAACACCACGTCGCCGTCGTGGACAGTCGTGCAGAGGTCGAGGGCGACGCTCAAGTCGAGTTCGTTGTACTCGTCGCGGCAGACGATCATGTCGTCGAACGGCTCCTCGCAGGCGGGACAGGCGATGGCGACGGTGTTCTGGTAGACGCTGACGGAGTCGGTGTCCTCGCGGGGGGTGAGCGACGAAACGAGTTGCTCGAAGTCCTCCATGTGGGCGATTCGCCGTGCGCGGCTATAAATCGTGTGCCGTCTCAGTCGCCGCGGACGAAGGTGACCGGCGCGGGCGAAGACAGCAACACCCGCTGTGCCGTCGACCCGAACACCGCCTTCCCGGTGGGCGAGCGGGACCGCCCGCTGACGACGACGAGGTCCACCCCCTCCCGTGTCGCGATGTCGACGATGGCCTCGCCGTGGTCGCCGATTTGGGACTCGACCCGGTACGAGAGGCCCGCGTCGTCCAGCCGTTCGCTCACGTCTCGGACGACGGCCTCGCGGCGCGCCGCCTGCACCGCCGTCGGTTCCCCGCCGCCCTCGAGATTGAGGTTCGCCGCCACCTCGTCGAACTCCGACTGGGTGTACACGTGTGTGAGGACGACCGCGGCGTCCGCCGGGGCCGCGACGTCGACGACTGTTTCGAGGAGGGGGTCGAGGCGGTCCCGGTCGCTCTCGCTCAGCGCGAGCAACACCGTTTCGAGTGCCATGTGTTCCCATGCATAGCCGGGCCGAAAAGCGTTGAGGGTTATCGGGGGTCGGCTGACAGTTCAGCGTCGACGAAGGCCGCCACGTCGTCGGAGAGACTCTCGGCGCGCGCCCGGCCCGCCGCCGAGAGGTCGACGAGGGGTTCCCGAACCGGGCCGCCGGCGAGGCCCGCGCGTTCGAGGGCCACCTTCAGCGCGGGAATGCTGTTGGCGTGCCCGAGCGAGTTGCCCTCCCCGGCCTCGTGCCGGAAGCGCATGAACGGCGCCACCGCGTCCCGAATCTCGCGGGCGCGCTCGAAGTCGCCACACTCGAGGGCGTCGTACAGTGCG
Organism: Halobacteriaceae archaeon; assembly: GCA_042216675.1. Taxonomy (GTDB): domain Archaea; phylum Halobacteriota; class Halobacteria; order Halobacteriales; family Halobacteriaceae; genus JBDGTS01. The sequence goes on along the minus strand of JBDGTS010000008.1, from coordinate 71,857 downwards.
CGTCCGACGGCGGGCCAGACGTTCCCGACGCCCGTCGCCATCCCTCGCGCGCCCTCGGCGTAGAGCGAGACGGCGTGGAGTTCGCCGAGGCCGTTTATCCACACCACGTCGCCGCCCTTCTCCACGGCCTCGGCGAACAGAGGCACGTCCGGAATCGTCCACTTGATGCCGGCGACGCAGTCGAGACGCGAGAGGTCGGCGACGAACGACGCGTCCGGCCGGAAGCCGCGGAGATACGGGACCAGCGGTACGTCCACCGCGGCCCCGATTCTCCGGTAGTAGTCGAGCAAGCCGCCCTCGTGGCGGTACGTGTGGTGGGGCGGCATCACCATCACGTAGTCGGCACCGAGCGATTCGGCCGTCGTCGCGAAGTCGATTGCGGCCGCCGTGGATCCGCCGGCGCCCGCGAGCGTCGTCGCGTCGTCGGGAAGTGCGTCGATGCTCGTCTCCGTCACCGCGACGCGTTCGTCGGGCGAGAGCGAGTGATACTCGCTCACGTTCGAGCAGACGAAAAACGAGTCCACCCCGCGACCCGACAGCGCCCGGACGTTCGCGGCGAGGGCGGCGTGGTCCACGTTCAGGTCGTCGTCGAACGGCGTCACGATGCCGGTGATGGCGTCCCGGAGTCCCGCAGCGGTCATGGGTACCGGTGGGCACGGATGGACATAACGGCTTTCGCGAAGAACTGACAGGACGCGTCAGGACATCGCGAACGCGTTCCCGATGTACCGACGCGCCACCAGATACAGCACCAGCGGCGGCGTCCCCATGATGATGGTGGCAGCCATCATCCGACTCCAGAGAATCTGCTCCCCGGAGTGGACCGTCTTGTACAGGGCCACCGGCGCCGTGGTGGGGCCGAGGTTGTTCGTCAGGATGTTCGAGAACAGGAAGTCGTTCCACCCCGAGAGAAAGGAGAGGAACCCGACGGCGATGATGGCCGGGCCGGCCAGCGGAAGGATGACCCGCACGAACGCCTGAAACTGCGTCAAGCCGTACATCTGTGCGGCCTCCTCTAAGTTGTCCGGAAGGCCCTCGAAGAAGTCCCGCAGGACCCAGAGCGCGAACGGCGTCACGAACGCCTGATACGCGATCCACAGGCCCGGGATGGTGTTGTAGAGGCCGTACTCCAGCCACCACGAACTGATGGGGATGACGAGGATGATGTACGGGAACAGAAGCGACCCGATGATGACGTAGAAGCCCACCTCCTTGCCGGGGAAGTCCTTCCGGCCGAAGGCGTACGCGCCGGGGATGGAGATGAGCAGCGACAGCACCGCCGTGCCCGTGCCGACGATGAAACTCGTGATGAGCGGCCGTTTGAGGTCCGCGAAGGCGTTCTCCCACGCCGTCAGCGTCGGTTCCTGCGGGATGAGGTAGAGACTGCCGAAGACGGCTTGGGGCGACTTGAACGACGACGAGACGACGATGAGGTACGGACCCACGATGAGCGCCACCAAGAACAGGATGACGCCGTAACTCGACAGGGTCCAGAACCAGTCGGAGAGCGACCGGCTACTGGTGCTCATTCGCCTGCACCTCCGCGGCTCTTGTTGAACTCACGCAGGAACACGAACGCGAACCCGATGGTGAGCACGAACATGATGACGCCGATGGTGAACGCCAGTCCGTAGTCCCCTTGGGTCAGCGTGAAGCGGTACAGGAGAATCGCGAGCACGGACGACTGGTAGCCCGGTCCCCCTTGGGTCATCTGGAGGGGTTGAGACACCTTCACGAGATTGCGGATGATGCGGATGCTGATGGCGATGAGGATGGCGCTTTTCATGTACGGCAAGGTGATGTTGGTGAACCGCTGGATGCGGTTCGCGCCGTAGACGCGCGCCGTCTCGTAGTGTTCGTCCGGGATGCTCTGTATCGAGGCGATGAAGATGAGGTACATGAACTGCCAGAACGTCCACGCGCCGACGAGGGTGACGACGGTGATGGCGGAGTCGCCGTTGATGCCCCAGTAGATGGGACTCGACAGGACCCCCCACTCGGTGAGCCACCCGAACACCGGCCCGTAGTTCGGGTTGAGGATGTACAGCCAGATGGTCCCCGTGACCACCGGCGGCATCGTGTACGGGATGAGGAAGATGCCGTCGGCGAGGTCGTCGAAGCGGGAGAGTTTCCGCACCGACAGCGTCGCCGCGAGCGCGAGGGCGAGTTGGATGACGGTCATCGTCATGTAGATGAGCGTCGCCTTCACCGACACCCAGAACGTGTCCCACTCGAAGATGTAGACGTAGTTCTCCAGTCCGACAAACTTCGTCTCGCCGAACGCCGGCCAGACGTGGAAACTCATCCAGACGCCCCGGAAGAACGGGAACCAGACGACGAGGAGTAAAAACAGAAGCGTCGGGACGAACAGGAGATACGACAGCCAGTGCTCCCGGACCGTCTCCCGGGCGCGCCGATACGACTCGCGGGGATTCGCGATGCGCGTAAGTACGTTTGTTGACATGTGTAGTTAGGACTCGGCAGGCGGAACCCCGCCGCTGGAAACGGACGTGCTGTGTGCGATTCGGCGGAGCGGGGCGGTCACGGGTGAGAGCGCGTTACCGGTTGAACACCTGCGCCCGGATGCGCTCGGCGGCGCGGTCACACGCCTTCTCAGGCGTGAGTTCGCCGGTCATCGCCTGCTGGAAGATGGGGCCCGGGATGTTGTACTGGACCGCGGCCATCTCCGGGAAGGCCTGCCAGCCGAACTGGGACCCCTCTGCGATTTTGATGCCGGCATCGACGGCGTTGTTTTCGAGGGTCGGAATCTCCTCCCACGCGTTCCGGTTGAACGGGAGGAGACCCCACTTCTCGAAGGCCTGCTTTTGCACCTCGGTGCTGAGCATCGTGTCGAGGAACTTGATGCCGGCTTCCTTCTTCTTCTCCCACTTCGAGGCCGCCATGTTCGGCGGCTTGGAGCCGAGCGCCATCGCCGTGGCGTTGAACTCGCCGCGGAAGCCGGACTGTCCCTCCCAACTCGCGCCATACCGGAGGTCTCCGCTCTCCAAGAGGTCGGGGGCGAGGTTCTGGAACAGGCCGTAGTTGAGCATCCCGACCTGACTCATGCTCGCCGTGCCGTTGGCGAGGAGGCGACACGCGTCCTCGTCGGACGTGGTCGCGGCGTTCTCTGAAGAGAGCTTCTTGTTCCGGTGGATGTCCACCTGCCGGCGCAGGGAGGTCTTCCACGCCTCGGAGTCGAGGTGAGTGTCGGACCAGTCCTCGTTGACGTAGAGGCCCGTCTCGCCGCCGATCTGGTGGGCCCACGTCGGCGTGATTTCGTCCATCAGGTCGCCCGGCGCGCCGTGGACCTGGAAGCCGATGTCGCCCGGCCCGTTCTCCTGCAGGGTCGTCGCGATGTCGATGAGTTCGTCGTAGCTCTTCGGCGGGAAGTCCTCCTCGATGCTCAGGCCCGCCTTCTGGAAGTGGTCCGCGCGGGCCACGAACGGCTCCTGCATCACGAACCCGAGGAGCGCCGTCTTGAGTTTGTCGCCGCCGAAGCCGCGGTAGATGTTCTTGACGACGGGTTGGGCCCACTCGGTGCCCGAAATCACGTCCTCGCTGAGCTGGTCCATGATGGACCCCCACGCGGTGTAGTAGCCGCCGTCGATGAGGCCGCCGATGCGCGAGGGGGCCGTCTGGTACAGCGTCGGAATCTGGCCCTGCGACATCCGCTGGCGCCAGTTCCCGTTCTGGACGTTGGCGACTGTCTCCTTGATCCACTTGACCGAGTTGCCGGTCTCCTCCTCGTAGGTGGAAATCGTGTCCGCGAGGAACTGTTCGGCCACCGAGGACTGCCCGTGGAGCGTCGTCCAGAGCGTGATGGTGGTGCCGCTTCCGTTGCCGCCGCCACCGCCGCCACCGCCGGTGATACCGCTACAGCCTGCGAGTCCCGCGGTGCCCGCCGCCCCGATGGACTTCAGGGCGCGCCGACGCGACGCACCGAGGAGTCGGTTATCGTCGTTTGTGCCGGCATCGTCCGTGCCTCCACTGGCATCTTCTGGCATACTGTTCCAACAATATCATGGTCATTGATAAACCTACCTGATAGTTAATTGAGAATAGTGACCATAGAATAACAGGAAACCGAGGGACGGCGCCCGATACCCGCGAAAATCTCCGGAATCGGTGCGCGCCCGGCCCGTTCAGACCAGTCGCTCACCGCGGTCGTCGAAGAGCCAGACGTCCGCTTGGTCCACGTCGACCTGAATCTGGCCGGTCGTGCTGCCGAGGGCGCCCTGATCGACCACGGCCGCGAGGTCCTCGTCGCCGGCCGAGATGTAGATGGCGTCGCGGTCGCCGTGGGGTTCGACGAGGTCGATGGTCGCGTCGAACAGCGCCGTCTCGGACTGCAAGTCGAGATGCTCCGGGCGAACGGCGAGGGTCACCGCGTCCCCCTCGCTGGCGGCCGCCGCGCGCGCCGCGTCCGTCGTGAGGTCCACGTCGAACAGGTCCGTGGAGACTGTGAGGCCCCCGTCCGTGTCGGCGATGCGGCCGTCGAGTTGGTTGATGGAGGGGGAACCGATGAACCGCGCGACGAAGAGGTTGGTCGGGTCGTTGTAGATCTCGTGTGGGTCGCCCACTTGCTGGATGCGGCCGTCGTTCATGATGACGATTTTGTCGCCCAGCGACATCGCCTCCTCCTGGTCGTGGGTGACGAACACCATCGCCGTCCCGAGTTTCCGCTGGAGGCGCTTGACCTCCGTCCGCATCTGACTCCGCAGTTGCGCGTCGAGCGCCGAGAACGGCTCGTCGAGTAAGAACGCCGCCGGCTCCATCACCATCGCGCGGCCGAGACTCACCCGCTGTTGCTGGCCGCCGGAGAGCGCCGCGGGTTTCCGGTCGAGGAGTTCGCGGATGCCGAGCATCTCCGCTACCTCGTCGACCCGGTCGTTCTTCTCGGCCTTCGGGAGGTCCGTCTTCATGTCGAGGCCGAAGCGGATGTTCGCCCGCACCGTCTTGTGCGGGAACAGCGCGATGGACTGGAAGACGAAGGCGAGGTCACGGTCCTTGGGCTTCAGGTCCGTGACGTCCTCGCCGTCGATGCGGATGGCGCCTTCGTCCGGCGTTTCGAGACCCGAGATACAGCGAAGCGTCGTCGTCTTGCCACAGCCGGAGGGGCCGAGGAACACCACGAAGTCGTCGGACCCGATCTCGAGCGAGATGTCCTCACAGGCGACGACGTTGCCCTGATTGAACGTTTTCCGGATGTCACGCAGTTCGATTCGCGGCGCATCGGTCGGACGTTCAGTCTCGGCGTCGGCGCTCGCCTCGTCCGTAGACATACGAGTTCATCACCATCATTAATACATAAGCCTGTCCCTGTGTGTCGTGGTAGCAAAACCCGCTGACGGTGACAGGACTTAGTCCCGGTCGATGGGCGACTCGGTGGGGTAGCCCCGCGTCTCGTAGTCGAAGCCACCGAGTTCGTTGCGCACCAGTTCGTCCGACTGTGGGGAGGCGTAGTACGCCCGAATCTCCTCGATGAGGCCCGTCTCCGGGTCGAACTCGTACCACTCGTCGCCGCGGAGGACGGTGCCCTCGGCGGTCTTGAAATGCGTCCACTCGATGGTGGCCCGTGCGGTTTCGGGTTCGGTCAGCACCGTATCGACGGTCCACACGGACCCCAACTCCTCGACGGCCTCGGCCCAGCGTTCGCCGATGGTCCGGCCGCCCTCGAAGGGGCCACGGTACATCCCCGGCGGGAAGTAGTGGACGCCGTCCTCGGCGAAGAACGACGCGATGGCGTCCACGTCGCCGGCGTTGCACGCGTCGAAGTAGTCCCGTATCGTACGCTCCATCTCCGCGCCGGAGAGTTTTGGGTCGCTCATCCCGTGGGATTGCTCCCGCGGGACACCGCATAAAAATTGTGTACGATTCGGTGACGTGAGGACACCCGGTTGCGGAATCTTTTTGCCGGGTATTCCCCATCAATTTCTATGGACGATTCGTCCGGCGACGGGGCGTCACGGCGGATGCACGTCGGGTTCCGAACGCAGGAGTTCTCCGACGAACGGCTGCGGTACATCAAGCAACTCGGCGTCGAGAGCGTCTTCCTCGACCACTCCAGCGTGGAGGAGGAGCCGGACGAGTTCATCGACAACACCGGGTCGACGGACCGGCTCACCCTCGACGGTGACACCATCCCCTCCGTCGAGGAGTTGGTGCAGGCGCGCACGAAAATCGAGGAACACGGGATCCAGTTGGAGGGGATTCACTCCCTGCCCTACTCGGTGTACGGCGACATCATGTTCGACCGAGAGGGCGCGGAGAAGCAGATCGGGGTCGTGAAGGAGCTCCTTCGCAACCTCGGCAAGGCCAAGATTCCGATTCTGGGCTACCAGTGGAACCCGCGGGGTCTCGTGCCGATGCGGACCTCACGCTCGAAGCGGGTCCGGGGCGGCGCGCGCGCCACCGGCTTCGACGCCGACGACATCGAGTCGCCGGAGGCACCGTTCGGCGAGACGGACGCGGAGTACTCCGAGGCGGAGTTCTGGGACAACTACCAGTACTTCCTCGAAGAAGTCCTACCCGTGGCCGAGGAACACGGCGTCCAGATGGCCGTCCATCCCGCCGACCCGCCCACCATCGAGCGGATGGGCGGCATTCCGCGCCTCCTCCGTGACTTCGAGAGCTTCAAGAAGGCGATGGATATCGTCCCGAGCGACAACCACGGGCTGAAACTCTGTCTGGGGTGTTTCTCCGAGATGGGCGAGGACGTGCGCGAGGTCATCGAGTACTTCGGCGAACGCGACGACATCGTGTTCGTCCACTTCCGCGACGTGGCCGGAACGATGCCGTCGTTCAACGAGACGTTCGTGGACGAGGGGAACTTCGACGAGTACGACGCGCTCAGAGCGCTCCACGAGGTCGGATTCACCGGTGCGCTCCTCCCCGACCACGTGCCGCGGATGGAGGGTGACTCGCAGTGGGGCCACCGCGCCAACGGCTTCACGGCGGGCTACATCCGGGGGATGCTGAAGGCGCTCTACACCGAAAGCTAGGGACTGCTCGCACCCGACTCGACGGCCGCGGCGTCGGCGGCGGAGGCGGCACCGGGGCCGAACCCGGCGTTGCGGATGATGTTCAGCGCCGTCATGATGTCCGTGCGGGTGAGGAGGCCGACGAGGTTCCCGTCGTCGTCGACGACGAGGACGCGCCCGACGCCGTTCTCCGTCATCGTGTCGAAGGCGTCCATCACGTTTCTGTCGGCGGAGACGGTGATCAGGTCCCGCGTCATGACGTCCTCGACGAGGTAGGCGTCGCGCTCCACCTCCGGCACCTCGCGGGCGTCCTCCAGCGTCACGAGACCCACGAGGCCCCCGTTCTCCAGCACCGGGTAACCCGTGTGGCGCTCCCGGAACATCCGGTCCAGCAGATCCGCGACGGAGGTTTCGGGCGTGACGGTTTCGAGGTCGTCTGCCGGCGTCATGATGTCCCGCACCGACACGTCCGCGAACGCGGCGTTCATCACCGTGCGCTGGGCCTCACCCGACGCGCCGACGTAGATGAACAGGGCGATGAGCACGAGGAAGATGTTGGCGAAGAGCCCGACGATGCCCAGCAGGATGGCGAACAGTTTGCCCACCTCGGCCGCGATCTGGGTCGCTCTGGCGTAGGGCCGGTCGCGTGCCAGCAGCGCCCGGAGGACCCGCCCGCCGTCCATCGGGAACCCGGGGAGCATGTTGAACGCCGCGAGCGCGAAGTTCATCAACGCGAGGTAGCCGACGACGAACCGCACCGTGTCGAGCGACGCGGGCAGGACCATCAAGGCCCCATAGGAGAGCGCCCCGAGGGCGACGCTGACCACGGGACCGGCGAGGGCGATGCTGAACTCGTGTTTCCAGTCCTCGGGCTGGTCGGTGAACTGCGCGATGCCGCCCAGAATCCAGAGCGTGATGGAGTCGATGGGGTAGCCGTAGTGGATGGCGACCACCGAGTGTCCGAGTTCGTGGAGCAACACCCCGAGGAAGAGACCGATTGCGGCCGCGGCCCCGAGAATCATCGGGGTCGACCCGCTCGTCAGCGGCGCGGCGTCGATGTTCGCACCGATGCCGTTGAGATTGGTCACCCACAGTTCGACCTGTCCCCCGATGAGCCACGCCAGCAGGGGGAGAATCAGGAGGAGCGTCAGGTCGAGGCGGATGGGGATGCCGTAGATCCGACCGACGGTGAAACTTCGCATGGGAGAACGACGGGTGCCCGCGAGCATAAAAGCGGGGGCCCAACTCAGCAGGCCGGCGCGCCGAACGAGATGGCCTCGTCGGAGTTCTCCGGAAAGAGCGCGATACTGAATCGGCTCACACAGTGGCCCACGTCCCACGTCGCCGTCTTCGTCGGGCCGCCGTCGAGGGCGACCCGGACCTCGTACTCGGAGGCGGGGTCCTGAATCGTCCACTTCCGCGCCTCGTCCGGGTCGAGGGTGACGTGTCGCTCGAAATCGGTGTCGCCGTCCGGCGTCGTGAGCGTGACCGTGACCCGCTGACGCTCTGACGAACTGCTGTACATCGTGAGCGGCACGGCGTCCGGACGCGATTCGCCGTCGAGCGCCGCACAGCCGGCGAGCGCGGCGACGGCGCCCGAGACGACGCCGCGCCTCGTGAGCGCGGCGCCCGACTCATCGGCCACGGTTTCGACCCATCGAGTTGTCTCTCTCACACGACGGCGGTAAAGCCATCGGTGGCCATGACCGGCGCGTCCGACCGCCGCCGAGGCGAACCGCTGAAATACCGCCACGGCCTACACGGCGTCGTGGCGACGCAGGCCCAGCAGGTCGGCACGCTGTTCCTCCACGAGTCCGGCGACGACTACCGCGCGGCGGTGTACCGGGACGGGGACCGCGTGTTCGGCGGCGTCCTCGAACTGAAGGAGACGAGCGCTGGCCCCCGTCCCGGGAAGTTCCGGGTGCAAGAGGGCGACAGCGAGGAGCCACGGCCACCCGAGGAGTTCGTGGAAATCGCGCGCCGCGCCTCGCGCATCCGCATCTCCGAGCAGACCTCACAGCGCGGCCGCGACGAACTCCGCGCGATGCTCGACGGCTACCAACTGGAGGCCGCCGTCGTGCGGACCTGCCGGTACTGCGCCAACAGCGGCGACTACTCGCCGCTCACCGACGACACCGCCATCGAGGCCGACGACGAGTACATCTGCCCCGACTGCGCGGTGGCGGAACTCGAACGCGAACTCGCCTTTCACGGCGAGGTCAGCGGGAGCGCCGTCGAACGCCTCGAAGAACTGCTCTTCGAGGTGCAGGACCTCGAACGCGTCGTCAATCTGCTGTCGGGCGAACTCGACCCCGACCTGACGAAGTTCGACGAGATCAGCGCGACGACGGACGACGTGGACAACGTCCCCGTCTCCGACCTCGATTTGCATCCCGACGTGCAGGAACTGCTGGAGGACCGCTTCGACACCTTGCTCCCGGTCCAGAGCCTCGCCGTCGAGAACGGCCTGCTGGACGGGGACGACCAGATGGTCGTCTCCGCGACGGCGACTGGGAAGACCCTCGTCGGCGAGATGGCGGGCCTCGACCGGATGTGTCGCGGCGACGGGAAACTGCTCTTCCTGGTGCCCCTCGTCGCCCTCGCGAACCAGAAGCACGAGGACTTCCGCGACGAGTACGGCCACCTCGGCGAGGTGAGCATCCGCGTCGGGTCGAGTCGCATCCGCGACGGCGGCGAGCGCTTCGAACCCGACGCCGACGTCATCGTCGGCACCTACGAGGGCATCGACCACGCCCTCCGCACGGGCCGGGACTTGGGCGACATCGGCACCGTCGTCATCGACGAGGTACACAATCTGCAGGCCGAGGAGCGCGGCCACCGCCTCGACGGCCTCATCTCGCGGCTCAAGCACTACTGTGAGACGCGCGCCGAAAATCGGTCGTCCTACGGCGGCGCGCAGTGGGTTTACCTCTCCGCGACGGTGGGCAACCCCGAATGGCTCGCCCGCCGTCTCGAAGCGAAACTCATCGAGTTCGAGGAGCGCCCGGTCCCCGTCGAGCGACACGTCACGTTCGCCGACGGGGGCGAGAAGCCCCGCATCGCCAACCGCCTCGTCAAGCGCGAGTTCGACCGAAAATCCTCGAAGGGGTATCGGGGACAGACCATCATCTTCACGAACTCGCGGCGGCGCTGTCACGAGATTTCGCGGAAACTGGAGTACGACGCCGCGCCGTACCACGCCGGCCTCGACTACGGTCGCCGGAAGTCCGTCGAGAGACAGTTCCTGAATCAGGACCTCGCGGCCGTCGTCACCACGGCGGCGCTGGCGGCGGGGGTGGACTTCCCCGCCTCGCAGGTCGTCTTCGACTCGCTGGCGATGGGCATCGAGTGGCTCACGGTGCAGGAGTTCCACCAGATGCTCGGCCGTGCGGGCCGCCCGGACTACCACGACCGGGGGGTAGTGTATCTCCTCGTGGAACCGGACTGCTCCTACCACGGGTCGATGGAGATGACCGAGGACGAGGCGGCGTTCAAACTCCTCAAGGGCGACATGGAGGACGTGGTGGCCCGCTACGACGCCGACGAGGCCGTCGCCGAGACGCTGGCGAACGTCGTCGTCGGCGGGTCGGCCGCCAAGCGCCTCAACGACCGGATGGTCGGCGACATCGACACGACGTGGGCCGTCGGGAAACTCCTCGACTACGAGTTCATCGACGGCTTGGAGCCGACGGCGCTGGGTCGCGCGGTGACCCGCCACTTCCTCTCGCCCGAGGAGTCGTTCCAGATTCTCGACGGCGTGCGCAAGGGCCGGGACCCCTTCGACGTAGTGGCGGACCTCGAACTGGACGACGAACGGCGGTAAGCGAAACGCTTACCGCGCGGCGGGCCGACTCTCGGCGTGTAGCGGGACCATCACGACGCTCGTGGGGTCCCATCCGCGGGACCGTGGGTTAGTGGTATACTTCGGGCCTTGGGTGCCCGCGACCCCGGTTCGAATCCGGGCGGTCCCATGCTGCCGCGAACACCGTGAGCGGCGCATGGGGGCCCCGGATTCGAAGCAGGGAGGTCGCGCACAGCGAAGCGAGCGCGTCCGACTGAGGTTCGAATCCGGGCGGTCCCATTCCACTTTTGGCGTCGCTCGGTCGCGCAGCGACCTCGCTCGCAAAAACGTGGGAAAAAAGACCGCACGGTCGGAGTCGGGGTCGCGACCCCGGTTCGAATCCACGGGGCACCACCGGAAGGCCCCAGCCCCCTTCGGCAAATCGTCGTCGGTTCGGGTCACCAACTGTGTAGCGTTCTGCGGGAAAGGTCCCGGGAGGCCAGTTTTCGGACGCCCGTCATCATTCCTATCAAAACGCTAATTGTGATTCACGTTCACAATTAGCACGATGAGTGCCAACTACAGCCGACGCCGACTCCTCCAACGTGGCGGGTTAGTTGGGGCCGTGCTGGTGGCCGGGTGTAGCGGTGACGGGACGGACGACCGGACGCAGGACACAGCGACGCTACCCGGGGGCGGTGACAGCACCGCGACGACGGCGACGACTGAAACCGGAACGGAGACAGAAGGCGACGCGACCGACGCCACGACAGAGACTGAAGACGGCGGGACCGATACCGAAACCAGAACGCCCGGCGACTATCCGTACGCCGACTGGATACCAGCGCCAGCCTCGACAGTCGACGGGACGGTCAACTTCGAGCTATGGTACGTCGACGCCGCAGCGATCCGCTCGATGAAGGCCAGTCTTCAGGACGGATTGCTATCGAGTCAGTCGGGCAAATTTCCGGGCGACGAGCACACGCCACAGCACGTCGAACCGGGACAGGTCAACGATTCCATCCGCATCCGGACACCGTGGCGAGACGGGTCCGAGAGCGGCGCTGCGGCGCACGTCTACCTCGGGACGTTCGACGAGCAGAGCGCCGTCGACGCGTATCTGAACGAGGGGTGGGCCAGCGGCCCGACGGAGTACGAGGGCGTCACTATCATCGAGAACAACGAGACCGGAAACGCGATCGGCGTCAGTGATTCGGTCGTCATCGCCGTATTCGACCCCGAGGGGGCCGACCTGCTCGAGACGTTCGTCGATGCTCGGGCCGGCGCGGTTGCGCGGGCTCACGAGGTCGATGCGAAAGTCGCTCGGCTATTCGAAATTGTCCAGGCAGATACGTTTGTTCGGGTGACGTACGGGACGGTGTACGTGAGCGGGAGTACGAACAGCCTGCCCGAGGGCGCACTCGGAACGGGAATCGGCTGGAGAGTCGGGGACCAAGAGACCGAGAAGGTGTTCGCGTTTCCGTTCACCGACGAGGCGCGCGCGTCGGCCGCCGCTGACAGCGAGGACTTCCTGCCGACGGAGATTGGGGGATTCGAGGTCACCGAATCCGTGGACGGGGACTTCGTCGTCGGCAGGCAGACGGTCCCAACGGGGGAACTCGAACGCTTCCCCGAATTCTGACCGGGAACGGCCGTTCCCGACCTCGTCGGGGCGGCGTGAGTGACGAGTCCAGCGAGCCACGGCGGCCCCATCCCGCTTTTTCCTCGGTCGCTTCGCTCCCTCGCAAAAAACGCGGGCAGAAAGACCGCACGTAGGGGTTCGACCCAGCGACCGAGGTTCGAATCCGGGCGGTCCATGCTGCCGCGAACATCGTGAGCGGCTCACGGGGCCGCGGATTCGACGCAGGGAGCGGGAGGTGAGCGAGTGAAACGAGCGAACGGGAGTGACTGAGATTCGACTCCGGGCGGCCTCGCGAGTACACCGAGTCGAGAGCGCGCGGACGAGTATCGCGAGTCCAGGGCGGTCTCAAAGCATTTAAACTGACACAGGGGAACCCCCCGCATGAGCGTTTCCGAGGCGGCGTACCAGACACTCTTCGACGAGAATCCCGATGGGCTGTTGCTCATCGAATCGGAAACGGGACGGATTCGAGAGTGCAATCGGCGGTTCTGCGAACTGGCCGACCGCGACCGCGAGCGGATTCGGGGGGAGACGGTCACGTCGGTCGCGACTGCCAGTCAGCGCTCGTCGGACGGGATTCTGGCACACGTCCGGCGAGAAGACCCCGAGGGTGAAACGCACAAGTGGACGGTGACCCCCGATTCGGGGGCGAGTCCGCTCGTCGAGGCGCGTCTCTCGTCGGTCACCGTCGATGGCGAGCCACACGTCCTCGCGCGCGTCTCGCCGATCAGGACGCCGGGCGAACGCCTTCGGGACCGTGACCGACTCGTGCAGGCCGTCGACGCGGCACCGATAGGCGTCACGGTCAGCGACCCCAGTCGTGAGGACAACCCCCTGATTTACGCGAACGACGGGTTTCAGAAACTGACCGGCTACGCCGAGGAGGAGGTCCTCGGGCGCAACTGCAGGTTCCTGCAGGGGGACGCGACGGCGTCCGAACCGGTCGAGGAGATTCGAGAGGCGGTCGACGCCGAAAAGTCGGTTACGGTCGAACTGCGGAACTACCGACGGGACGGCACCGAGTTCTGGAACCGCGTCACGATAGCGCCCGTCCGGGTGGGGGAGACCGTAGAGCACTTCGTCGGCTTCCAGCAGGACATCACGGACCGAAAACAGTCCGAACAGGAACTCGAAGCCGCACAACGCCTTCTAGAGGCGGTCCCGAGTGGGGTCCTGCGAACCGAGGCGACGTCGGACGGGACGTTCGAATACGTCAACCCGGCGCTCGTCTCGCTGTTGAACGCCGAGTCGGCGGAGGAACTCCGCGACCACCGCGTCGCCGAGGTGTACGCCGACCCCGAGGAGCGCGACACCCTCATCGAGGCCCTCCGCTCGTCGGACCAGGAGCGGGTCAGACACGAGGTCGAGTTCCAGACCCTCGACGGCGAGACGAAGGACGTCGCCGTCACCGCCGCGCTCACCGAAGACGCGACGAGGACTGAGCATCTCCACAAGGTCGTTCAGGACATCACCGACCGGAAGGAACGCGAAGCGGAACTCAGGCGGTACGAGCGCCTCGTCGAGAACCTCCCGATCGGGGTCTATCAGAACACCGCGGGGCCGGACGGCGAATTTCGGTTCCTGAACGAAGCGATGGCGGACATCTTCGACGCGGACTCGGTCGACGCGCTCCGCGACCAGACGGTGAAGGAACTGTACGCCGATCCCGAACAGCGGGAGGCGTTCAGCGAGACGCTCCGTGAGGAGGGGGCCGTGACCGAGAGAGAACTCGAACTCGTCACGCTCGACGGCGAAGAGATCTGGGGGAGCGTGACGGCCATCGCTCACGAGGACGACGGCGAAGTCCTGTACGACGGCGTGATTCAGGACATCACGGCGCGCAAGCGGTACGAACAGCAACTCGCGGAGCAACGCGACAACCTCGACTTGATGAACCAGATGCTCCGTCACGACATCCGGAACGACCTCCAACTCGTGACCGCCTACGCGGACGTACTGGACACGTACGTCGACGAGGCGGGGCAGGGGTATCTGGAGACCATTCGTGAGAGCGCCGCACACGCGGTCGAACTCACCGAGACGGCACGCGACCTCGCGGACGTGATGCGCTCGACCGACGACACCCTGAAGCCGGTCGAACTGCGCTCGACGCTCCACGCCGAGGTCGAGGAGGTCCGGTCGGAGTATCAGAGCGCCGCCGTCACCGTCAAGGGGGCGATCCCACGCTGTTCGGTTCTGGCGGACGAACTGCTCGACTCCGTGTTCCGAAACCTCCTCACGAACGCGATCCAGCACAACGACTCGGAGGTGCCCGAAGTCACCGTCACGGCGAGCGAAGGGGACGGGGTGGTCGAGGTCCGGATCGCCGATAACGGACCGGGCGTGCCCGACGCACAGAAGGACGCGGTGTTCGGGAAAGGCGAAAAGGGCCTCGACAGCGGGGGAACGGGAATCGGGCTCTACCTCGTCGAACAACTCGTCGACGCGTACGGGGGAACGGTCCGGGTCGAAGACAACGACCCCGAGGGCGCGGTTTTCGTCGTCGAACTGTCGAAGGCGGACTGACCGGACGGGCGTTAGCCAGTTTGATTGTCCGTGCGGAAGTCGTTCGAGGCAGGGCCGTGCCGACGCTCCGTGTTCTGGTGGTGACGGCGGACGAAGCCTTCGCCGCCTGTGAGCGCGCTTCCAGACCACGGACCGATTCAGGTCGTCCCCGTGGCGTCGGTCGGGACGGCCATCGACGTCATCGAGGGGGAACCGCGAATCGAGTGCGTCGTCAGCGACCACGACCTGCCGGAGACGGACGGGGTCGCCCTCCTCGAAGCCGTTCGAGCGACGGTCCCGACGCTGCCGTTCATTCTGTGCACCGGCGAGGGGACCGAAGCGGTCGCGAGTCGTGCCATCTCCGCCGGCGTCACCGACTATCTCGTCAGAGAGCGACACCAGGACCAGTGGGGCCACCTCGCGTCGCTCGTCACGGACGCGGTCAGGTACTACCGCGACCAGCGCGACGTCGTCGACGCGGGGGCGCGCGTCGAGGCAGTCCTCGACGCCGCGACCGACGCCATCGGCATCGTCCGAAACCGCGAGAGCGTGTCCCTCAACGAGACTAGCGCGACCTATCGCTTCGGGGGCGACCGCGGTCGGGCGTCGGAACGCTCCGTGGCCGACGTGCTCGTCGCCGCCGGTGACACCCCCATCCTCGAACCGCTCACGGACGTGCAGTCGGGGGGTGTGCGTCGCCGACCCCGGCCCGCGAAAGGGGGTGGCCGCAGTTGCTACTGCGTGCCCGAGTCGATGCGATACTCGTCGAGGATGGCCGTGTTCCGCGTGCCGACGCCGCCGCCGACGATGCCCACGTCGTCGGTCGCAGTCCGGGATTCGAGTTCGTTGCCGTCGGGGTCGTTGATGGTCAGCGTGAACTCGCCGCCCTCGGCCCAGTCCACGACCAGTTCGTACAGCGCGTTCGCGGTGAGCGGGCCGGAGAGCGTGCCGCCGATGAGTTTCCCGCTCTCCGGGGAGTACAGTTGGAGGCGGGGGTCGGAGTCGTCCGGGCGGTAGACGCGGGCGAAGTAGAACGACGAGGCGTCCTGCGCGCCGAAAGCGATACCCATGGTCGGGTTCGCCGACGTGTACCCCACTTTCGCGGAGAACGTCGTCCCCTCGGCAGGGTAGCGGTCGAGGCCATCCATCGAGATGATGGCGCCGCCCGAGTCGCTCTTCAGGCTCTGACTGCCGGAGGCCACCGGCGCGTCGCTGTTGACGGTGTAGTTTCCGGTCTGCCCGTCGTACTCGTCGAGATTCCCGTCCTCGAAGTCGTCGACGATGCCGGCGCTGACGCCGCCGACGGCCTGTTGCTCGAAGTCCCAGAGCTCGTTGCCGGCGCCCTCGCCGCCGTAGGGCCACTGGACGACGTTCGCGCCGTCGTTGGTGTCCTCGCCGGCGACGTTGAGCGCCTGCCCGGAGTGGACCGCGCGGACGGCGTACTGGCCGTTCCCGTACTCCTCGATGGTCCAGCGTTGGTGCGGCACGTCGGACCACGACTGGACGTTGACGTTCGCACCGTCGTTCATCGAACCACCTTCGACGCCGAGCACCGCGCCGCTGGCGAAGTTCTCGATTCGGAACTGGTCCTCGTAGGCGTCGAGGGGAACTGCCGTCCACTTCTGGTAGTCGGTGTCCTCCCAGATGCCTTGCTGGACGTTGGTGCCCGGCGCGGCGTCGGCGGCCGCCGTTTCGAGCGCCAGTCCCGAGTGGACGGCGTTCAGCCGATAGGTGCCGGCGGTGATGGGGCCCTCGAACTGTATCGGCGGGATGGTCGGCGTCTCGCCGATGTTGGCCTGTGGCCGGTCGACGATGTAGTCGAGGGGCACGTCCTCGCCGGGGTCCGTCTGCCACTCGATGACGAGGTCCCACTGGCTGCCGGTCCACTCGAACCGGTGGTCGTACCCGAAGGGTGACGACGGCGGCTCCCGCGTCTTCGCCCGGAGGGCGAGCGTCGAGGGGCCTTTGTCGGTGACGCCGGTGACGCGCGCGGCGGGCGTGCTTCCACTGGAGAGCGTCACCGTGCCGTGGTCCACGCCGCCGGCCATGTTGTCGCGGACGACACTGCTCGCCGAAAAGAGCCGCATGTTCGCCTCCGTGCCGGCGTCGCGCAAGTCGTTGTCCACGAAGCGGTTGTTCCCCGTGTCGGGACCGGACTCGTAGATGCCGTTGGTCTGCTGTTTCTCCTCGCGGGTGTCCACGACGCGGACGTTCGACACCGAGACGCCCTCCGCGGGGTCGTGTCTGTCGGAGTCGCGCGAGTCGACGCGGATGGCGTCGCCGAAGCAGTTCTTCACGACGCCGCCGTTGATGGAGAAGCGCTGGCAGTCCTGAATGAGGATGCCGTTGGCGTCCGTCTGCTGGATGTTGACCTCGCCGACGGTGATGTCGGTACACCCCGAGACGCCGAAGACGCCGCGCGCGCCGCGCCGGCAGACGACCTGGTCGCAGGTCACGTCCTTGCAGCCGTTGGCGACGCGGAAGGCGGCGTAGCCGCCGCCCACGTCCACCTCCTTCCCGACGACGGCACCGACCGTCGCGTCGCGCGTGTCGTTGAGGAGGACGCCCGCGAAGTTCGGCCTGTTCGCGATGACCTGTCCGACCTGAATGCGGTCCACCGCGTACGTCTCGAAGGCGTGGCCGACGGTGTTCTCGATGTAGGCGCTGTCAACCTGAATGTCTTTACAGCGAACGGTGTCGTCGCCGCGCCCGTTCGCGAAACCGTCGATGCGGACCCCGCCGCCCGTGCCCGAGATGATGCTGTCCTCGGGCGTGCGAATGTCGATGTGCCCGAACTTCACGTTGAACACGCTCCGGAACCAGATGGCCGCGCGGAAGTTGCCCACGATGCGGACGTGCGGAATCTCGATGTTCTCGGCGTTGAGCGCCCGGAGCGGTCGCACGAGCGCCTCCCCCTCGTCCTCGACGAAGATGGTCCCGCAGAGGTCGAGAATCGTGTGACTCGGGACGTCGATGGCCTCGACGTCGCCGTCCCACTCGTGGGGCCCCATCGTCCCCGACGTGGCCACGACGACGCGCTCTTTCGACGTGCGGCCGTCCGTGAGACCGTCGAGAGCCGCCTGCACGGCGGCCGTGAAGTCGTCGCCCTCGTACAGCGTCTCCTCGGCACTGTCCGCGAACAGCGTCCCGCTCTCGTCTCGCCACACCAACACGTCGGCACACCGGGCACGCGTGTAGACGTTGTCGACGGTGAGCGTCTCCGTCGAGAGGTCCCTGACGTTCGTCAGGTCGTGGTCCTGAGCGTCGACGTGCTGATTCCACGGCCGCGTCGGCGCGCCGGAGTTCCCCTTGTCGTGTGTCGCCGCCGCCGAGCCAGCGCCGGCGGCCGCCGCGCCGCCGACGCCGAGCAGTGCCATCGCTGTCCGTCGGGTGAGTCGGAGGTCGTCTGTCGTCGCTGTGCGTCCCTCGTCCCCGCCAGTATCGTTTGGTGGCACGACTCCCTATGGCACTACCCACATTATAGTTAATGACGTATTTCCGTGCGGTGCGCGGCTACTCCAGCGCGTACACGATGCCGTTGTCCGCGCCGTAGTAGAGCGTGCCGTCGTCGACGGCGGGGCTGCTCCCCACGCCTTCCCCGTCCTCGACCTCTCTGCCCCACAGGCGCTCACCGGCGTGGCTCACGGCGTACATCCCGCCGCCGCCGTTGCGGAAGTGCGTGCCGACGTATATCGCGTCGCTCGTCACGGCGGGGCTACTCCCCATCTGCCGAGCGCCGGGTATCTCGTGCTCCCACTGCACGTCCCCGTCCACCGAGAGCGAGTACAGCACCGGGTTGTCCGAGCGCTCCCCCAGTTTGTTGCCCGACGCCGGGACGTAGACGGACCCGTCACAGACGGCGGTCGAGCCCCGGATGTCGCCGTCACCGATGTTGAAGCCCCACGCCTCCTCGCCAGTCTCGGTGGAGAGAGCGTGGACAGTTCCGAAGAACGTCGCACAGTAGACCCGACCGGACTGCACCGAGGGACTCGTTATCGCCGCGTTGTTCGTCTCGAACTCCCACTCGGCGTCGCCGCTCGAAGCGTCGAGCGCCGCTATCAGCGGCCGGTTCGGCTCCCCGTCCGTGAGGCCGATGTAGACGGTCGAGTCCACGACCGCCGGCGTGCTACTGATTCGGTAGGTCGGATACCGGCGCCACTCGAGCGCCCCCGTCTCGCGGTTCAGGGCGTACAGCCCGCCACCCTCCGGTTCGACGCCGCTCGATTCGAGATACGAGTGTACCTCCCCGACGCCGATGACGCCGCTGCCGATGTACACCCGAGAGTCGTCCACGGTGGGACTGCTGTTGACCAGTCCGGCCGTCTCGTGAGACCACTGCTTCGTGCCCGTCTCGGCGTCGAGACAGTAGACGTGCTTGTCGAAGGAGCCGACGTACACGCGGCCGTCGGCGACGGTTGGCGTCGATTGGACCGGCCCGTCGGTCTCGTAGGTCCAATCTATCTCGCCGGTGGCCGCGTCTATCGCGTACACCTTGTAGTCCATCGAGCCGATGTAGAGACGGCCGTCGGCGACGACCGGGCTGCTCCAGACGCCGTCGCCGATGGACACGGTCCACTTCCGCTCCGGGTAGTCGGCCGGGGCGTGGTCGTTCAGCGCGCACCCGGTGTTTCTGTCGTCGCCACGGAACGTCGGCCACGCCGAGTCATCGCCGGCGCCGCCGGCCCTCGTGGTCGGGTCGGAATCGGACGACGGCGCGTCGCTGTCGGCCGACGTGCCGTCCCCGAGGGGCGCCGCGCAGCCAGCGATACTCCCCGTGGCGGCGGCCAGCGAAGAGAGCCACCGCCGGCGAGTCAGTCGCCCGTCGAAGTCCATAGTTGTCCAAGCGAACGGTCGCTCGGTTAAAACTGTCTCCACGGCGCCGGGGCGCCGCGAGCGGTCAGCGCACTGCGTCCGCCCAGTCCGGCAGTGCGGCGTGTTCGGCGACCCGGACCGCCGCGAGACCGACGAGGAGGAACGTCGCCCACATCCCGGTCTGGAACCACGGCGCGTGAGCGCGGACGAACGACGACCCGACGGGGAGCAGGTCCGGGCGATTTATCGCCACCTCGACGGAGTAGCGGTGGAGGTGAAAGAGCAGGACCGCGAGGACCGGAATCCACGGATAGCCGTCCGGGCGGTCGAGTTCGAGGGCGAGGAGGATGACCGCCGGGAGGAGCATCACCACGAGGTCGTGGCTGTCGGCGAGCGGCGCCAATAGGGGAATGACGGCGACGCCGAGCGCGAACGTCGCGCGGCGCGCGGCGGCGGAGTCGTCGCGGCGGGCGGCCAGCGTCAGGCCGACGGTGCCGAACACGCCCACGACGCGAGCGGCCATCCCGAGGTTGCCGAGCATGTAGAGCGGCCGGTACGCCGCGGAGGTGTCCCAGAGGTACGGCGCGCGGGTGCCACCCCAACCCTTGCCCCACATCAACACGTCGACGTAGTCGCGGTGCATCTCGACGCCGAACGCGACGACGGAGACGACGGCGAGGACGCCCGCGGCGGCCATCGCGCCGGCGAAGCGCTTCCGGTCCCGAAGGAGGTGCGCGCCGGAGGTGGCGAAGAACAGCTTGAACGCGCTTCCGAGTGTCGTCAGCGCGCCGCTGGCGTAGCGATACCGGTCGTCGTCCGTCTCCTCGGCGAGTTCGCCCGTGTAGAACGCGAAACAGAGGAGGGCGGCGAGGAGCGAGGAAATCTGCGCCCACTTGTAGTCCCGAAGCGCGGGCTGGAAGCCAAAGAGCGCGACCAACAGGAGCAGTCGCTCCGCGACGCCGAGTTCATAGCCGAGGACGCGAGCGACGGACTCGACGCCGACCCAGAGGAGGACGAGCGAGGCGGAGACGAAGATGATGGCGCCCGTCTTGAAGTCGAAGCCGAGGAACGGGTGGAAAATCAGGGCCGTCACGGGGGGGTAGAGGTAACTGCCGTGGTAGCTACCGTGGGTCATCTGGTACAGCGAGCCGCCGGTTCGGACGCGGTGGATGGCGCTCATGTACGCCCCGAAGTCGTTGAATCCGAACGGGATGCCGACGCCGACCTGTCGGAGATAGAAGTCGACGACGGGCCACGAGAGGAGGACGGCCACGGTGAGAACTGAGAGCGCCACGAAAAGCGGGGACGACTCGCGGCGGTCCCAGAGGCGGCGAAGCAGCGACATGGACGGGGTGAGAGCGAACGGAAAGATAACTCTACTGGACGACGGCGCAACGTTGAGGTAGCCCGCCGCTGACTGATGGGTAATGCCAGCGGACCAGCCGAACGTCCTGCTCGTGATGACGGACCAGCAGCGCTTCGACACCATCAACGCGCTCGGCCACGACCACGTCCACACGCCGAACCTCGACCGGCTGGTGGACCGCGGCGTCTCCTACACGAACGCCTACTCGCCAGCGCCCATCTGCGTCCCCGCGCGACACGTCGTGCGCACCGGCTCGGACCCCTGCCGGACGGGCTACCTCGGCAACGACAAGCGGGACGCCCACCACCTCGAAGACGAGTGCGGGCCGTTCCTCGCCCGCGCGATGCGAGAACGCGGTTACGAGACGTTCGGCGTGGGGAAGTACCACGCCCACCCCGGCGACATCGACCTCGGCTACGACCTGCAACTCGACGGCGGCGACTACGCCGCCGAAGTCGACGCCGACACGTCGTGGGACGGCGGGAAGGTGGGCGCGATGAACATGCTCCCACAGTCCTGCCCGCTCGACCCCGAAGACCGCAAGTCGGCGTGGATTGCCGACCGGGCGACGGCCGAAATCGAGGAGCGCGACGGGCCGTTTTTCGGCTTCGTCTCCTTCTCGAATCCCCATCCTCGCTTCAACCCCTCGCCGCCGTTCGACGAACTGTACGACCCCGACGCGGTGCCCGACCCCATCCGTGACAATCAGGAACTGGACCTGATGGACGAGAAGATACCGGCCCAGAACTACCACTGGTGGAAAGCCCGGACCGACGACACCGGCGCGCACACGGCCCGGGTCGCCCGGGCGTACTACTACGGCCTCGTCACGCAACTGGACCGGGAAATCGGGCGCGTCCTCGACGCCGTGGAGGCCCGCGAGGACGGCGAGAACACCCTCATCGTCTTCACGTCGGACCACGGCGAGATGCTCGGCGACCACCACGGGTGGGGCAAGACGTCGATGTTCGAGCAGTCGTCGCGGGTGCCGTTCCTCGTGAGTTGGCCCGCGGAACTCCCCGCCGGGGAGCGCCGGGACGACTTGGTGTCGCTGGCGGACGTCCTCGGCATCTGCACGACGGCGGCGGGGGACCAAGACCTGCGCGACGGCGTGGACGTTCTGGGCGGCGAGAGCCACGACCGACTGTTCGCGGTCCACCAGACGCCACGGAAGACGAGTCACTTCAGCATCGGCCCGAACTTCACGATGATGGTGCGCGAGGGCGACTGGAAGTACGTCTGGATGGCCAACGGCGGTCGCGAGCAGCTGTTCGACGTGGCCGCGGACCCACGCGAGACGGACAATCAGGCCCCCGAACGGCCGGCCGTCGTCGAGCGACTGCGCGAGGCCGCCGTCGACCACCTCCAGCGCCACGACTCCCCGCACGTCGAGAACGACGCCTTGCGCGAGTTCCCGTACCGCGAACTCGACATGGGGCGCTATCTGCCCGACACGTACCCGACTGACGTGGGCGCGGCCCTCGACGACCGTTGACGCTAGGTTCATAGGGGAGGGGGCGCTACCTACGCCGGCATGGCGCGCGCCGAGAATCAGGAACTCGTCGAACGGTTCGAGCAGTTCTACCGACGCTACTACAGCGACGACATCGGTGAGTTGGCGCGCCGCTACCCGCGCGAGCAGAAGTCCCTCGGGGTCGAGTGGGCGGACCTGTACCAGTTCGACCCGGACCTCGCGGAGGACTTCGTCGCGCAACCGGACCAACTGCAGGAGTACGCCGAGGAGGCCCTGCGCCTCTACGATTTGCCCGTCGACGTGAGTCTCGGACAGGCTCACGTCCGCCTCTCCGGCGTCGAGGCCACCGAGATTCGGGACCTCCGTTCAGAGCACGTCTCGACGATGGTGGCCGTGAAGGGGATGATTCGCAAGGCCACCGACGTGCGCCCGAAGGTGCAGGAGGCGGCCTTCGAGTGCCAGCGCTGTGGCACGCTCACCTACGTCCCCCAGTCCAGTGGCACGTATCAGGAACCCCACGAGTGCGAGGGCTGTGAGCGACAGGGGCCGTTCCAACTCAACGTCGACCAGTCGGAGTTCGTGGACTCCCAAAAACTCCGAATTCAGGAGAGCCCCGAGGGCCTACGCGGGGGCGAGACGCCCCAGTCTATCGACGTGAACGTCGAGGACGACCTGACGGGCGTCGTCTCGCCCGGCGACCACGTCACCGTCACGGGCGTCCTCCGACTCGACCAACAGGGCGGCGGACAGGACGACAGCCCCGTCTTCGACATCTACATGGACGGCCGCTCGGTGTCCGTGGAGGACGAGGAGTACGAGGACATGGACATCGACGACGAGGACAAGGCCGACATCGCCGAACTGTCCGACAGCGACGACATCTACGAGATGATGGTGGACTCCATCGCGCCCGCCATCTACGGCCACCGGCAGGCGAAGTTGGCGATGGCGCTCCAGTTGTTCTCCGGCGTCACCAAGCACCTCCCCGACGGCTCCCGGACGCGGGGGGACCTCCACATGCTCCTCATCGGGGACCCGGGTACGGGGAAGTGTCTCGACGGGGACACCCCCATCACGCTCGCTGACGGCTCGGAAGTCGGGATTCGGGAGTTCGTGGAGGCGAACCTCGACGACCCGAAACCGATTGACGACGGCGTGTACGATACGGTTGACGCCGAGGTCCCCTCGCTCACACCCGACGGACGGATCGAACCGCGACGCGCGACGAAAGTGTGGAAGCGCGAGGCGCCGGAGGAGATGTACCGCATCGCAACCGCCAGCGGTCGGGTACTGACGGTGACGCCGTCACACCCTCTGTTCGTACAGTCAGGCGGGGATTTCAGGCCAATAGAGGCGTCGGACCTCGACGAAGGCGACTTCGTCGCCACGCCGCGACACCTCCCCGAAGCCGGGGACGACGAACTAGCCATCGAGTTCCGACGCTCGAAGTCGCCCAACGCGGTCCGACTCGACCCGCCGAGCGAGTGGACGCCGTGGTTAGCCCGGTTCGTCGGATACGTCGTTGCGGAGGGGTACGCGACGCTGAACGACGACAACACCGCAGACCTTCGCGTCACGAACAACGACCGTGCGGTACTCGACGACGTGACGGAGGCGCTCGACCGTCTCGGCGTCAACTGGACGGAACGGAACAGCCGAAGCGGAACGGCCGCAGCCGAGATTATCTGCACGTCGAGCGAACTCGTGCGCTTCCTCCACGGCATCGAGCCAGCAGTTCTCGACGGCTCCGCGGCGCAACGCGTTCCCGAATCGCTGTTCCGCGCGAGCCCCGAAATCAAGGCGGCGTTCCTCGAAGCGTACGTCGAGGGCGAAGGGCACGTCTCGTCGGCAGAGCGTGAAATAACGGTGGCGTCGATGAGCGAGACGCTACTCGGCGGAGTGCGGTCGCTGCTGTTGAGCCTCGGCGTCGGTTCGAGCCTCGAATCTCGCCACAACGGGAGCTATCGACTGCGCATCAGCGGCGAGGATTTCGTTCGATACGTCGAATCGGTCGGCTTCGTCACGGAGCGGAAGTCGTCCGCCGCCGAGGCGTTCGGGGACGCCGACCGGAACACGAACCGGGATGTAGTGCCCGACGTGGGCGATGACCTCCGCCGAGTTCGGGAGGCACTGGCGCTGTCTCAGCGGGAGTGTGGCGTTCCCCGGACGACGTACCAGCACTACGAACGAGGAGACCGGAATCCGAGCCGAGAGAGTCTCGACGCCGTCGTTTCGGCCTTCGAGGACCGCCTCGAACACCTCCGGACGATGCGAGCGAAAATAGCTGCGGGAGACTGGGACGACATCACGGCGGTGCGACGGGAACTCAGACTCTCCCAACAGACGCTCGCCGACGGGATGGACGTGACCCAGACGGCGATTAGCTACTACGAGCGCGAGGACGTGGCGCCCGACGGCGGACACACCACGGACGCTCGCGACGCGGTCCTCAACACCATCGACGAGGCACTCGCGGCCGCCGATGACGTGCGAGCGCTCCGGTCGCTCGCCGAGAGCGACGTGCGCTGGGACCGAATCGAGTCCATCGAGACGGTCGAACCGGACGACGAGTGGGTGTACGACCTCGAAGTCGGGGGGACGCACAGCTACGTCTCGAATGGAATCGTCTCGCACAACTCCCAACTGCTCCAGTACATCCGCCACATCAGCCCCCGGTCGGTGTACACCTCCGGTAAAGGCTCCAGTTCGGCCGGTCTCACCGCCGCCGCCGTCCGCGACGACTTCGGCGACGGCCAGCAGTGGACGCTGGAAGCCGGCGCCGTCGTCCTCGCGGACAAGGGCGTGGCGGCGGTGGACGAACTCGACAAGATGGAGGCCGGCGACCGCTCGGCGCTCCACGAGGCCCTCGAACAGCAGACCGTCTCCATCTCGAAGGCGGGCATCAACGCCACGCTGAAGGCCCGATGCTCGTTACTGGGGGCGGCGAACCCCAAACACGGCCGCTTCGACCAGTACGAGGGCATCGGCGAGCAGATCGACCTCGAACCCGCGCTCATCTCCCGGTTCGACCTCATCTTCACCGTCACGGACCAACCGGACGAGGAGCGAGACGCCGAACTCGCCGACCACATCCTGAAGACGAACTACGCGGGCGAACTCAACACCCACCGCACGGAGATGACCCAGTCGAACGTCTCCGAGGCGGAAGTCGAGAGCGTCACCGACGACGTGGCGCCCGCCATCGAACCCGAACTCCTGCGGAAGTACGTCGCCTACTCGCGGCGCAACATCTTCCCGACGATGACGGAGGCGGCGATGGCGCGCATCCGCGAGTTCTACGTCGACCTGCGGGCGCAGGGCACCGGCGAGGACGCCCCCGTGCCGGTGACCGCCCGAAAACTCGAAGCGCTGGTCCGCCTCGCGGAGGCCTCCGCGCGGGTGCGCCTCGCCGACGAGGTGACCGAGGCCGACGCCGACCGCGTCATCGAGATCGTGCGCAAGACGATGGAGGACGTCGGGATGGACCCCGAGACGGGCGAGTTCGACGCCGACGTCATCGAGACGGGCACCTCCAAGAGCCAGCGTGACCGCATCCGGGGCATCAAGGACGTCATCGACGACCTGCAGGACGAGTACGACGAGGGCGCGCCCCTCGAAAAAGTGCTTGACGCCGCCGAGGCCGACGGGATGGAGCGCTCGAAGGCCGAGAACGAAATCGAGAACCTCAAGCAGAAGGGCGAAATCTACCAGCCCTCGCCGGACCACTTCCGCACGCTCTAGGCCGCCGCACGCTCGTCCATCATCGCCGTCGCCTTCTCGACCCAGTCCCCGCGCCGGAAGCCGTAGCCCACGACCAGCGCCGCCCAGACGTGGAACAGGACGATGCCGGCGTAGGCGCCGTGGGCGCCCCACCCGAGGGCGAGGCCCGTCAGCGCGGAGAAGCCCAGCATGAAGCCAAAGAGCCCCGTCGTCCGCGCGACGAACGGGGTGCGGGTGTCGCTTCCCCCCTGAAGCGCGCCCGAGAGGACGACGAAGAGGACGAGGAACGGCGCGGAGACGCCGTAGGCCCGCGCGAAGCCGACGGCCGGGCCGACGATTTGGGAGTCATCCGTGAACAGGTGGACGAAGGCGTCGGCCCAGACGAACAGGGCGAGGCCGACGGTACCGACGGTGAGGAGGCCCAGCGCCGCCGTCGCCCACCCCTCGAAACGGGCGCGGTCCGGGGCCTCGTCTCCGAGAGCCTGCCCGACGACGACGCTCGCCGCGACGTTGTAGCCACGCGAGAGCGGTCCGGTCACCTGCTGATACATCCGCCGCCCGATCTGGTAGCCGGCGTTGACCGGCGTCCCGAAGGAGAGGAGGAGGCTGTTGAACGGGAACGCCGCGACGGTGGCGACGAGGCCCTCGCCGACGCGCGGCGCGCTCACGGACAGGAGTTGCCGGGCGATGACCGGGTTCGTCGGGCGGACGAGGGCGGCCTCGGTCCACCGGCCCGCGAGAGCGACGAGGAGCGCCGACGCCGTGACGACGTTGCCGACGGCGGTGGCGAGGCCGACCCCGACGATGCCGAGGCGAGGCGCGCCGAGCAGGCCCAGCCCGAGGACGACGGAGCCGGCGATGTTGAGGGCGTTCGAGACGACGTTGACGTACATCGGCGTGCGGGTGTCGCCGGTGCCCTGCAGCGAGCGGGCGCCGATGAGAGCGACGTGGCGCGCCGGCGCTGTCAGGAGGATGATGGCGAGGTAGGTGCCGCCCATCCGCGCGACGGCGGGCGGCGCGCCGAGGACGGCGATGGCCGCCTCGCCGAGGAACAGACCGAAGGCGACGAACGGGAGGCCGGCGAGGACGCCCACGAAAAGAGCCTGCGTGATGGCCTCGTCGCGGTCGGCCGCCGCGCCGCGCCCGGTGTCCTGACTGGAGAGGGCGATGGCGCCGCCGCCGAGACCCAACCCGATGCGGAGGGGGAGGCGGGCGTACAAGTCAGCGAGGCCGATGGCCGCGACGGCCGCGGGCGAGAACGTCGCCGTCACGATGACGTCCGTCGTGCGCATCAGCGTCCGGAGCGTCTGCTCGGCCATGATTGGCCACGAGAGGCCGAGGACGCGCCGCCACACCGCGCGGACGCGGGCAGTCTGCACGTCTCGCGGAAGGGGAGGGGGCGGCTTCACGCTACCGGACCCTGACCGTCATCTTCTTTTCGCGCTCCGGCGTTGCTCCGCTGATGGACCGAATCGCCGCGCTCCGGAACGTCGAGGAAGCGCTCTCGGACCTCGAAACCGGCGAGGTTGACCTCGCCACGGCCGAGCGACGCGTCGTGGGCGTCCTCCGCACCTACGTCACCGAGTTCGACGCCGAGGACGGCCGGAGTGCCTATCGCGCCGGGCGCCCGGACCCGGCCGACGACCTCGTGGTGGTCGCGGAGAGCGCCAGCGAGGCCCGCGAGCGCGCAAACGCACTCACCGAAGACGGCTCCGAGTTCGAGATAGAGCGCATCGACTGACGCGCCGTCGCGTGGTTTTTAGTGGTCGGAAATCCGAGGGGTGCGCGTGCTGCTCGTCGCGTGCTACTCGAAGGCGGCCAGACAGGCACTCCGGAACGTCTGCAACGCCCACGAGGGGAGCGTGGTGCGCCGGTTCGGCCGCGCGGCGCTTCTCAGGGAAACTGAGTTTGGCGCCTTCCTCGCCCTGCGCCTGCGCGCCGACCACGGCGGCGACGTGCAGATAGAGCGCACGGAACCGCTCAACGAGTACGCCGACGTGCCCGAGTCAGTGCGGAAAGCGGCGGTGGCGTACGCCGACCGGGACGCGCCCAGCACCCCCTATCCGGCCTTCGCGGCGAACACTGACCACCCCGACCCCGCGGCGATGCGGAACACCGATCTATGAAACTCCGGTTCGACGGCCTCGACGCGTCGGGTCGGGCCGTCGACGCGCGCGGCGCCGAGGTGTCGGGCGCGGCCGTCGCCGCGGCGGTTCGTGACCCCGACGACGGGCGCGTGCGCTGTCCCGACCCCGGCCCGGTCCACGAGTACGTGGGCCACGTCCGGCCGGAGATGGCGACGCCGGTGCGTGCGGCCGTCGCCGCCGCGGCCCGGTCCCGTGGCGCCACCGCGCCCGAGGACGAGGACGCGGCCGAACTCGACGCCGACCGCGAGCGAATCGACGTGCCCGAAGCGGACGTGGCCGCGGCGCGGCGCCGGGCCGCGACGGCCGGCGCGGACGTGGCCGACTTGCGCGAGGAGGTGGCGCGCCTCCGGGGGGAAATCGAGGCCAGACGCGAACTGGACGCCGACGCGGCCGACGCGGAGGCCGCCCTCGCGGACGCGACGCGGCGCCTCTCGGAGGCGGAAACCGAACGCATCGCCGCCGAACAGGCTCTCGAACGGGCGCGGCGGGTCGCCCGCGACGCGCGGGACGCCCGGGAGCGGCGCCTCGCACTCGCAGACAGGGCCGACAACAAACGCCGGGAGGCGCGCGAGCGACTCGCGCGGGACCACTACGGCGCGTTCCGAGACGCCGTCGCGGCCGTCCCGGGCGACGCCGACCCCGGGCCGACGCCGGCGGCGTACGAGGGCGATTCGGTGACCGCGGCGCTCGCGGCCGCTCGGCTGGCCGACGTTCGGGCGCCAGTCGTACTCGCCTGCGACCGGTTCGGGTCGGCCGCGGCCGCTCGGGACTGCCTCGACGCGCCGGTGGTGCTGGTCTGACGGGCGGGCACGCACCCGGCCGCCGGTGTCGAGGTTTAAGTCCGAACGGGCGGCCAGCCGAGGCCATGCACCTCGACGCGACGACGCGACGACGCGACGGCGTGACGCTGGTCGAACTACAGATTCACACCGACGCCGACGCGCCGCGAACCGTCCGCGTGGAGAACTGCCTCGACGGCCCCGTCTGGTACCCGCGCAGACACGGCGACGCGGCGCCGGGATGGGACGAAGACGGCTTCGAGGGCGACGTCCCTGCCGAGGGGGCGCTCGCACTCGGCTACGCCACCCCAGCGCCGCCGGCCGACCCCCCAGCGGAGGTGCGGCGCGTCGACGGCGACGGGGGGACGCAGTGTGGCGCCGACGTGGTGGCCGAACTCGGCGACCCGCGCCCCCCGCGGGACGCCGTGGCGGTCGACTCAGCCCTGAGTGACACCACAGTGGCCGATTCGGCCCCGAGCGACCCCGTTCCGGTTCCCGTCGCGGCGTGGCTCGACGACGTGGCGGCCGGGGACGCCGGCCCGAGAACCGACGCGGCGCTGGCCGCCGTCGCCGACCGAATCGAGCGCCTCCGGGACCGATGATCGTCGCCGTCGCGGGTGGGAAGGGAGGCGTCGGGAAGACGACGACGGCGCTCAACCTCGCCGCGGCCCTCGACGCGGTGGTGGTGGACGCGGACCTCACGATGGCGGACCTCCCGACGAGTCGCGGGCCGGACCTCCACGACGTGTTGGCGGGCCGCGCGGACCCCATCGAGGCCGTGCGGGAGGGCGGCGCCGTCGACGTGCTCCCGTGTGGCCGGTCGCTGGCGGGCGCCCGCGCCGCCGACCCCGCGGCGCTCACGGACGTGTTGGACGCCGTCGCGGCCCGCTACGGCACCGTCGTGGTCGACAGCCCCGCAGGTCTGAGCGCCGACGCCGGTCTGCCGCTGTTCGCGGCGGACGCCTGCGTGCCGGTGACGACCCGGGACCGGACGGCGCTGGCCGACGGCCTGCGGACGCGGGCGCTCGCCCGGGAGTTCGACACCGGCCTCGTCCGGGTCGTCCTCAACCGGGTCAGCGGCGAAGCGCCGACAGAACAGGTCGCGGAGGCGTTCGGTGCGCCGGTCGTCGCGGTTCCCGAGTCGAACGCCGTCGCTGAGGCGAGTGGGGTTCCGGTGACGGCGACTGCGCCGTCGAGTACGGCGGCGACGCGCTTTCGAGAACTGGCGGACGCGGTTCAGTTCTGCAGGTCGGTGTAGGTGTTGCGGAGCGTCGCGGGCGACACGTCCGCCGCGTCGGCGGCGCGGGCCTGCGTGAGGTCGGCGCCGACGCGCTTGGCGGCGGTGTAGAGACAGGCCGCCGCGACGCCGCGCGGGTTACGGCCCACGTCGAGGCCCTCCTCGCGGGCCGTCTCGGCGAGGTCGATGGCACAACGCTCCACCGCGTCACTCACGTCGAGGGCCGTCGCGAAGCGGGGGACGTACTCGCGGGGGTCGATGGGACCGGTCGGGAGGCCGAGTTCGCGATTCATCGCGTCGTAGGCCGCCGAGAGTTCGTCCTCGTCGGCGCGTGCCGGGTCGAGAATCTCGTTCACCCCGCGGGAGATAGCACGCGTCCGGCACGTCGCGTACACCGCGGCGGCGGCGAAGCCTTCGATAGAGCGACCGTGGAGCAGGTCCTCGGTCTGCGCGGACTCGAAGAGGACACACGCCTGTTCGCGCACGTCGCAGGGGAGCGAGAGCGCGCCGACCAGCCGCCGGATTTCGGTGAAGCCGTACACCTTGTTCCGCTCGGCCTTCGAGGAAATCTGTGCGCGGTTGTGTTCGCGACGCATCCGGGCGAGGCGGCGGCGCTTGCGCCCCTTCAGCCGCGTGTCGCGGCCGATTTCCGTCGAGAGCCCCCGGTCGTGACGCGAGCGAGTGAGGGGTGCGCCAGTTCGCTCGCGGTTGGTGTCGTCGTCGCTGAACGACCGCCACTCGGGACCGTGGTCGATGCGGTTCTCCTCGACGACCAGTCCGCACTCGGCGCAGACGGTCTCGTCGCGCGCGGTTTTGAGGGTGCCACTGCATTCCGGACAGGACGAACGTGCCTGACTCATCACACCTGAAGGTTGGACCGGAAGGAGTATTTAAACATCGCCGCAAACCGGGTGAAACCGCGTGACTACGACCGAACTACCGACCGGTAACCGGTCGGTGGTTCGGCGCGGTCTGTCGGCCCGCGTATCAGTCGTGCGAGGGTTTGAAGTGGATAGAGGTGTCAGAAGTCGGTAATGGGGCTGTCGGACATCGCGGCCGGCATCGAGACGACGACCGAACAGCAGGCGCGGGGCGTCGCGTCCGTCGACCGGACCGACCGCTCGCTGGCGGACCGGTTGCGAGACGTGGCCGAAGCGCTACCCTGCACGCCCGAGGCGGCCGCGACGGTCGCGCGGACGTACGCGGGCGGCGCGAGCGTCGGCGAGAGCGCCGACGAGGCGGGCGTCGTCCCCGTGACGGCGGCGAAGGCGCTCCACCTCCTCGGCGTCGAGGGCGTAACGCCGCTCTCGCCCACGGAGCGCGAGATACTCCGTGACTGGCTCTCGGCCGACCTCTCACGCACGGACGCGCTCTCGCTCACGGGCGCGAGCGAGACGGAGTTCGCGCTTGGGGCGTTCGTCGAGACCCACGACCCGATTCCCGAGGCGCGCGAGGCGGTGAACGAGACGCTCGCGCCCGCCGAGTCGATGGCGTCGAAGCGGGACCGACTCGCAGGCGCCGTCGGCGACCCCGAGGACGTTCTATAGGCGGCGGCGCGCGGAGTCGAGCAGTCCGCCCGCCACGTCGACGTCGAGGCCCGTCTCGAACAGCGCAGTGACGACGTCAGCGACGGCTGGCCCCATCGGGTCGCCGGCGTCGAGACACGACGGCGCCGCGGCGGCCGTCGTCGCGTCGCTCGCCGGTATCGCGTGGTCGGCGTCCGGCGGCACTGTGTCCGGGTCGGCGCGGTTCGCCACCACGAGGTCGGCACCCGCGCCCACGTCGGCGAGGCGGCCCCGGGTTCGCTGGAGGGCGTCGACGCCCCGGTCCGTCGGCGGGTACGCCACACAGACCCGCTCGGCCGTGGTGACGGCGGCGACGGACTGGTTCGCGGCGACGGGCGGCACGTCCAGCAGAACGTGGTCGAAGTCGGCCGCGGCCTGCGCCACGAGGTCCTCGAACGCGCGGGCCGCCTCGGGCGCCTTCGCGCGGGCGATGCGCTCGAAGGGGGCGTGTGCGGGGCAGAGCGCGAGGCGGCCCGGCACGTCGAGTGGATGGTCGGAGAGCGCGTCGGCCAGCGTCGGGTCGTCGGCTGTCACGAGCGCCGTCACGTCGGGGTCGATGCGGTCGGCGACGTGGCGCGCGAGGCCCTGCGTCGCGTAGGCGGCGTCGAGAATCGCCACGTCACGGTCGTCGCGGGCCAACAGCGCCCCGAACTCGACGGCGAGGCGGGTCGCGCCCGCGCCGCCGACGGCGCCGAGGACCGCGGCTGAACTGACTGCCATCGACGGGACTGGGCGCGCCCACCCTCGAAAAGGTTAGCGGTCCGAGACGCGCTCGACCACGTCGCCCGCGATGCGGTCGAGTTCCTCCTCCGCGAGGTCCGGGCGCGAGTCGAACAGCGCGTGAATCGGGCGGCCGCCGTCGTCGTCGAAGCGCGGGACGACGTGGCCGTGGACGTGGGGCACCTCCTGTCCCGCGGCCTCGCCGTCGTTGAACGCGATGGTCGTGCCGTCGGCCTCGACGGCCGCCTCCACGGCCGGCGCGAGGTCGTAGAGCGTCGTCAGCACGTTCTCGGCGAGGCCCGCGGGCAGGTCACCCACTCGCTCGTGGTGGTCTTTCGGGATGACGAGCGTGTGGCCCGGCGCGAGGGGGTTCGCGTCGAGGAACCCCATCGCCGTCTCGTCCTCGTGGACGGTGCGCGCCGGAATCTCGCCGGCGACGATGGCACAAAACGGGCAGTCGGCGGACATGTATGAGTCGTCGCCCGGCAACAGTAAGAAGGTTTCCCGGCCGGAGACCACGGTCCGTCAGTCCATCAGCGGCGCGGCGACGCCGAAGACGAACGGCGCGAAGAGGCCGATGAGGATGCCGAGAATCTCCATGTCGGTGAACAGCGTCGACTCCCAGGCCGGGAGCGACCCGTACAGCGCGTGGCCGAGAATCTCGCCGCCGGCCCCGACGAGCAACAGGGTGGCGCCGACGAGGAACCCGCGCTTCGCGAGCAGTGCGTAGTCCGCTGAACTGTACGTCATCGCCCGGAGTTGTCGGATGTGGCACATAAATGTTGCGTGGGGATGGGTCACACCCCCACGGAAGGCTCTTGGTACGGGACGGCTCATCTCCTGTCATGTACGACGTACTCGCCGAAGTCGCGGGCGAACTCGTGGCGTCAATCGTGTTCGGGGCCGTCGCCCTCGTCATCACCGGCGTCGGCCTGCTGGCGGAAGTCACCGGTGCGCAGGAACTGAGCGCCGGCCACACGGTGACGGCCTTGTGGCTGGTGGCGTTCGGCGGCGTCGTCCTCTACGTCGGCGCGTACATGCTCGGCTACCGTACGGTCCTCGCTCGCGGCGCCTGACCGGCCAGACCGGTTCTGTTTTGGTTCCCGGGCCGTCACTCCCGGTATGGACGAGTTCGGCGACGTCGCGGAGCAGTACGACCCGCACGCCGTGGAGGAGCGGGTGCGCGAGCACTGGGCGGAGGTGAACGCCTACGAGCAGACGGTAGAGCACCGGGCGGACGGCGACCCGTTCTTCTTCGTCGACGGCCCGCCGTACACCTCCGGGTCCGCGCACATGGGCCACGCGTGGAACAAGAGCCTGAAGGACGTGTACATCCGCTACAAGCGGATGCAGGGCCACGCCGTCACGGACCGGCCCGGCTACGACATGCACGGCCTGCCCATCGAGACGCGCGTGGAGGAGGAACTGGGGTTCGAGAACAAGCGGGACATCGAGGAGTTCGGCGTCGAGTCCTTCATCGAGGAGTGCCGGGACTTCGCCGAGGACAGCCTCGACTCCCTGCAGTCGGACTTCGAGTCCTTCGGCGTCTGGATGGACTGGGAGAACCCGTACAAGACGGTGGACCCGACGTACATGGAGGCCGCGTGGTGGGGCTTCAAGCAGACCCACGAGCGCGGCCTCGTGGAACAGGGCAAGCGCTCCATCACGCAGTGTCCCCGCTGTCAGACCGCCATCGCCAACAACGAAGTCGAGTACGAGGACGTCGAGGACCCCTCCATCTACGTCAAGTTCCCCCTCGCCGACCGCGAGGGGTCGCTCGTCATCTGGACGACGACGCCGTGGACGATTCCCGCGAACACGTTCGTCGCCGTCGACACCGAGGGCGACTACGTGGCGGTGCGCGCGGACGGCGACCTCCTCTACGTCGCCGAGCCGAAAGTCGAGGAAGTCCTGCGAGAGGGGCGCTACGACGACTACGAAGTCGAGGCGGAACTCAACGGCGCGGACCTCGTCGGCTTCGAGTACGAGCATCCCCTCGCCGAGGAGGTGCCGGCCCACCCCGACGGCGAGGGCGCACTCGAAGTCCACGGCGCGGACTACGTCGACACGGAGGGAGAGGGGACGGGCCTCGTCCACTCCGCGCCCGGTCACGGTGAGGAGGACTTCGCGCGCGGGCAGGAACTCGGCCTCGACGCCTTCTGTCCGGTCGCGGAGGACGGCACGTACACCGACGCCGCCGGCGAGTACGCGGGCGAGTTCGTCCGCGACGCCAACGGCGACGTCATCGCAGACCTCGACGCGAAGGGGCTGCTCCTCGCGTCCGGAAGGACGACACACTCCTACGGCCACTGCTGGCGGTGTGACACCGGCATCGTCCAGATCGTCACCGACCAGTGGTTCATCACCATCACCGACATCAAGGAGGACCTGCTGGACAACATCGACGACGCGGAGTGGTACCCCTCGTGGGCCCGCGACAACCGCTTTCTCGACTTCGTGGAGGAGGCGCCCGACTGGAACGTCTCGCGCCAGCGCTACTGGGGGACGCCCATCCCAATCTGGACCCCCGACGACTGGTCCGGCGAGATGGACGACGCCATCGTCATCGGCGACCGGGAGGAACTCGCGGCGCGGGTCGACCAAGACATCGACCCCGAGTCGGTGGACCTGCACAAGGGCACCGTCGACGACCTGACCATCACCGAGGACGACACCACCTACACCCGCGTTCCGGACGTCTTCGACGTGTGGCTGGACTCCGCCGTCGCGACGTGGGGGACTATCGACTTCCCCGAGACGGAGGAGAAGTTCGAGGAACTGTGGCCCGCGGACCTCATCATCGAGGCCCACGACCAGACGCGAGGGTGGTTCTGGTCGCAACTCGGGATGGGCACCGCCGCCCTCGACGAGACACCCTACGAGCGAGTGCTGATGCACGGCCACGCGCTGATGCCCGACGGCCGCGCGATGTCGAAGTCCAAAGACATCCGCGTGGACCCCGCAGAGGTCATCGAGGAGTACGGCGCCGACCCGATGCGGCTGTTCCTGCTCTCGGTGGCCGCCCGCGGCGAGGACACGCAGTTCTCCTACGACGAGACGGGCGAGATGGTCCGCCGACTCAACATCCTGTGGAACGTCTTCCGCTTCCCGCTCCCCTACATGCGGATGGACGGCTTCGACCCGACGGCCGTCGACGTCGCGGACGTGGAACTGGAGACGGTGGACGAGTGGGTCCTCTCGCGCCTGCAGACGACGGTGCGGGAGGCCACCGACCGCTTCGAGGCGTACGAACAGGACAAGGCCCTCGACGCAATCCTCGAGTTCGTCGTCGAGGACGTGTCACGCTACTACGTGCAGGTCGTCCGCGAGCGGATGTGGGCCGAGGAGGACACCGCGAGCAAGACGGCGGCCTACGCCACCATCTACGAGGTGCTCCGCGAGGTCGTCGCCCTGCTCGCGCCGTTCGCGCCCTACGTCACCGAGGAGATTTACGGCGCCCTCACCGGCGACAGGGAACACGACACCGTCCACATGTGCGACTGGCCGACGGTGGACCGCGACCTGCGCGTGCCGGCGCTGGAGGACCGCATCGAGACGGTGCGCGCCGCCGAGGAGGCCGGCTCCCACGCCCGCCAGCAGGCGGGTCGAAAGCTCCGGTGGCCCGTCCGCCGCGTCGTCGTGGACGCCGCCGAGGACGACGTGGCGAGCGCGATTCGGGCCCACGAGGACCTGCTCGCGGACCGCCTCAACGCCCGTGCGGTCGAGATTCTGGACCCCGACGAGGAGTTCGAGGCGCTCCAGTACAGCGCCGAGGCCGACATGAGCGTTCTCGGCCCGGCGTTCGGTGACCGGGCGGGCGAGGTCATGACCGCCCTCAACGAGGCCCGCATCGAGGAGCCGACCATCGCGGCGCTGGAGGACGCGGTGGCCGAGACGCTGGGCGAGCGGGTGGACCTCGACGCCGAGATGGTCTCGTTCGTCCGCCAACCGCCCGAGGACGTGGCGGGCGCGGAGTTCGAGAACGGCACCGTCTTCGTGGACGCGAGCCTCACCGAGGACATCGAGAGCGAGGGGTACGCCCGCGAAATCATCCGGCGCGTGCAGGAGATGCGCAAGGACCTCGACCTCGAGATGGACGAGCGCATCCACCTCGACGTGGCCGTCTTCGACGAGCGAGTGGCCGAACTCGTCAGCGAACGCGAGGACCTCATCGTCGAGGAGGTGCGCGCGGACCGCCTCGGCGACGTCGAGAACCCCGACGAGACGCGCGAGGCAGAGGTCGAAGGCGTGCGCGTCGACCTCGCGGTGCGCGCGGTTTAGAGTTCGTCGGCGACGGCCGGCGCGGCGGAGACACAGGAGACGGCGCCCTCGATGGTGTCCGTCGCGACGACGCGGTCCACGCCCGCCGCGGCGAGTTTCGTTCTGGCGTTCCCGGCCAACAGCGCGTGGACCGTCGCGACGACGATGCGGCCGGGGTTCTGTTCCCGAAGCGCCGCGATGGCTTCGCTCATCGTGGACCCTGTAGCGACGATGTCGTCGGTCACCACCACGTCGCGCCCGGCCACGTCCACGTCGCCCGGCGTCACCTCCACCTCGCCGGTGTCGTAGTCGCGCTCTTTTCGGAAGTAGTCGACCGTCCCCCGACTGTAGGCGTCCCGAACGGTGCGCGCGAGGGCGACGGCGCCCTCGTCGGGCGAGAGGAACAGCGGCTCGTCGAGGCCGTCGAGGGGGGCCGCGAGGACGGACGCGGCGGAGGCGGCGGTGGCCGGGACGCCGAAGTAGTCGAGGACGCCCTCCTCGTGGGGGTCCACGACGACGACGCGGTCCGCCCCGGTTCCGACGGCGCGGGCGACGGCGCGCGCCGACACGGGTTCGCCCGACTGGAACGCCTCGTCCTGTCTGGCGTAGCCCATGTAGGGGATGACGGTCACCACCTCGCTCGCGCCGGCCTCGCGCGCGGCGTCCTGCAGTTGCAGGAGTTGGACGTGTGCGGCGTCGCTGGCCGTCGACGCGACGACGACGGCGCGTTCGCCGTGCAGGTCCGGCACCCGAACCACCTGCTCGCCGTCGGGGAAACTCTCGTAGGTGACGCGGCCGAGCGCCTCGTCGCAGTCGGCCGCGAGCGCCGCGGCCAGCGACTGGGAGGCGGAGCCGGGAAGTATCATATGCCCGCATTCGGGGGCCTGATTAAATCCGTTTGCGTTACGGCCCGAGCGGCGCCATCCGCGCCACGTCCGGCACGCCGAGCGCGCGCGACCGCCAGCCGTCGCCGGCGTCGACGAGGAACGTCCCGCGTTCGGTGACAGCGTAGACGCCCTCGCCGGCGCAAACGTCGACGACTGGCTCTCCGACCGGCGACTCGCGCTCGGCCCACGCGCCGTCGATGCGCGTCACCACCGCGTCGGTAGTGGCAGCGAACACGTCCCCGTCCGCGACGGTGACGGCGACGAACGCGCCCCGGCGCTCGCGCTCCCATCCGCTCTCGGTGCGGCGATAGAGGCCGTCGTCCGTCGCGGCCCACCCCGGCGCGGCCACGTCCTGCACGGCCCCGAGGCCGAGGTCGGCGCCGTCTTCGATGCGGCGCACGCCGTCGGCCGTGGCGAGCCACCCCCCGTCGGCGGCGTGAACAGCGCTCGACACGCGGACGCAGGTCTCCCACGCGCCGTCGTGGCGGGCCACCCGCCCGTCAGGGTCGACGGCGACCACGGTCGCTCCGTCGGCACCGACGACGGCCGCCGGGCCGAAGTCAGAGGGCGTGGCGTCGCCGCCGAGCAGAACGTCCTCCGGCGTGGCGACGGCGAGGCGCCCGTCCGCGACGGCCACGTCGCGGGCCTCACAGCGGTGGTCGAGGGTGAACTCTCCGACGCGGTCACCCCCCACGCGTACGACGACGACGCCGACGCCGGACGCGACGGCCACCGGGACTCGCTGGCGCTGTGCCCCAATCTGGGTGCGCTCGTCCATGCCGGAGGGGGCGCGCCGACCGGCGAAAGCGTTGCGGAACGCGCGTCAAAACGGCTTTCCGCCCCGCCGCCGTCGCCCCGACCATGGACGTGTTCGGGTCGAGCGGGACGCGGGGTCCGGTGACGGAGGTGACGCCCGCGTTCGCGACGCGGGTGGCGCGCGCCGCGGTGACGACGTGGGACGCCGAGCGCATCGCCGTGGCGCGAGACACGCGGACCACCGGCGAGCTGCTGACGAACGCCGTCGCCGCGGGCGCCGCCAGTGCTGGCGCCGACGTGGACCGCCTCGGCGTCCAGCCGACCCCGTCGCTACAGGTCCACGCCGAGCGTGCGGGGGTGCCCGGGGTCGTCGTCACCGCCTCGCACAATCCGCCGGCCGACAACGGCATCAAACTGTACGACGACACCGGGCACGAACTGTCGCCCGACGCCTACGACGCCGTGGCGGACGAGTTCGGGTCTGCGCGGCGGGCGGACTGGGACGCCGTCGGCGACACCCGCCACGTCGAGGACGCCGGCCAGCGCTACGCCGAGACGGTGTGTGACGCGCTGGACCGGACGACCATCGCGAACGCGAACCTCAGAGTGGCGGTGGACCCCGGCCACGGCGCCGGAGCCGCGACGACGCCGACTATTCTGCGTCGCCTCGGCTGTTCGGTGGTGACGACGAACGCGCAACCGGACGGGCGGTTCCCGGGGCGGGACCCCGAACCCGTGGCGGAGCATCTCGGGGACTTGCGGCGACTGGTGCGCGCCGCCGACGCGGACGTGGGGGTCGCTCACGACGGCGACGCGGACCGCGCGGTGTTCGTGGACGAGACGGGCGCGACAATCCCCCCGGAATCCTCGTTCGCCGCGTTCGCGGCCGCGGCGGTGGGGAGCGGCGACACCCTCGTCTCTGCGGTGAACGTCTCCCAGCGAGTGGTCGACGCCGTCGAGAGCGCCGGCGGGCAGGTGGACCTCACCCCCATCGGGAGCGCCTACATCTTCGCGCGGGTCCGCGAACTCGAACGCGCGGGCGAACGAGTGCCCGTCGCCGGCGAGGGCAACGGCGGCGTCGCGTTCCCGCCGTACCGCCTCGCCCGGGACGGCGCGTACATCGCCGGGCGCTTCCTCGAACTGGTGGCCGAACGACCGGCCAGCGACGTGGCGGCGGCCCACGCGGACTACCACAGCGTCCGCGAGAACGTCGCATACGCCACCGACGCCGAGCGAGAGGCGATGCTCGACGCCGCTGAGCGGATGGCGGCGGAGAGCGACGCGCAGGTGACGACCATCGACGGCTACCGCCTCGACTTCGGGGACGGGTGGGTGCTGGCGCGCCCCAGCGGCACGGAACCGCTCGTCCGCGTCTACGCGGAGGCGGGGAGCGAGGCGCGCGCCGAGGAACTCCTCGCACGCATGGCCGACCCGCTCCGGGCGGCCCGCGGGTGACTCCGGCGCCATTTTTATGCCGCCGGGATGGCAGGCACCGAACATGACAGCCCGGACCCGCGCAGTCGGTGCGCTCGGCGTCGCCGCGATGGTGACGACGCTGGTGGCGGCGATGCGGGACACGGGCCTCGACCCCGGCACGGAGTGGGCCGTCGTCGCCGTCGGGTCGATGACGGCGGGCGTGGCCCTCGGCACTGTCGAGTACCGGCGGGGTGACGGTGCGTTCACGGACTCCCTCGCCGCGGCCGTCGCGTTCTGGGGACTGTTCTGGGCGCTGTTCGTGCAGGCGATGGCCGCGCTGAGCGGGGGTGACGGCGGTGCGGGAGCGCTCACCGCCGTCGTGCCGGTGTGGGCCGTCGTCGGCGGGTGGGCGACGCTCGTCCTCGTGGCCGTCGGCGTCGGCGGCGTGAACCCACGGCTCCGACCCTCGAACTGGCGCGCGGCGTTCCGGGAGGGCAGAGAGCGCTAGGGCCAGAGGCCCCCCGCCCGGACGGTGGCCGTCACGACGAGGCCCGTCGTGACGACGGCGAGGACGGTGACGACTTCCGGAAGCGCCTCCATCAGCACCGCGTCGACGCGGCCGACGCTGACGGCGACGAGGCCGACCGCGGGGAGGGCGGCGAGGGCCAGCGAGACGGCGACGACGGGGCGACGCTCGCCGGGCGCGTAGCGCCGGGCCGCGTGGACCGTGAACGACGCGAACGAGAGCGTCCCGCCGTAGAGATACCCCGCGGCGGCGAGGCGGTGAAGCGTCTCCGCACGCGGGGTGCCGATGAGGATGTCCGTCACCACGGACTCGACGTTCGTGAGGACGTGGATCAGCCCCGCGACCCAGAACGCCGCCGCGACGAAACCGACGGCGGTGGCGAGGCGGGTCGTCCACCCCCGGCGGAGGACGGCCAGCGCGAGGACCACAGGCACGAGCGAGAGCCACGGCACCGCACACATCGGGTCGTCCCAGCAGATGTGGTGAGGGAGCCAGCCGGAGACGGCCAGCGCCAGCGCACCGACGAGGGCGAGGCGCCGGGTCACGGCCGGCGACACCCGGTACAGTTCCATGGCCGCGCTTGTTCGCGCGCCGAAAAGAGCCTACCGCTCGGGGTGCGCGTCGAGGGCGTCGTCGAGGCGGGCCAGTTCCGCCTCGGCCTCGGCCAGCGACTCGCGGGCCGCACCGCTCGCGACGCGCTCTCGCTCGTCGGCGTCGAGTACATCCCGGGCGACGGCCGCCTCGCGCAGGCGCTCGTAGTCGTCCCGACGGGTCAGTGCCCGCACGTCGCGACAGCGGGCGGCCGCATCGTCGTCGAGGCGCCCGACGGCGGCGACGAGTTCGTCACACCGGAAGCGGAGTTCGTCGGCCGGGCGGGGCGGCCAGTCGACGGTGAACGGGTCGGCCGAGAGGCCGGCGAGATACGTCTCGCTCCCGCCGACGACGGCGAGAAACCGCCCCGGGTCGGCCACGTAGTGGTCGAGTTTCGAGCGCGAGTAGCCGGCGTACTCGCGCACCGTCGGAAGCGGTTCCGCGCCGACGGCGGCGTCGGCGAGGAAGGCCACCACGTCCCCCGGCGGCGCCTCGACGTCGACGAGGGGGTAGTCGCGGGCGACGGTGCCGAGCCAGTCGAGGAAGTCGCGGGCGGGCGCCGACTCCTCGAAGTCGGTCACGGCGTCGGCCACGGCGTCGTTGTACGCCTCGATGGGGTCCCGCAGGTCGGTCACGGGCGCGTTCCAGTCCACGTCCTCGTAGGCGACGAGCGATTCGAGGTGGTCGACGCGGGACTGCAGTTCCTCGCGCCGGTCGATGACGGCGAGGCGGGCCTCGCGGTAGGTCTCTAGCGCCTCGTCGCGGCGCTCCAGTCGCTCGACGAGGGGTTCCACGTCCGCGAGGTGGTCGCGGGCCTGCGAGAAGTGCTTGCCCCGGAGGTGGCGGGCGTGAAGCACCTCCGAGACGGCCTCGAACGCCTCGCGCTTGGGCACGTCCTCGGGCAGGTCCTCGACGAGCGTGGCGACCCGACCCTGAAACTCGAGGAACTCCTCGAAGTCGCCGGTGCCGGTGGCGGAGTCCTCCGAGCGGTCGAGGACGGCCGTGAGGTCCCGGTACGCGTCGGCCACAGTCTGCAGGGCGTCCTCGCCGTACTCCTCGACGGCGGCCTGTCGCTCGCGGTAC
This sequence comes from Halobacteriaceae archaeon, assembly GCA_042216675.1. Classification (GTDB taxonomy): domain Archaea; phylum Halobacteriota; class Halobacteria; order Halobacteriales; family Halobacteriaceae; genus JBDGTS01. The sequence goes on along the minus strand of JBDGTS010000008.1, from coordinate 29,610 downwards.
GTCTCGTCGGCGTCGGCCAGCGCCGCGGCCAGGTCGTCAGTCATACACCTCGTCGGGATCGAAGACGCGCTCCCCGACGTGGTCGCCGTCGAGCGTGCGGTAGAAACAGGAGCGGTGGCCGGTGTGGCAGGCGCCGCCCTCCTGTTCGACGCGGTAGAGCAGGGTGTCGCCGTCGCAGTCCACGCGCACCTCCGAGACGTGCTGGACGTTGCCGCTCGTCTCGCCCTTCTGCCACAGTTCCTCCCTGCTCCGAGAGTAGTAGTGGGCCAGCCCCGTCTCGCGAGTGCGCTCGACGGCCTCGGGCGTGACGTAGGCCAACATTAGCACCTCGTCCGTCTCGGCGTCCTGTGCGATAGCGGGGATGTGCCCCGACGCGCCGAAGTCGAGGGAGGGGGACTCACCGTCGCTCATGACGGCGAGAACGGCTGTCCCGAACAAGGGCCTTCTGGTCGTCAGGCCGCCAGCCCGACGGCCCGGAGAACGACGGCCGACAGGTCGCCGTACGTCAGCGCCACGCAGAGACCGAGGAACGTGGGAACGACGAAGGGGATACCGGGCGACACCCACACCTCCTCGCGGTCCACGAGGAGGTCCAACCCCGCCCGAAGCGTCTCGGGGTCGGTGCCGTAGGCGTCGCCGTCCAGCGAGTCGAGAAACGCCGCCGCGCCCCACGGGTCGTCGTGGCCGCCGTCAGTCGCCACGGCGCCGTCGGTGGGGTCCCGTGGCTCCGCGGGGAGGGTCGCGGGGTCCCGAAGGTCCGGGTTCGACCGGAGGGCCGCGAGGTCGGCGTCGCGCCACCGGAGATACATCCGGAGAGCGTCGAGGTCGAGGCCGCCCCGGGTGAAGCCGCCGCCGTCGCCGGCCTCCAGCAGTCGGCCGTGGGTCTCCGGCACGTCGTCCCACGCGACGGGGACGCCGACGAACGCGACCCAGCCGACCCGGCCGGCGGCGAGGTTGCGGGCCGCCAGCGCGAACGGGTAGGCGAGGCCCGCCAGCACCGTGTTCGTGAGGACGGTCAACGAGAACACGCCCAACGTCGTCTCCACGAGCGGAAGCGTCGTCCCGGCGACGTGGTAGGTGGGGTACGTCGGGAACAGGAGCGCGACGGCCATGAACGCCTTCGCGTCCGCGCCGCCGAACGCGCGGGCCGCCCACAGCAGGTAGGCGAGTGACATCACGACGCCGACGCTGACGCCGACGCGGACGGCGAACAGGCGCTCGCGGTAGGGGAGCGCCGGCCCGGTGAACACCGTCCACGCCTCCCACGCCAGCAGGAGGACCCCGAGCGCGAAGAGGGGGAGCCACGCCCGGTTGGGCACGCGGCGGGTGCGCAGGTCCCGCACCGCCGCCCACGCGAAGACGGGCACCGCGAACAGGCGCAGGAGGTCCGGAATGGAGGCCTCGTACACGCTCACAGGGGGTCGGCGGGGCCTGTTAGCGTTTGCTATCCGTCGCCATGCCGGTCATCGGGACGCGAGAGCAGTCGCTCCGAGAGACAGCGAGCGAAAACGCGCGAAGAGACGGGGACCTCAGATGACGCGGTTCTGCAGGTAGTCGAGGTGCTTCGCGTTGTAGACGATTTTGACCGTGTCGGCGGCCGGGGAGCCGATGCAGGTGAGGCGGACGTTCTTCTCCTCGACTTCCTCGTCGGAGAGAATCTGCTGCATGTCCATGTCGATGTCGCCCTCCTTCACGATGGCCGCACAGTTCGCACAGGCACCGGCGCGACACGAGAAGGGCCAGTCGTAGCCCTGCGCCTCGGCCGCTTCGAGGATGTACTCGCCCTGATTGACGTCGAGTGAGCCGTAGTCCTCGTCGCCGAGGTCGGCGTCGGCGGCCTTCTCGAAGAGGTCGTCGTCGTCCATCTCCCAGCCGTGGTCGTCCAGCACTTCGTAGTTGAGGTATTCTACCGTGGGCATCATGCAGGGGTTCGAAAGCCGGACTGTTCAACCTTGCTGTTCGCTCATCACAAAAGACGATGGAAAATCGCGTCAGATGGGGGCGAATCGGAAGAGAAAGAACGACGCGGCCGCCGAAATGCTCGGTGTCAGTATCCAGAGCATGATGACTCGGCCAGTCGTCGCCGGGTCGAACAGGTCCGCAGTCACGAGGTCGTCCGACTGCTCGGTGCCGATGGGCTGGACCGGTTCGCCCGCCTCGACGTGCGCTTCCTCGGCCGCCAGCGCACCCACGGAGAGGTCCGGGTCGCCCTCACCCCGGACGGCGGCGCCCGCGGCGTCGGAGATTTTGACCGTCCGCGTCGCGCGTCCCCACCCGAGACCGATGATGCACATCGTGGCGCTCACGGCGAGGCTGGCCGGAATGCCGGCCCACGACAGGCCGGTGATGAGAGACGCGCTGACGACTTCGACGATGAGCGCCGCCAGTAGGGGGAGGTCCGTCAGGTCGTTGCCGACGGTGTCCAGCGTCCGACGAGCGATGGTGAACGCGCCGATGGTGATTGCCGCGCCCGCGAGGACGACGCCGCCGTCGACGCCCAACTCGCCGCTCCCGACGAGTGGCGCGACGGCGTTCGCGACGTTGGAGGCCCCCGCCGAGAAGGCCATGTAACAGCCGATGGCGACGACGAGCGCCGCGCCCACGAGGTCACGGCGCGTCGCGTCCTCGGCGAGGCGCGGCCGGCCGTCCTCGACGGAGACGACGCCGCCCGCCGTCGCGCCGAGGCGGGCCCGCCGGTCCAGATACGGGTAGAAGTAGCGCCCGATGACCGCACAGACCCAGAACGCGAGGATGGGGGCGATGAGCCACCACGTGACGATGCGCCCCATCACGCCCCAGTCGAGGGTGCCCGTCGCGACGCCGAGGCCGGCGATGGCGCCGACGGCCGTCATCGACGTGGAGGCGGGGACGCCGAAGAGATTCGAGAGCAACAGCGCCGCGCCGACGAAGAAGAGGACGCCGACGCTGGCGGCGAGGGTGAACTCCGACTGCGGGACGATGTCGCCGCCCATCGTGTCGATGACGTTGCGGCCGACTGTCCACCCGCCCAGCAGTGCGAAGACGCTCATCAGCGCCGCGGCGGAGAGTTTCGAGACGAGGCCGCTCCCCACCGCAGGACCGAACGCCACGCCCGTCGAGGACCCCCCGATGTTGAACCCGACGAAGACGGCGACGAGGAGTCCGACGAGGAACAGCGCTTCTGGCACGGACGGCGGAAGGGGCGGCGACCAATTAAACCGTTCCATCCGGGCCCTCGTTCGACGGCTTTACGCCCGCCGCTGGCCCACGGAGAGGCATGACGCCGTTTCCGGAGTTCGAGGTCATCCCGGCAGTCGACATGCAGGACGGGCAAGTCGTGCAACTCGTCGGCGGCGAACGCGGCACCGCCACCGAGTACGGCGACCCCGTGGCGGCGGCCCGACGCTGGGTCGAAGCGGGCGCCGAGACGCTCCACCTCGTGGACCTCGACGGCGCGTTCGAGGGCGAACGCGAGAACGCCGACGCCGTGGACGCCGTCCTCGACGCAGTGGACGTCGACGTGCAACTCGGGGGCGGCATCCGCACCGTCGCGGACGCGACAGCCCTCCTCGACAGGGGCGTGGACCGCGTGGTCCTCGGCACCGCCGCCGTCGAGAACCCCGAGATTGTGGCCGCAATCAGCGACGCCCACCCCGAGTCGGTGGTCGTGAGCCTCGACGCGAAAGGCGGCGAAGTCGTCGTCTCCGGGTGGACGGAGGGGACCGGTCTCGCGCCCGCGGAGGCGGCAGCGCGCTACGAGGACCGGGGCGCCTGCGCCATCCTGTTCACCGACGTGGACGTGGAGGGGCAGAAGGCAGGCGTCCGCGAGGACGTCATCGCCGACGTGGTGTCGGCGGTGGACATCCCCGTCATCGCCAGCGGCGGCGTGGCGAGCGTCGACGACGTGCGGGCCTGCAAGGCGGCGGGTGCGGGCGCCGTCGTCGTCGGGACGGCGCTGTACGAGGGGGCGTTCACGCTCGCGGAAGCCAAGCGCGCGGTGGCGTGATTACGGCGGCCAGAACGGAATCCGCTGGACGCGCCCATCGAGGCGCTCCCACCCGTCGTGCACGCGGAGATAGAGACCGTCGCCGGACCCGTCCCCGGTGTCGACGAACTGGACCACGTCGCCGACCTGCCAGTCGTCCGCAGTCGGCGTCTCGGCGGCGGATTCCTCCCTCCCGAGGCCGTTTCGCTTCCGCGGTGTCCCCTCGAAGTAGCCCACGTCGCCTCCTTCGACGCGCACGTCGTTGTCGGCCGGGACGCTCACCAAGGGAGCACGGACGCCGTCGAGATGGACGGCGTCGGAGGCCCCGTCCACGGCGATACCTTGCTCGACCGACCCGCGAACGGTGAGGTCGGTGCTGTCGGTCACGTCGAGGGCCGCTTCGGCGTCGTCGGCGTAGGCCGTGAACAGGTCGACGGACACCTGCTCGGCCCCCTCGTGTCGCTCTGCCACGGTGTCCCGGCTACTGGTGTGCGCGACCCGCAACCGTTCGGTGTCGCGGACCGCGAGGCCCGCGCCCTCGTTGGCGACCGTGTAGAGGTCGCCGATGGAGACGTTCGCGGACCCCGTGACGCTGACGCCGGTGCGCGCGCGGAGGCAGAATGCACGCTTCACGTGGATTCCCCGACAGTCCGAGAGCGAGAGGAGGGCCACGCTGTGGCTCTCGTCGCCGACTGCGAACGTCCCGATGGTGAGGTTGCCCGTGTTCCGGAGGCTGAGGCCGGTGTTCTGCCACCCGCCGGCGATGTGACCGATGCCGAAGTCGTAGCCGCCGTCGACGACGGGGCCGTACGCGCTCCAGAAGTCGTGGACGAGACCGAGTTTGCCGATGGCACTCTTCCCGTCGACGTAGAACGACTGGCCGCAGAAGTCGCCGTCGTACCACCGCGTCGCCAGTTCCTCGATGCGGAGTTTGGACGTCTTGTACGCGTCGTTGTCGTCCCGGTCGACGACGCGGAGGATCCGACCGCCGTACCCCCCGCCGAGGATTCGGTAGCGGCCGCCCCTGACGAGGCGGAGGACGAGCGCCTGATCCGCGCCGTCGGGGTCGGGACGGGTGTAGTCGGCGTCGCGTCCGCCGCCGCGGACCCAGAAGTCGACCCGTCGGGGCTGTCCCTTCTGGATGGTCAACGCATCCCCCACGCCGGCGTCGGGCGCGATGGGGGACCGACAGCGGAGTTGGAACCCCGACGCGCCGCCGAGGTCGAAGACCACTGGCTCGGTCACCCGGAGTTCCCCGCCGGGCGGAACGACGACGGCGCCCTCACCCCCCGCCGCCTCGAAGGCCGCGCGGAGCGCCGCCGTGTCGTCAGTCTGGCCGTCGAGGGTCGCGCCGTGGTCCACGACGCTCTCCGCGCCGGCGGGTGCCGGCTCAACGTCTGTCGTTGCGGGCGCCGCTGTCGACGAGGCGCCGCCGTCGGTTCGGGCGGGTCGGTCTCCAGTGGCCTCAGGGGCGAGCATCTTCAGGAACCCCGCTGTCCCCCCGGCGAGGACGGACCGGCGGTCCGGCGCGGGTCCGTCCCGGTCGTCGGACGGTTCGTCCGGTGCGGTCATGTTCGTTGTCTGATGCGCGACCATCATAAAAGTTCGTTCGGTTTGTTCGTCGCCCCCGTCAGCTACTTTTCGGTCGCAGTTCGAGTCAACTACGTGACTCGTCTCCGCGAACTCGCCCTCCCGCTGGCGCTGTGCTGTCTGCTCGCCACCGCCGGCTGCGCGGGCGTCCTCGGCGGCGAGGGCGGGTCGAACGCCCACCCGACGGTCGGCGACGATGCGACGCTGGCGACGGTGGACGCCGGCGCGCTCCCGGCGGACGGCGACCGGTACTACCCCGAGAACGACACCGTCCTCGCCGTCGCCAGCTACGACGAGAACGGCACGCCGGTCGAGTACAACGCCCTCCCGTTCGAGCAGTACGCGCGGTTCAGGTGCGGGTCGTTCGCCCGCGACGAGACGCGTCGACTGCTCGACGAGGCCGGCCCGAACGTCAGGTGGGTCCGGTACAACGTTGACGACGGCCTCGTTCGGGTGTTCGCCGGTGAGACGGTGCCCGAGACGGTTCGGTCCGCCCTCCCAGACGGCGTCGCCGTCGAGGTCTCCATCTTCGACCGGGGCCACACCTGCCGCGTCCCCATCGTCGTCACCGCGGAGGAACCGGACCCGGTGGCGTAGCCCCCGAACCCTGCACCGTCAAGGCCCCGGCGCGACGAGGCTTCGTATGGACGACATCAGCGACACCGTGTTCCGCGCTCCCGGCGAGGGCGCCGACCAGTACGTGTACGTCACCGACGGCCGCGACGACCCCGTGACGCTGTGGTCGTACACCGTCGAGCAGGGCTTCCTCGCCGTCGAGGAGCGCCCGCGCTCGCACCTCGACGACTGGGAGCGGGTCGAGGAACTGCCCGAGGAGATTCTCGAACAGGTGAGCGGGGACCGGACGCCCGGCGAGGAATAGGGCGAAGGGGGTCACGCCCCCGACTGCCGTAACGCGGGCGGGGTCACGCCCCCGACTGCCGTAACGGGGCCGAGTCACCCGCAACGGCCATATGCCCGGCCCCGCCAGTGAGGATATGAGCGAGCGAACGGGCGCCGCGTCGCGCACGACGGGCGAGACGGACGTCGAGGTGGCACTGGCCCTCGACGGCGACGGCGACGCCGACGTCGAGACGGGTATCGGCTTCTTCGACCACATGCTCGACGCGGTGGCGCGCCACGGCCGCTTCGACCTGACGGTGGCGGCCGACGGCGACCTGCACGTCGACGACCACCACACCGTCGAGGACGTGGGCATCGTCCTCGGGAACGCACTCGACGACGCCCTCGGGGACCGCGCCGGCATCGAGCGGTTCGCGGACCGCCGGGTGCCCCTCGACGAGGCGGTGGCCGGCGTCGTCCTCGACGTGAGCGGACGCCCCCTCTACCGCTTCGACGGGGGGTTCTCACAGGACGCGGTGGGCGAGCTGACGAGCGACATGGCCCGGCACTTCTGGCGCTCCGTCGCCGTGAACGCCGGCCTCACTCTCCACGTCGACGTCGAAGGCGAGAACGCGCACCACGAAATCGAGGCGCTGTTCAAGGCCTGCGCCCGGGCGCTGGACGACGCGACGCGGGTTCGGGGCGGCGACATTCCCTCGACGAAGGGCGACCTGTAGATGTTCGACGAAATCCTCCGGAAGTTCGAGGGGAGCCCCGGTCAGCAGGCGGTGGTGCGCCTGCTCCTCGAACGCGGCTTCTCCGTCAACGACGAGGGCCGCGTCGTCTCCGGCGGCATCGAGATTCCCGACACCGGCATCGCCCGCGAGGTGGGCGTGGACCGGCGCGTCGTGGACGCCACCACCGAGACGATTCTCGACGACGACCAACTCCGACCAATCTTCCAGAACATCTCCCAGATTCCGAGCCTGATGGACCTCGCGCCGGTGTTGGACCTCTCCGTCCTCCGGGTGTCGGTCCACGAGGCCGACGCCGCGGGCATCGTCGCGGAGGTGACCGGCCTGCTGGCCGACCGGGACATCTCCATCCGGCAGACCATCAGCGAGGACCCCGAGTTCACGGACGAACCGACGCTGATTCTGGTCACCGACGAACCGCTCCCGGGCGAGTTGATTACGGAACTGACCGACCTGCCCTACGTGCGTTCGGTCGAACTCAGCTGATGGCCTACCGGACGCTCGCGGGCCGAGGGGAGGCCGCCTTCGAGATTCGGGGGTCGGAGTTCGTCGGTCACGCCGCGCCCGTCCACACCGTCGCCGACGCCGAAGACTTCGTCGCGGAGGTGCGCACGGAGTATCCCGACGCGAGCCACGTCGTTCCCTGCTACCGGGTGCGGGAGGGCGACCCCGAGACGGGCGTCCTCGTCCGCGAGTGGCAGTCCGACGACGGCGAACCGAGCGGGTCGTCCGGCGGGCCGGCGCTGAACGTCCTCGTGCAACGGGACATCGAGAACGTCGTCGCGGCCGTCGTGCGGTACTTCGGCGGGACGGAACTCGGCGTCGGCGGCCTCGCGCGGGCCTACAGCCGTGGCGTGAAGGAGGCCGTCGACGATGCGGGCGTCGTCGAGGAAGTGCCCCACGAGACGTTCACGCTCACGACGACGTACGACGACTCGGGGACGGTGCGCTCGGTGCTGGAGAGCGCCGGGGCCGACTTCGACGCCGACTACGGCGAGACGGTCACGTTCGAGGTCAGAGCGCCCCGCGAGTCGGCCCCGGCCCTGCGAGAGCGCATCCGGAGCGCCACCTCCGGTCGGGTCGGGTGACCTATGGAGCCATACGGGGGTCGGCTTCGCTAGAGGTCGCCACACCCCGAAACCGCACGACGCCGGCACAGCCTCGACCGGAAGAGAAGGGGTTCAGTCTACGATTATCTCGCCGCCGTCGTCGTCGCCGCCGCCGTCCGCGCCGCGCATCTCGCGGTCGTAGCGCTCCATCCAGTCGGCGAAACAGGCCGGACAGAGGCGCTGGTCGTCGACGCGCGAGCGGTCCACCGTGAGGCGGACGGTGCGGGCGAGAGCGTCCGAGACGGGGTCGGTACAGCCGTCACAGGGCGCGGTCCCCTCGTCGCTCACCGCGGCCACCCCCGGAAGCATCGGCTCATGGCCGAGGCGTCGCGTGGCGGGGTCAAAGGCGTTTGGCTCTCGCGGGCGCTGGGCACGGGGGCTGAGACCGCGCCACACGGCAGAAGTTTATAAGGCTCCGGCACTTGCAGGTGATAACGAGATGGAGGACAGCATCGCCGGATTCAAAGTCCGGGGAACGTGGGGCGACGTCGTCGAACACGGCGAACGCATCACGCGGGCGCTCCGCGATTCGGGGCGCGACGGTGAGGCGTTCGAGGAGTGGAACGAGTGGCGGCCGAAGGCCCACGAGCGTCTCTCGGAGGACGTGAACGAGAAGACGGCCGAACAGGCCAGCGTCGGCGAGGGCGAGGGCGAACGCGCCGGCAAGTCTCCCGACGAGGACATGCAGACGGCGGGCGAGCGACTCGTGGAGTCCTACGAGGAACTCGACGAGGACCCCGACGGCGCCGTCGAGAAGTGGCAGGACTCCGTGGGCCACGTCGCCCGCGCGGCCGACACGGCGGGGCGGAAGGCGCTCCGCCGGGTCGAGGACGCCGTCTACCGCAACGTGATGACGCGCTTTACCCCCTACTACTTCGACAACGACCTCGTGAGCGCGAACCTCCAGCGCACCCGCGACGGCGACTACGTCTTCGAGGTCAACGTCAACGACGACGACCTGAAGGACGAGGCCCGCGAGCGACTCGCGGAGTTCGAGACGGACTACGACCGGTGGCACGTCGACACGGAGAAGGAGACGGAGGCCGCCGAAGTCGTCGAGGGCGCCGAGGCGCCCGAGCCGGACTCGAACGTCGACGCCACGACCAACTGACCACACTTTAGTAGCGCCCGCGGGCTTCCCCATCCATGGTCGACCCTGCCGCGGTCGCGACGCTGGCCGTCGCCGGAGTCGCGAGTCTGTTCATGGCGTGGTCCATCGGCGCCGGGTCCTCGGGGTCGACCCCGTTCGCGCCCGCCGTCGGCGCCAACGCGATTCCCGTCATGCGGGCGGGCTTCTTCGTCGGATTGCTCGGCTTCGCGGGGGCTGTACTCCAAGGTGCGGCCGTCTCCGAAGCCGTCGGCTCCGAACTCGTCGTCGGCGGCACGCTCACGCCGCTGGCGGCCATCATCGCGCTGGCGACGGCCGCGACGCTCGTCGCCGTCGGCGTGTTCACGGGCTACCCCATCGCCACCGCGTTCACCGTCACTGGCGCCGTCGTCGGTGCCGGGTTGGCGCTCGGCCGCGGGCCGGCGTGGGCGAAGTATCAGGAGATCGGGACCCTCTGGGTGCTCGTGCCGTTCGTCGGCGGCGGCATCGCCTACGGCACGGCGCGCCTGCTCCGGGACATCGACCGCGACCGGTACACCATCCCGGTGTTGGCCGCCGTCGTCGGCGCCATCGTCGCGAACATCGGCTTCGTCTTCCTCGGTCCCGCCGGCGAGAGCGTGTCGATGGCGGGCGCGCTCGCGGGCGGCACGGGCGCCCCGGTACTCGTCCGCGCCGCCGGCACGCTGGCGCTGGCGCTTTTCTCCGCGGGGGCGCTGGCCTACGACATGGCCGGTTCCTCCGCGCGCGGTCAACAGCACTTCCTGCTGGCGCTGGGGGCGCTCGTGGCGTTCTCGGCGGGCGGCACGCAGGTGGGCCTCGCCGTCGGGCCGCTGATTCCGCTCATCGAGACGGGCGGGAGCGGCGTCCCGATGGCGCTCTTGGCACTCGGCGGCGCGGGCCTCCTCGTGGGGTCGTGGACCGGCGCGCCGCGGATGATAAAGGCGCTCTCACAGGACTACTCCTCGCTGGGGCCGCGGCGGTCCATCGCGGCGCTCATCCCCTCCTTCGCCATCGCGCAGACGGCCGTGTTCTTCGGCATCCCCGTCTCGTTCAACGAAATCATCGTCAGCGCCATCGTCGGGAGCGGCTACGCCGCCGGGCGGGCGGGCGTGAGCCGTCGGAAAATGGTCTTCACCGTGCTGGCGTGGGTCGGGTCGCTCGTCCTCGCCTTCGGCGCGAGTTACGTCGCGTTCGCGGCCGCGTCGGCCGCCTTCTAGGACTCAGGCTCGACGGCGTCCTCGCCCTCCGCCTCGTCCTCCGCCGGGAGGCGTTCGATTCGCGCCTCAACGATGCGGGTGTTCTCCACCTGTTCGACGGTGATGCGGATGTCCTCGTACTCGATGTCCTCACCGGCCTCCACGAGGCGGCCCGCGCGGTTGAACACGAACCCGGCGATGGTCTCGAACTCCTCACCCTCGGGAATCTCGACGTCGAGGGCCTCGTTGACCTCGTCGATGTTCACCTCGCCGCGGACGATGACCGTGTTCTCGTCGACGCGTTCGAGGGGTTCCTCCTCGCCGCCTTCGAGGATTTCGCCGACGATTTCCTCGATCATGTCCTCCATCGTCACCAGCCCCTCGGTGGTGCCGAACTCGTCGATGACGACGACCATCTGGAGGCGGTTCTCCCGCATCTCCGCGAGGAGTTCGTCGACGTTCTTCGACTCCGGGACGTGGAGCGTCGGTTCGATGACGTCCTCGAGACCCGTCGTCCCTCGTTCGGCGCCGAACTCGTAGTCGCGAACGAGGTCGCGGATGTTGACGACGCCGATGACGTTGTCGAGGCTTCCCTCGTAGACGGGGAGACGGGCGTGTCCGCTCTGGATGCACTCTTGGAGGGCCTCTTCGATGGACGCGTCCGTCGAGATGGCCGTCATGTCCAGTCGCGGGGTCATCACCTCCTTGGCGATGGTGTTGTTGAAGCGGAAGATGCGCTGGAGCATCTCTCGCTCCTCCTCGTCGATGACGCCCTCGCGCTCCCCCGTCTCGATCATGTCCTGAATCTCGTCGCGGGTGACGTAGGAGGACTCGATTGCCGAGCGCCCCCCGGTGATGCGGTTGACGGCCCGCGTGAGGTAGTCGAACGTGACGACGAGGGGCAACAACACGTACTCCGAGTACTTCAGGGGGCGCGCGATGCGGAGCGCCCACGACTCGGTGTTCTCGACGGCGTAAGACTTCGGGGCGCTCTCGCCGAACAGCAACACGAGGGCCGTGATGCCGAACGTGGAGATGAGGACGGCCGGGCCGGCGTCGAAGTAGAACCCCACGATGGCCGTCGAGATGGAGGACATCGCGATGTTCACGAGGTTGTTGCCGACCAGAATGGTGACGAGCAGACGGTGGGGGTTCGACTGGAGGTCCTTGATGGTCTTCGACCCCGGGAGCCCCTCGTCAGCGAGCGCCTCGATGCGATGCTGGGCGAGAGAGAACATCGCGATCTCGGAGGAGGAGAAGAACGCCGACAGCCCCATCAGAACGATGAGGGCGACGACGCCGAGCGCTGTGATTACCTCCTTCGTGGGTTCGACACCGAGAATCGCGCTCGAAATGGGTACCGCCGCTAGCGAGTGTATGCCCATGTGGTGGCGTGACGTTATGAGGCCGGGTGGATAAGCGTTTCTTCCCGAACGAGCAACACGCTTACCCCGCTGACGGCCAAACGAACGCCCATGGCAGAGCGCATTCTCTACCGACTACAGGCCTGTCCGTTCTGTGAGCGGGTCGTCCACAAGCTGGACGAACTGGGGCTGGCGTACGACTCCCGGTTCGTACTCCCGCTTCACAGCGAGCGCGACGCCGTCAAGCGGGTGGCGGGCGTGCGCACGGTGCCGGCGCTCGTGGACGAGGAGACCGACGTGACGATGGCCGAGAGCGCGAACATCGTCGAGTATCTCGACCGCACCTACGGCGACGGGGGTGAGAGCTGATGGATCTCCCCTTCGAGGTCGTCGACCTTCCGGCGACGGACCACGTCGAGGCCGGCGAGACGGCGCCGGAGTTCACCCGGCCGCTCGTGAACGAGGAGTACTGGGAGGATTCGTCGCTGTCGGACGCGATGGGCGGCGACCGGGCCGTCCTCGTCTTCCATCCGATGGACGGGGCGTTCCCGACCACCTACATCTGGCAGGAGATCGCAGAGCGCGGCTGGGACGAGGAGATTCAGCTGCTCGGCGTCTCGATTTCGACGCCGTACGAGCACACGACGCTCCTCGGCGAACGCGAGGCCGAGATGCGCCTGTTCAGCGACCCCGCGAACCACGTCGCCGAGGAGTACGGCGTCGAACACGACCTCGACGGTATGACCGGCGTGGCGGAACCGCGGCCGGCCGTGTTCGTCCTCGAACCCGACCGCACCGTCACCCACGCGTGGGTCGCCGAGGAGTGGCCGGAGTTTCCGGACTACGACGCGGTGGAGGCCGCGTTCGCGGACCGATGAGCGCCGCCGCGGACGAAATCGAGCGGGCCGCGGAAGCCGTCGCGGCCGGCGAGATGGTCGTCTATCCCACCGAGACGGTGTACGGCCTCGGCGCGGACGCGCTGGACTCCGAGCCCGTCGAGCGCGTCTTCGCGGCGAAGGGGCGAGACCGCGACGACCCGCTCTCGCTGGCCGTGTCCGACCCCGCGGACGCGTTCGACTACGTGCGGACGACCGAAACGGAGCGGGCGTTCATGACCGCGTTCCTGCCCGGCCCGGTCACCGTCGTCTGCGAGAAGCGCGCCGCCGTCCCCGACGCCCTGACCGGCGGGCGGGACCGCGTGGGCATCCGGGTTCCGGACCACGGCCTCGCGCGGCAGTTCCTCGACGCCGCCGGGCCGGTGACCGGCACGAGCGCCAACGTCAGCGGGCGCGGGAGCGTCACGCGCGTCGCCGACCTCGACCCGGAGATCCGTGACGGCGCGGCCGTCGTCCTCGACGGCGGCGAGACGCCCGGCACCGAGAGTACCGTCGTCGACGTGGCGGCGGGCGAAATCCACCGCCGCGGCGCGAGCGCGGACGCCGTCGAGCGCTGGCTACAGGAGCGAGCGTAGGGAGCGAGTCGGCACGCCACACGTCTCGCGGTAATCACAGGCATCGCACTTCGCGTCGTCGTCGATGCGGGACGGCGGCCCGTCGAGCGACCGAACAGCGCGGAGCGCCCGACGATAGGTGGCCTTTCTGCGGCCCGTGAGCGAGAGTTCGCGGACGACGGCGTGCGCGGGATACTCGACGACGGCGCGTTCGACCGAGGTTTCCTCGCGGTACGCGAGCGCCTTCGCCGCCGCCACCGCGCGGACGGACTGTGGCTCCCAGACGCCGTTCTCCGGCGGGTCCCCGGCGACGACGAGCGACGGCACCGGCCCGGCGAGGACCTTGTGGACGACGCCGCGGCAGTCGCGGCCGGTCACCACCGGCTCGCGCTCGGCGGGGTCGGTAAGCGCACGCCAGAGTGTCGGGTCGCGGTCCCGAAGCGCGCGGAGACGGCGGCGGTACTCGGCCGCGGGTATCGCGGCGTCGGTCGGGGCGGCCCCGTCGAGAATCGAGGGATACCGGAAGGCGAGCGCTCGAATGCGCTCGACGCGGGGCGGGGGCGCCCGGTCGTCGCGGCGGGCGTAGTACAGCTGTCGCGGACAGTACGCGGCCGTCGAGAGGTCGCTGAACGTGACGGACACGCCGACGCTGGCCGCGCTCTCGCCCTTAGAAGTTCACGTCGACCTCTTGGCCCTCGGTGGCGCCCGCGAGTTCGTCCTCGGCCTCGTCGCCGGTCATGCGTTCGGCGATGTCCCGGTCGTCGAGGATGCTCTCGAACTGGTCGCGATAGCGGCGGTTGACGCGACGGCTCTCACGGCGAGCGACGACGGCGCGGCGGGCGCGGCGGACCGCTGACTCGCGAACGTCGAAGCGCTCCGCGAGTGCGGCGTCGTCGGCCCCCTCGTCGACGGCTGTGCGGACCGCATCAGCGTCGACGGGCACGTCGTCGTCCCGAATCAGGTGCATATCGAGGCGGGCCTCGGCGACGACGTCGGCGTCGACGTCGGCGTCGACGTCAGCGGCGATGTCGGCGTCGGACTCCCCGCCGTAGTAGCCCCGGACGACGGCCACGAGCGCCGCGTCGGGGAGGTCCGTGGCGAAGTCGAGGGCGGCGCGCATCTCCGCGACGACGTCTGCGAGTCGCTCGTCGGGGTCGTCACCGGAGACGAGCGACCCGGGCGTCTCGGCCTGTGACTCCGTGACCGTCTCCTCGTCGGTCACCTCGACGAACAGGTCACGGAGTTCCGCCGTCTTCTCGTCCATACTGACAACGATTCAGTAGGGGCAGCGTCAAATGTCTGTCGGGTCGCGGTTCGTAAACGTCAGATTGAAACCGGTTGACGAGTCAGGGCAGGTATGAGCGTCGAGACGGAGGACGTGAAACTCGTCGGCGAGGAAGCCGCGCTGAACGTCGCCCGCGCCGTGGTGTTCGCCGCGGTGACGGCCGCGACGGCACCGATATCGAGCATCCAACATCCGCTGTTCGGTGGCACGGTGCCGCTGACGCTCCAGACGCTGTGGGTGTATCTGGGCGGCATCGTTCTCGGCCCGGTGTGGGGGGCCGCGTCGTTCACCCTGTACATGCTGTCGGGAGCGCTCGGGTTGCCCGTGTTCGCGGAGGGTGCGAGCGGCATGGGTGTGATTCTCGGGCCGACCGGAGGGTACATCGTCGGGTTCGTCGTCGGCGCGTTCGTCATCGGCCTCGTCGCACACGGCGGCGTCAACCTCCGCGACCCGCGCGAGATTCCGGTGTGGCGCCTCGCCGCCGCCATCGCCGCCGGGTCGCTCGTCGTCTGGGGACTGGGCGGTGTCGGCCTCGTCCTCGTCGTCGGCTACTCGCTGGGGAAGGTGCTGGCGCTGACGAGTACGTTCCTCCTCACCGGCGCCATCAAGGCCGCGGCGGCCATCGGCGTCGTGCGGAGCGACGCCATCTTCGCTCGATGATAGCGACGGCGGGCCTCGTCCACCGCTACGGGGACACCGTCGCCGTCGACGGCGTGGACCTCACCGTCGACGACGGCGAGTTCCTCGTCCTCGCGGGGCCAAACGGCTCCGGCAAGACGACGCTGATTCGGCACTTCAACGGCCTGCTGGACCCCGACGAGGGCACGGTGCGGGTCAACGGGACGCCCGTCGAGGAGGACCTCGTGGCCGCGCGCGCGAGCGTCGGCATGGTGTTTCAGGAGCCCCGCGACCAGTTCGTCGCGGCGACGGTGGACACGGACGTGGCGTTCGGACCGGAGAACCTCGGCCTCGACCGCGCGGAAATCGACCGCCGGACGCGCGACGCCCTCGGCGCGGTGAACATGGCCGGCCGCCGCGAGGAGCGCATCGACGAACTCTCCGGCGGGGAGCAGGCCCGCGTCGCCATCGCCGGTGCGCTGGCGATGGACCCCGACCACCTCGTCTGTGACGAACCGTTCGCGGGGCTGGACTGGCCGGCGCGACAGGCCGTTCTCGACAGGTTGGGGGCGCTGTCCGCTGAGGGCCGGAGCGTGGTCGTCGTCACCCACGACTTGCGGGACGTGGCGTCACTCGCCGACCGCGTGGCGGTCCTCGGCGACGGCGAAATCGTCGCCGACGGCACACCGGCGGCCCTGCGCGACGACCTCGCCGAACTCGGCGTGCGTCCGCCGTGCTAGCCTACGAACCGGGCGACTCGCTCGCCCACACTCTCGACGCCCGCGCGAAGTTGGCGTTTCAGGCCGCCTTCGCCGTCGCCGCGTTCGCGCACACGACGCCGCGGGGCCTCGTCGCGGCGGGTGCGGTGACCCTCGGCGTCCTCGCGCTCTCGCGAACGCCGCCGCTCCGGACGCTGTGGGCGTTCCGCGGATTCCTGCCCTTCCTGCTCGCGGCACCGCTCGTCGAGGGGGCGCGACTCGGCCCCCCGTGGTTCGTCCCCGAAGATGCCGTCTTTCCGGCGCTCGCGGGCGTCCGGGTCGGGCTGACGGTGCTGGTGGGCGCCGCCTACGTCCGGACGACCCGGGTCCGAGAGTCGCGCGCGGCGGTGCAGTGGCTCGTTCCCGGCCGCGTGGGCGTGTTCCTCGGGCTCGGCGTCGGGATGGTGTTCCGCCTCCTCCCGGTCCTGCGTGCGGACCTCGCGCGCATCCGGTCGGCGATGCACGCCCGACTCGCGGCCGAGCGCTCGCTCCGGGACCGGATTCGGCTGGTCGGCGTCACCGGGCTCGGTCGGGCGTTCGGGCGCTCCGAGGCGCTCTCGCTGGCGCTCCGCGCCCGCTGTTTCGCGTGGAACCCGACCCTGCCGCCACTCTCCTTCTCGGGCCGTGACTGGGCGACGCTGGCCGCCGCGACGGTGGTGGCGGCCACAGCCACGCTGTAGCACAAGCGTACGCTTAACCGCGCGGGCCACCCACCAACGCGCATGGACCTGACGCGTCGTCCCCGCCGGCTCAGGGCGGACGGCATCCGCGGGATGGTGAGCGAGACGACGGTGCGCCCCGAGGACCTCATCGCGCCCGTGTTCGTCGACGCGACGGCGGACGAGCGCGTGCCGATCGAGTCGATGCCGGGCCACGAGCGAGTGCCCGTCGACGAGGCCGTCGAGCGAGTCGAGGAGATACTGGAGACGGGCGTCGAGGCCGTCATCCTCTTTGGCATCCCGGAGTCGAAAGACGAGCGCGGAACGCGGGCGTGGGCCGAGAGCGGCGTGGTCCAGCGGGCGACGCGGGCCATCACCGAGGAGACGGACGCCTACGTCGTCACCGACGTGTGCCTCTGTGAGTACACGAGCCACGGCCACTGCGGGGTGCTTGGCGACGACCTGACCGTCGCGAACGACGAGACGCTTTCCCTGTACGGCCGAACGGCCGTCTCACACGCCGAGGCGGGCGCGGACATGGTGGCCCCCAGCGGGATGATGGACGGGCAGGTGGGCGCCATCCGGGCGGCGCTCGACGAGGCGGGCCACGAGAGCCTGCCGGTCATGAGCTACGCCGCGAAGTACGAGAGCGCGTTCTACGGGCCGTTCCGGGACGCCGCGGACGGCGCGCCCGCGTTCGGGAACCGCCGGCACTACCAGATGGACCCCGCGAACGGCCGCGAGGCGCGCCGCGAGGTGGCCCGCGACGTGGAACAGGGCGCTGACGTGCTGATGGTCAAGCCGGCGCTCCCCTACCTCGACGTGGTGGCCGACGTGCGCGAGCAGTTCGACCATCCCGTCGCGGCGTACAACGTCTCCGGGGAGTACGCGATGCTCCACGCCGCCGCCGACCGGGGGTGGCTCGACTTGGAGGCCGTCGCGCTCGAATCACTGACGAGTATCAAGCGCGCGGGCGCCGACCTCGTCGTGACGTACTTCGCGGAGGACGTCGCGCGCCGGCTCTGAGCGGTCGAAGAGTAACTTCCCCGTCACTTTATCCGTCCAGCGGCGCCGCAATTCTTGCGTGGGATTTTCGCGGTTTACATCCTTATATACATTTAATCCGATATTAGATTTCACGGTTGTCTATTAACACCCGGATTACTGCCCGTTCATAAACGGCAGAGTTTATTTAGTATCCATCCTTGCCGATTAGGTGCGAGGTACAAGACGAACATGGCGAAATCATACGAAATTGCGGATGAACGGTCACAGAGTATTTCCTTTGTGGAGGTGGGCGAATGGTAGTCGAACCGCTACAGACGAGCATCACCGCCATCGCGGACAGCATCTACGCGGTGTGGGTGCTGGTGATCTGCTTCCTGATCTTCTTCATGCAGCCGGGGTTCGCGCTGCTGGAAGCAGGACAGGTCCGCGCGCGGAACGCCGCGAACGTGTTCATGAAGAACCTCATGGACTGGGCGCTGGGCGTGCTGGTGTTCTTCCTGCTCGGCTCCGGGTTAGCCACCGTCGTCGCCCAACTCACGTCCTCGAGCGCGCTGGACGTGGGCGCGGCCTTCGCGTACTTGGCTGACCCCGCCGGGGGGTCGATGGTCTGGATCAACTGGTTCTTCGGCGCGGTGTTCGCCATGACCGCGGCGACCATCGTCTCCGGGGCCGTGGCGGGCCGGATGAACTTCGGCGCGTACGTGGCGACGGCCATCGCGATGACGGCGATCATCTACCCCGTCGCACTCGGCCTCACGTGGAAGGGGGGCCTGCTCTCGCTGGGCGGGGGCGGCTACCTCGCTGAGGCCATCGGCGCCGGCTACCAGGACTTCGCGGGTGCGACCGTCGTCCACGCGCTGGGCGGCATCGCGGGCCTGACGGCGGCGAAGATGATCGGACCACGCCGCGGTCGCTTCGACAGCGAGGGCAACTCACAGCCAATCCCCGGCCACTCGGTGCTGCTGGCGATGCTGGGGACGCTGTTCCTCGCCTTCGGCTGGTACGGCTTCAACGTCGGCACGCAGGCCACCGTCCTGAGCGGCACCACGCTCAGCAACATGGCCTTTCAGGGGCAGGCCCTCGGCCGCGTCCTGCTGAACACGACGCTCGCGATGGGCGTCGGCGCCGTCGCCTCGACGGCGGTCACGACGGTCTGGGAAGGCAAGCCCGACCCACTGTTCGCGGCGAACGGCCTGCTCGCCGGCCTCGTGGCGATTACGGGCGCCTGTGCCCACGTCACGTGGTACGGCGCGCTGGCCATCGGCCTCATCGGCGGCCTCCAGACGCCGTTCGTCTACCGCTGGGTCGTGGACTCGCTGAAAATCGACGACGTCTGTGGCGTCTTCGCGGTCCACGGGAGCGCTGGCTTCATCGGCACGATCCTGATTCCGGTCTTCGACACGGCCGGCTTCAGCATGGACCAGTTCGTGATGCAGATTGCGGGCTCCGCCATCCTCGGCACGTGGGGCGTGGTCGGCACCATCATTACGCTGAGCATCGTGGGTCTGTTCATGGACCTTCGTGTCAGCGAATCCGACGAGATCGACGGGCTCGACCAGTCCGAGCACGGCCTCTCCGCGTACCCCGAGTTCGCTATCGAGGAGGTCGGTGGCTCCGAACCAGTCGCTGACGGCGGCACCACGGAGGGAGACGCATGAGCGACGACATCAAACTCGTGATGGCAGTGATTCGGCCGGACAAACTCGCGGACGTCAAACGCGCCCTCGCGGAAGTGGGCGCGCCGTCGCTCACAGTCACCGACGTGTCCGGCCGCGGCACGCAGCCGGCGAAGACGGGGCAGTGGCGTGGCGAGGAGTACGTCGTCGACCTCCACCAGAAGACGAAGGTGGAGTGCATCGTGGCGGACATCCCCGCCGAGGACGTCGTCGAGGCCATTCGGGACGCCGCCCACACGGGCGAACCCGGCGACGGCAAAATATTCGTCCTGCCCGTGGACGACGCCTACCAGATTCGCACGGGCAAGGAGGGTCCCGAGGCGGTCTGAGGCCCGCCGGCCGCTCGCTCGTCCCGCAGATCACACTCCCGCCACCACTCGATAATGTCACTCTCCGACCTCGACAGACGCGTACTCGCCGCGCTCCGTACGGACGGCCGCGCGACGCTCCGCGACGTGGCCGACGCCGCGGACCTCCCTACGGCCACCGTCGCCGAGCGGGTGCAGGAACTCGAAGAGAGCGGCGTGGTCGTCGGCTACGAGCCACGCCTCGACTACGACAGTCTCGGCTACGACACGCGCGCCGTCTTCGAACTGGAGACGAACCAGACGATGCTCCCGAACGTCGTCGCCCGCCTCCACGACGAGCGACAGGTGACGACGGTGTACGAAGTCGCCGGCAAGAGCGACGTCGTCGTCCTCGGCCGGTACGCCGGTTCCGAGGCCGTCGAGGACCAGCGCCGGGCGCTCTGGCGCATCCCCGGCGTCGTGGACGTGTCGGTGTCGGTCGTCGAGCGGACACATCGCGACTTCGACGCGGCGCCCCTCGACCCCGAGACCGAGGCTGCCCCCGACGCCGACCCAGACGCCGCCCCGGCCGCTGTCGGCGACGAGGACGGGTAGGCAGACCTTTTGGGGCGCCAGCCAAAGCCCCACCCATGCGCGACTCACGAGACCTCTACGGCCGCGCGCTGTCGGTCCTCCCCGGCGGCGTCAACTCCTCCGTGCGAGCGATTCGCCCGTACCCGTTCTTCGTCGACCACGGCGACGGCGGGCACGTCGTCGACGCCGACGGCGACCGCTATCTGGACTTCGTGAACGGCTACGGTCCCCTGCTGTTGGGCCACGACCTTCCCGAGAGCGTCACCGCCGCCGTCCAGTCCGCCGCCAGCGCCGGGCCGATGTACGGCGCGCCCACCGAGGTCGAGGTCGACCTCGCGGAGTTCGTCGCGCGCCACGTTCCGAGTGTGGAGATGGTGCGCTTCGTCAACTCCGGAACGGAAGCCACCACCTCCGCGGTCCGCCTCGCGCGGGGCCACACCGGCCGCGACAAAATCGTCGTGATGCAGGGCGGCTACCACGGCGCACAGGAGTCCACGCTCGTCGCCGGCGACGCCGACGACCCCAAGCCGTCGACGGCGGGCGTCCCCGACGCCTTCGCGGAGCATACGCTCCCGGTGCCGTTCAACGACGCCGCGGCCGTCACCGAGGTGTTCGAGGAACACGGCGACGACATCGCCGCCGTCCTCACCGAACCGATGCTCGGCAACACGGGCATCGTCCACCCCGTCGAGGGCTACCACGAGACCCTGCGGGACCTCTGTGACGACCACGGTGCCCTCCTCATCTTCGACGAAGTCATCACCGGCTTCCGCGTCGGCGGCCTCGCCTGCGCGCAGGGCGCACTCGGCGTCGAACCCGACCTGACGACGTTCGGCAAAGTCGTCGGGGGCGGCTTCCCCGTCGGCGCCATCGGCGGCCCCGCGGGCATCATCGAGGAGTTCACGCCGTCGGGCGACGTGTTCCAGTCGGGCACCTTCTCGGGCCACCCGGTGACGATGGCCGCGGGCCTCGAAACCCTGCGCTACGCCGCCGAGAACGACGTGTACGAGCACGTCGACGCACTCGGTGAGCAGTTGCGCTCGGGCCTGCGGGACATCCTCGCCGACCACGCCCCCGAGTACACCGTCGCCGGGACCGGGAGCATGTTCAAGGTCATCTTCACCCGCGACGGCGAGGTGGGCGCGAGCGACTGCGTGGAGGGCATCGTCCAGAACCCGGATCACCCCGGCTTCGACGCCTACCCGAAGAACGGCGCCGACGTCGCCGACGCCGACACGGAGCGCTGGGAGCGCCTGTTCTGGCCCGCGATGAAGGAGGCCGGCGTCTTCCTCACGCCCAACCAGTTCGAGAGCCAGTTCGTCTCCGCCGCGCACACCGAAGAGGACGTGGAGGCCGCGCTGGCCGCCTACGAGACGGTCCTCGCGGAACGCGTTTAACGACGGGCGCCCAAGCGGTCGGTATGCCCGACTCCGCGCCCGTGTCCTCGCGGTGGTGGTACGTCGTCGCGGTGACGACGGTGTACGACGTCCTCGTGTTCGCGGCCCTGTTGCTCCTCCTTCCGCTGGTACTGCTCGCCGCGCTCGGCGCCGCGCCCGGTGACCTGCCGGTGGCGCTCGGTCTCTCGATGGCCGCCGTCCTCGCCATCGTGGTTCCGCTGGCCCTGCTGGGAATGCTGTTGGCCCTCCTGTTCCCCGTCGCCATCTACGCCGACGCGGAGGCCGTCGCCGCGGCGAACCTCGACTGGGACCCCGACCCGTTCCTGTACGGCCTGCTCGGCGTGGCGGGCCTGTTCTCGGGTGGCGCGCCGGTCCAGCCAGTGTTGGGACTGTACTACCTCTACCGGCGACACCAGCACGTCGGAACGCCGTGAGCCGGCGCCGCGCCCAACCCGGCCGGCTCCCGGGTCGCTCGCTCCCCGACGCGGGCCGCTGGTGGTACTGGGTCGCCGCCGTCCCCGCCGTCACCGCCGTCTGGGCGCTCTCGTTCGTCTGGCTGGCCATCGCCGCGACGGCGGAGTTCGGCGCGGGCGGCATCGGCGGCGACACGGTGGGCGTCGCCTTCTCGCTCTCGCTGGTCGTCGCCGGCGTTCCGCTGGCGGTGGTCCTCGTCCTCCTCCCCGTCGCCGTCACGAAGGACGCCCGCGCACTGGCGGCGGTGGACGCGCCGTGGCAACCCGACCCGCGCCGCTGGGGGCTGTTGGCCCTCGCCGGCGCCGTCACCGTCGTCGGCGGCGTCCTCGTCGCGACGCGCTACACGTGGCGGCGCCTGACGATGGGGGGGTAGCGGTCGCTCTCCTTGCGTTCCCACCGCATCGCGCCGCTCACGGCGCCCTGCTCGCGGGTCGTTCCTCCCCGCTCGCACTATCGAGGTCCTCGGTCGGCCTCGTCGACAGTCGGACCGCACCGCGCGGCTCGCGGGTCACTTCGTTCCCCGCTCGCTTTCCCGAGGTCCTCGGTCGCTTCGCTCCCTCGGACCTCGTCTCCGAAGGACGTTTGACCGTCCGGCATCCACCCACCACCATGAGCAGACGCGGGCCGATACGCCTCGCCACGCGCGGTTCGGCGCTCGCGCGGAGTCAGGCCGAAGACGTGCGGGCGGAACTCGCGGACCATCGCTACGAGGTCGACCTCGTGGAAGTCGAGACGGAGGGCGACAAGGTCCGCGACGAACTCATCCAGAACCTCGGGACGACGGGCGCGTTCGTCCGGAGTCTCGACCAGCGCATCCTCGACGGCGACGCGGACGCGGCCGTCCACTCGCTGAAGGACGTGCCCACCGAGGGCGGCGAGGACCTCGTGGTCGCGGCGGTGCCCCGCCGCGGCGCCGCCAACGACGTGCTGGTGACCCCCGACGGCGCGGCGCTGGCGGACCTCCCGCACGGCGCCGTCGTCGGCACGTCGAGTCAACGCCGGCGCGCGGAGTTGCTGGCGAACCGGCCGGACCTCACCGTCGAACCGCTTCGGGGTAACGTCGACACGCGCATCGAGAAACTGCTGGCGCCGACGCTGCAGGCCGAACACGAGCGACACCTCGACGAGGACGGCAACGGCGGCGAGAGCTGGTTTCAGGAGCGCACCGAACTCGAACGGCAGGCCCTCGGCCGCGAGGTGGAGACGGAGTACGACGCCATCGTCCTCGCGGAGGCAGGGCTCCGCCGGAGCAACCTCCTCTCGCAACTCGACTACCAACGGCTCCCCGCCGACGAGTTCGTCCCCGCGCCGGGACAGGGCGCACTCGCCATCACCGCCGCGCCGGGCGACACCGCCGAGAATCTCCAGACCGCCCTCGACCACCCCCGAACGCGCGTCGAAACGACGGTGGAGCGCACCGTCCTCGCCGAGGTTGGCGGTGGCTGCATCGCGCCCATCGGCGTCCACGCCGTCCTCCGAGGCGAGGTAGTCCACGTCGAGGCGCGCGTCCTCGGCCCCGACGGTGACCGCGAGGCGCGCGTCAGCCGGGACGTAGACGTCGAGAACCACGCCGACGGTGCCCGCGACATCGCGCGGGACCTCGTGGCACAGGGCGCCCGGGACCTCATCGACGCCGCGGAGGCGCGACAGTGACCGGCACCGTCTACCTCGTCGGAAGCGGTCCGGGCGACCCCGAACTGCTGACGGTGAAGGCAAAACGGCTCCTCGAAGCGGCCGACGTGGTCCTCCACGACCACCTGCCGGGACCGGAACTGCTAGAGACGATTCCCGCCGAGAAGCGCGTCGACGTTGGCAAGCGCCCCGACGGCGAGCGCACGCCGCAGGCCGAAATCAACGAGCGGCTGGTCGAGCGCGCTCGAAGCGGCGACACCGTCGTCCGACTCAAGGGCGGCGACCCGATGGTCTTCGGCCGCGGCGGCGAGGAGATGGGCTATCTCGCCGACCACGACGTGCCCTTCGAGGTGGTGCCGGGCGTGAGTTCGGCCATCGCCGCGCCCGGCGTGGCGGGCATCCCCGCCACCCATCGGGAGGTGTCCTCCAGCGTCTCCATCGTCACGGGCCACGAGGACCCCGAGAAGGAGGAGTCGGCCGTCGATTGGGCGGCGCTGGCGGAGACGGGCGGCACCATCGTCGTGCTGATGGGAGTTCGTCGGCTCCCCGAGTACACCAAACAGCTCCACGAGGCGGGCCTCGACGCGGACACCCCGGCCGCGCTCGTCGAGCGAGCGACGTGGACCGACCAGCAGGTGGCGACGGGAACGCTCGCCTCCATCGCCGCGGAGGCCGAACGGGTGGGCATCGAGCCGCCGGCCGTGACGGTCATCGGCGAGGTTGCCGCACACCGGGACCGCGTCGTGGACTGGCTGGAGGGGCGATGACCCGCGTCGCCGTCTTCCGGCCGGCGGACGGGCGCCTCGCCGACGCCGCCGAGACGCTCCGAGAACTCGGGATGGAACCGCTCGCGGACCCGATGCTCGCCGTCGACCCAGCCGACGCCGTCCCGCGCTCCGACGCCGACTACGCGATTCTGACCAGCACCACCGGCGCGGGCCGGGTGGCCGAAGCCGGCTGGGACCCCGGCGACGCGACGCTGTGCGCAATCGGCGAGACGACGGCCGATGCCCTCCGTGACGCGGGCTACGAGGTGCGTGTGGTGCCCGCGGAGTACTCCTCGTCGGGACTGGTCGAGACGCTGGGGGACCGCGTGGACGGGGCGCGCGTCGAGGTGGCCCGCTCGGACCACGGGAGCGACGTGCTGTTGGACGGCCTCGAAGCCGCCGGCGCGTACGTCCACGAGACGGTCCTCTACCGCCTCGTCCGCCCGAACGGGAGCGGCGCGTCCGCGGCCGCGGCCGCCGAGGGCACCCTCGACGCCGCGCTGTTCACCTCCTCGCTCACCGTCGAGCACTTCCTCGACGCCGCGGCCGAACGGGGCGTGCGCGAGGGCGCCATCGACGGCCTGAACGAGGCCGTCGTCGGAACAATCGGGGAGCCGACGGCCGAGACGGCGGCCGAACTGGGCATCGAGGTGGACGTCGTGCCCGACACCGCCGACTTCGAGACGCTGGCGCGGGCCGTCGCCGCCCGCCTCGACGCCGAGGCGTAGGCGTGACTTTTTGTGCGGGTCCGCGCTAGGGCGAGTGAATGAGCGGACCCGTACCGGCGCTCGCCGACCGGGCGCGACGCTGTGCCGACTGTCTCCGGGCCGCCGAGAAGGTGCTCGTCGTCTCCCACATCGACGCGGACGGCCTCACGAGCGCTGCCGTCGCCGCGACGGCGCTCGAACGGGCGGGCATCCCCTTCGAGGTGCGCTTCGAGGACCAACTCGACGACGCGGCCGTCGCCGACGTCGCCGCCACCGGCTACGAGACGGTGCTGTTCACCGACTTCGGGAGCGGGCAACTCGACGCCATCGTCGACCACGAGCGAGCGGGCGCGTTCACGCCCGTCGTCGCGGACCACCACCGGCCCGCCGACGCGGACACGGAGTTCCACCTCAACCCTCTGCTGGAGGGCATCGACGGCGCCTCGGAACTGTCTGGCGCGGGCGCGGCGTACGTCCTCGCACGGGCCTTGGAGGGCGACACCGACAACCGCGACCTCGCGGCACTGGCCGTCGTCGGCGCCGTCGGCGACATGCAGGCCTCCGGAGGCGAACTCGTCGGCGCGAACGCCGACGTCGCGGCGGAAGGCGTCGCGGCGGGCGCACTCGAAACCGGGCAGGACCTCGCGATGTACGGCACCCAGACCCGCCCGCTCCACAAACTGCTGGAGTACGCCGGCGACGTGCGGATTCCGGGCGTCACCGGAAGCGAGCGCGGCGCCATCGAGTTTCTGGAGTCCTGTGGCGTCGACCTCCGCGTGGACGGCGACTGGCGGCGCTGGGCCGACCTCGACCGAACGGAGAAGAAATCGATCGTGAGCGCCCTGCTCCAACGAGCCATCGAGCGCGGGGTTCCCGCGTCGAAAGTCGAGCGCCTCGTCGGGACCACCTACACGCTGGCCCGTGAGACTCCCGGGACAGAACTTCGGGACGCAAGCGAGTTCTCGACGCTCCTCAACGCCACCGCGCGCTACGACCGGGCCGACGTGGGCCTCGCAGTCTGTCTCGGGGACAGAGACGAAGCGCTCGCCTCGGCCCGCGACCTGTTGCGCCAGCACCGCCGGAACCTCTCGCAGGGGCTGGAGTGGGTCAAATCCGAGGGCGTCACCCACGAGAACCATCTCCAGTGGTTCCACGCCGGCGACGAGATTCGGGAGACCATCGTGGGCATCGTCGCCGGCATGGCCGTGGGCACGGAGGGCGTGGACTCGGGCACCCCCATCGTCGCCTTCGCTGAGAAGGCCGACGAGGACGGGGCCGTCAAAGTGTCCGCACGGGGCACGCCGGGGCTCACCCGCGCGGGTCTCGACCTCTCGGCGGTGATGAGCGACGCCGCCGCGGCCGTCGGCGGCGAGGGCGGCGGCCACGACGTGGCGGCGGGCGCGACGGTACCCGCGGGCAGGGAGCGAGAGTTCGTCGCCGAGGCCGACCGCATCGTCGGCGAGCAACTGGGGTAGCCAGTCGTCGCGGCCGGCGGCTCGATACGTGTCGCCGGGACGCCCCCATCGAGGCCGCAAATCCCTCAGCGGACGACCGTCACCGGCACCGGCGACCGCCGGACTACCTTCTGAGCGACGTTCCCGACGAAGAAGCGCTCAGCCAACGTCCCCCCGTGACTGCCGATGACGACTACGTCGTAGTCCTCGGCTCGATCGAGGATCGCTTTGGCCGGCATCCCCCACGCGACGTCCGTCGTGATGTCCGCGTCGTACTCCGCCGCGACGTCGCGCGCACGCTCGAAAACCTCGGCTGCACGCTCTTGGGCGGCCGCCTCGATGTCGTCCGCCAGAGCGAGACTCACCGCGTCCCCCATCATCTGAGACGGCCCCCCGACGACGTGGAGAACATCGATTTCGGCGTCGGGATGGGATTCGAGGGCGTGTCGAAGTGCCCGCTCGGCCATCTCAGAGTCGTCTACCGGAACCAAGACGCGTGATGCCATACGACAGAGACGGGAGATGAACGGATAAAGCCCGCGTCAACGCTGGCCGCGCGGCCGTCGGCGTCCGACCCGACGAGCCGATTCGGGAGTTCTGTATCGCCACATACGGTTTACGAGCAGTGACCGCCCGACTTTTGTGCGCCGGCGGCCAACTCGACTCCATGGCCGACTTCGACCCCGAGAAATTCGAGGCGGAGAAATACCGCGAGTACTTCCCGCAGTTGCAGAACGCGTACAAGCGGGCGTTCGACCGCCTCAACGGGGAGTACGACTCCCAACTGGTCCACGCCATCGACCAGCAGATTCTGAACGAGAGCGAACCCGTTTACGAGGGCGACGGCGAGTTCACCCTCGAACTACCCGAGGACCCCCTCGACAGACTGGAGGGCGTCGTCGTCTCCGACGAGCGAGCGGCGGAGCTACTGGACCTGTACGTCGACGAAATCGAGAGCCAACTGCAGAACGTGTTCGGCGTCGGCAATCAGGACGAACCAAAGGCCTAAGCCCGCGGGCACAGTATCTGACGACATGAGCACCGAGACCCAAGACGGGGACGACCTGAAGGAGCGCATCAGTAACTTCCTGCGGCGCAACTTCCCCCAGATCCAGATGCACGGCGGCGACGCCGCCATCACGGACCTCGACCGCGAGAGCGGCGAGGTGACGATTCAGCTCAGCGGCGCGTGTTCCGGCTGTGGTATCTCGCCGATGACGATTCAGGCCATCAAGTCCCGAATGGTCACCGAGATTCCCGAAATCGAAGTCGTGAACGCCACGACCGGCATGGAAGACGACGGCGGCACGTCCCCCTCGTTCCCGGGTGAGGAGAGCGAGGACAGCGGCGGCGCACCCGACGCGCCCTTCTAATCCTCGGTCCAGTAGAAGAGGTTCTCACGCGGCGCCCCACAGGAGGGGCACGCCTCGGGGACGGCCGCGACGTCACCCATCTCCCCGCAGTCCGAACAGCGCCACATCAGTTCTGCCTCGCCATGCGTCGGCGTCGTGTGCTCGTGTTCGACCGAGAGCGCCGCGATTCCCTGTCGGGTGGTGACGAAGAAGCCGTCGTCGTCCCACCCGCGGATAGTGCCGAGTTCGTTGCCGTCCTCGTCGTACACTGACTGGCCCACTTCCATCGCGTTCGGAATGTCCTCGGAGTCGCTCATACGGATGGGCGTTCACGCGGGGACGGCTAAACAGTACCGCCCAATTCAGGACTCGAAGTCGGGGGCCTCCCCCGTGTCGACGACGATTTCGTGGGCCTCGACGTCCTCCAGCGCCGCGGCCTGTCCCCCGACTTCGACGTCGCCGTCCGCCGTCTCGACGACGAGTTCCGCCGTCTCGTGGGCGGTCCCGAGGTCCCGGTCCACGATGCGACCCCGCACGGTCCGGGAGTCGCCCGTCATCACGTCCCGACCCCGGATGGCCGCGTAGAACTCCCCGTCCGCGGCGTCGAGTTCGGTCACGCAGCGCCGGACCGTGGCGTAGCGCCGCGGAAACGGCCGCTCGTCGGGGACTTCCACGAGCGACTCCGCGGAGCTCCACACCGCCGTCAGCAGGAAGCCGGTGACGAGGAAGCCCAGCTCCGAGCGGTTGAACACGACGCCGTAGCGGTCCTGATTCGCCCGAAGCGCCTCCCGGGTCGCGTAAACGGAGTGGCGCCCGTCCGCGACGGCCACGATGGGCGTGGTGACGCCCCGCCGGGCCCGCGCCGTCGTCGCGACGGCCGTGTAGTCGTAGTCCGCGGGGTCTGGCACCTCCGCGGCGGGGGAGAGCAGCAAGTCGATGGCGACCCCCCGGTCCCGCGCGGCCCGGATCTCCTCCTCGAAGCCGGCCAGCAGGTCCGGCGTCAGCGACAGGAGGAGTTCGTACTCCGCCGTCTCGACGGTGTCGCGCAGATTGCGAACGATGGTCGACCGGGACTTCACGAGCGTCACCGCCTCGCCGCCCGGCTTGGGGGCCGCATAGGCGCGTTCGAGGGCGTCTTCGAGGTCGTCGAGCGAGGTGCGCACGTCGGCGAACGCCTCCCGTGGGTCGATGGCGACGACTTCCATCGGCCGGGACTCGTGGAGGTCCACCAGATTCCGGTCCGCGAGGCTCCGAACGGTGTCGTAGACGCGTGGTTGGGGGATGGAAGTGAGGTCCGCGAGTTCCGAGGCCGTCACCCGGCCGTGTTCGAGCACCGCGAGGTAGGCTTCGGCCTCGTACTCGGTGAAATCGAAGCGGGCGCCGACCCGCTCGAGTACGTCGCGTGGGTCTTCAGAGGTCATGGGTGGTAATGTCGGTGGTCTGTGGGAAGTAAGCATCGGGAGGGGGCGCGGCCGGTATAAATCACATAGAGCGATATAGAATTGGCTGGCCGGAAGTTGAGACTACAGGGGGTTTAGCAGGGCTGTGATGCGTGAATTTGACCGA